>CAXVWQ010000158.1:0-2538 GCA_964263755.1 Roseomonas sp. | reverse complement strand
GAACGCGGTCCAGGGGGCCGTTGCCCCCTGGTGGGTGGAGGTCCGGAGGAGGGCAAAGCCCTTCTCCGGGGCAGCCCGCGCGACCTCCCCGGGAAGCGACCCGTCTCACCGCGGCGGCAGGAAGCCGGCGATCATGATGCGCGGGGTTCTCACGGTCGGGGTCTGGACGCTGGCGTCGCGGGTGCTCGGGTTCGCGCGGGACATGCTGATCGCGGGGTTTCTCGGGGCGGGGCCGGTGGCGGACGCGTTCTTCGTGGCGTTGAAGCTGCCCAATCTGTTTCGGCGGTTGTTCGGGGAGGGGGCGTTCAACGCGGCGTTCGTTCCGGCCTTCGCGGCGACCTTGACCCTCCACGGGGCGGAGGCGGCGCGGGCGCTGGCGGAGCGGATGGCGACGCTGATGACCTTGTGGCTGACGGTGCTGGCGGGGGTTTCGATCCTGTTCATGCCGTGGGTGCTGCGGGTGCTGGCGCCGGGGTTCGTGGATGAGGGGCTGCGGTTCTCGCTCGCGGTCGAGATGACGCGGATCACCTTTCCCTATCTCGTGTTCATCTGCCTCACGGCGCTCATCTCCGGCGTGCTGAACGGGCTGGGGCGGTTCGCGGCGGCGGCGGGGGCGCCGGTGCTGTTCAACCTGCTCTCCATGGGGTCGCTGTTCGCGCTGACGCCGTTCGTCGCCACGCCGGGGCACGCGCTGGCCTGGGGGGTGACGGCGTCCGGCGTCGCGCAACTCGGGCTGGTGTGGTGGGCGGCGGCGCGGGCGGGGATGCCGCTGCGGATCGTGTCGCGGCCCTCCCTCGCGCCGGAGGTGCGGGAGGTGCTGCGGAAGATGGGGCCGGGGCTGATCGGGGCGGGGGTGACGCAGATCAATCTCGCGGTGGACGTGGTGATCGCGTCGCTCCTGCCGGCGGGGGCGGTGTCCTACCTGTATTACGCCGACCGGATCGGGCAGCTGCCGCTCGGCGTGATCGGGGCGGCGATCGGGACGGCGATGCTGCCGTTGCTCGTGAAGCAGCTGCGGTCGGGGCTGCCGCTCTCGGCGCACCGGACGATGAACCGGGCGGTGGAGCTGTCGCTCGCCCTGGCGCTCCCGGCGGCGGCGGCGCAGGCGGTGCTGGCGTGGCCGATCATCGCGGCGCTGTTCGAGCGCGGGGCCTTCGGGCCGGAAGCCACCGCCGCGACGGTGCCGGCGCTCATCGCCTACGCCTTCGGGCTGCCGGCCTTCGTGCTGGTGAAGGCGTTCGTGCCGGGATTCTTCGCGCGCGGCGACACGGCGACGCCGGTGAAGATCGGGCTGGCGGCGGTGGGGCTGAACCTCGCGCTCAACCTCGCGCTGACGCCGTTCCTCGGTCACGTCGGGATCGCGCTCGCGACCTCCATCTCGGCCTGGGCCAACGCGGCGCTGCTGGCGTGGCAGCTGCGGCGGCGGGGGATGTGGCACGCGGACCGGCGGCTGCGGCGTCGCGTGCCGCGGCTGTGGGTGGCGGTGCTGGCGATGGCCTTCGTGCTCGTCGTGCTGCGGTTGGTCACCGGCGCGCCGGAGGGCGGGACGGCGCGGCTGGCGATGCTGGCGCTCTACGTCGTCGCGGGGCTGGCGACGTATTTCGGGGTGGCGCACCTGACGGGCGGGCTGCGGCTCGGCGAGCTGCGGGCGCTGCGGCGGCGGGGGTGAGGGCGCGCTTGTCCGGGGGGCCGTCGGGGACCATCCTCCGGGCGGTGAGCGAGGAGGCCGCGATGCCGGATGGCGGGGTGATGGTGCGGATCCCGGAGGACATGGGAGCAGCGCTCGACGCGCTGTCCGCCAAGATGGGCCGGACGCCGGAGGCGCTCGCCGCCGAGGCCATCACGGATTACGTGGCGCGGGAAATGCGAACGCTGGACGCCATCGAGCGCGGCATGGCCGACGCCCGGGCCGGTCGCGTGACGCCGCACGAGGAGGTCATGCGGGAGGTCTGGGACATTGTTGGAAAGGCGCCGGCCGAGCCTTGAGGCGCGTCGTCTGGTCCGATGCGGGACGGCAGGACTTCAAGGGCATCGTCCGTTACGTCAGGGACGAGAACCCGGATGCGGCCTACCGCATCGCCCTGCGGATCGAGGAAGCGGCCTCGGCGCTCGGGCATATTCCGACAGGACGTCCGGGGCGTGTCGCGGGCACCTTCGAGAAAGTGGTTCCGCGCCTTCCGTACATCATCGCCTACGAGATTCTACCGGGCCGGCGCGGCGAGGAGATCGTGATCCTCCACGTCATCCACGGCGCCCGAGAATGGTCCGAAGGCACCTGGCCCGGGGAGGGTTGACCCCGCCCTACGACGCCACCCCCAGCGCGCAGCCCCGGCCCGCGCTTCCGAGGCTCCAGAAGGTCACCTGCCCTTCCGCGTCCAGCGCCAGGACCATGTCCGTCGGCCCGGCCGGGAGGTAGGCGACGAAGAGGCCGTCCCGGCGGGTCGCCATCGTCGGCAGGCTGACCCGTTCCAGGCGGCCGATCCGCGCACGGCAGGCGGAGAGCCAGGCCGCGGCCGCCGCCGCGGGCAGGGCGTCCCG
>CAXVWQ010000157.1:0-3141 GCA_964263755.1 Roseomonas sp. | reverse complement strand
CGTCGCGGCGCTCGCCTGGGGCACCGCGAGCATCGCGCCGGTGGACAAGGTGACCGGCCCCGGCAACGCCTGGGTGGCGGAGGCCAAGCGGCCGGTGTTCGGCCGCGTCGGGATCGATTCCATCGCCGGGCCGTCGGAGGTGGTGGTCCTGGCGGACGGCGCGCAGGACGCGGCGCGGGTGGCGATGGACCTGCTGGCCCAGGCGGAGCACGACGAGGCCGCGCAAGCCATCCTCGTCACGGAGTCCGCGGCCCTGGCGGATGCGGTGGCCGGCGCCGTGGAGGACGCGCTGCGGGCCCTGCCGCGCGCCGCCATCGCGGGGGAGTCCTGGCGGCGCCACGGCGCGGTCATCCTCGTGCGCGACTGGGATGAGGGCGTCGCCCTCACCGACCGGCTGGCGCCGGAACACCTGCAGGTGATGACCGCCGACCCGGCCGCCCTGTTCGCCCGCATCCGGCACGCCGGGGCCGCCTTCCTCGGGCCCTGGTGCCCGGAGGCGCTGGGGGACTACGTCGCCGGCCCGAACCACGTGCTGCCGACCGGGCGCACCGCCCGCTTCGCCTCCGGCCTGTCGGTGTACGACTTCCTCAAGCGCACCACCTGGATCGCGGCGGAGGAACGGGGATTGCGCGCCATCGGCCCCGCCGCCGTGGCGCTGGCGCGGGCGGAGGGTCTGGAGGCGCACGCGCGGAGCATCGCGGACCGGATCGGTGGGTGAGCGGCGTCGTGGCGGCGCCGGCCCCGGCCTCCTATACTCCCCCGCGGAGGCACCGATGGCCGACGGCATGACGGCCGCCACCGAGGCGGCGACGCTCTACGAGCGGGACTTCCACGCCTGGACCGTGGCCCAGGCCGCGGCCCTGCGCGCGACCGGGTCGGCGCAAGCCCTGGATTACGGGAACCTGGCCGAGGAGATCGAGTCGTTGGGGCGACGTGACCGCCAGGAGGTCGAGGCGGAGGTCGCGACGATCATCGAGCACTTGGTCAAACTGGAGTTCTCGCCCGCTCCGGGCCCGCGGCCGGGGTGGCGGGCCACGGTCCGCGAGGCCCGCCGCGCGATCGCGCGGAGCATCAGGGCCAGTCCGTCCCTGCGACGCGCCGCCGTGGATGCCGTGACGGACGAAGCAGCGGGGGCCGTAGGGAGTGCCCTCGCGGCCATGGCCGACCATGGTGAGACGATCGGCGTTGCCCAGGCCGCCCTCGCCCCCCGCCCCCACACCGTCGAACAGGTCCTCGGCGACTGGTGGCCGGAAGGCCCCACCCCGCCCGCCTGACACCCCCGCGCGACGAGTTTCCTTGACCCGGGGCGGCCGGATCATCATGTTCCCGCCGCGTTCACCTGCCGTGTCCGCCTGGGGTGACCCGGGGCCTGGGCGCGTGTCCGCGCCCCACCCCATCCGGATCCGCCGCCGCCCCGTCCGGGCGCGGCCTTCCGCCACGACACCCCCGACACGATACGAGGCCTGATGTCCAAGGAAGACATGATCGAGTTCAGTGGCCAGGTCACTGAACTGCTGCCGAACGCGATGTTCCGCGTGAAGCTCGACAACGAGCACATGGTTCTCGCCCACACCTCCGGGAAGATGCGCAAGAACCGCATCCGCGTGCTGGCGGGGGACCGGGTGAACGTCGAGATGACGCCCTACGACCTGTCGAAGGGCCGGATCACCTTCCGCTTCAAGTAACCGGCCGCTTCAAGTGACCGGCCGCTTCAAGTGATCGCCCCGGGCGCCGCGCCCGACGGCCCCGCCACGGGTCCGCCGCTCGTCCTCGCCAGCGCCTCGCCGCGCCGCCTGGAACTGCTCGCGCGCATCGGGGTGGTGCCGGACCGCGTGAGCCCCGCCGACCTCGACGAGACGCCGCGCAAGGCCGAACTGCCGCGCCGGCTGGCCGAGCGCCTGTCGCGGGAGAAGGCCCTTGCGGTGGCGGCCGGGGCGCCGGGCTGCCTCGTCCTCGCGGCGGACACCGTCGTCGGCGTCGGGCGGCGCATCCTCGGCAAGCCGGCGGACGCGGCGGAGGCGGGGCGGTTCCTGCGCCTCCTCTCCGGGCGACGCCACCGCGTCACCACGGGGGTCGCGACCGTCGCGCCGGACGGGCGGCTGCGGACGCGGTCGGTGACGACGATCCTCGCCTTCCAGCAACTGACGGAGAGGCAGGTCGAGGCCTACCTCACGGCCGGCGAATGGGCGGGCAAGGCCGGCGGCTACGCCATCCAGGGCTCCGCCGAGGCCTTCGTGCGCTTCCTGTCGGGAAGCCATTCCAACGTCGTCGGGCTGCCGCTGTTCGAGACGGCGCAGCTGCTGCGGGGCGTGGGATGGCTGCGGCCCTGACGCCCCGCATCCTCGTCCAAGCCTCGCCCGGCGAACGGCGCGTGGCGCTCGTGCGGGACGGGCGGCTGGAGGCGGCCTTCGTCGAGCGGCCCTCCGCACCCGGCGGCATCGGCGACCTGCACATGGGGCGCGTGGCGGCGCGGGCGGCGGGGATGTCCGCCGCCTTCGTGGCGCTGGAGGGCGGCGCGACGGGCTTCCTGCCGGACACCGCGGGCAGCGCGGGCGCGACGGAGGGAACCTACCTCCCCGTCCGCGTCACCCGCGCGGCCCAGGGAGGCAAGGGGCCGCGCCTCGCGCTCGCGGAGTCCGACGCCCCGCGTGGCGGGCCGCCCCGGCTGCTGGCGCGCGGCCCGGACGCCGCGCTGCGTCTGGCCGCGGCCCAACCGGACGCCTTCTTGGAGGCAGAACCGGCGGCGGAGGCGGCACGGCTCCGCGGCGCCCTCGGCGAGCGCGTGCGGGCGGTGCCCCGCGCCTTCGACGAGGCGACGGAGGCGGCCTTCGACGCCCTCTCCGACCCGGTCGTGCCGCTCCCCGGCGGCGGGCGGCTGCTGATCCAGCCGACGGCGGCCCTCGTCGCGATCGACGTGGATACCGGCCCGGCCGCGGCGGCCGCGACGAACGAGGCGGCGATCGTCGAGGCGGTGCGGCAGGTCGGGCTGCGGCACCTCGCGGGCGCGATCCTGCTGGACCTCGCGGGCGGCACGGTGAGGTCGCGCGCGGCGGCGCTGCCGGCGCTGCGACGGGTGGCGGGCGGCGATCCGCTGCTGCGCGTGGTCGGCGTCACCGGGCTGGGGCTGCTGGAGCTGGTCCG
>CAXVWQ010000156.1:0-7347 GCA_964263755.1 Roseomonas sp. | reverse complement strand
CATCGTCGAGTTGAAGCCGGGTCCCGGCGGCATGGGCGGCGGCGGTGGCATGGGCGGTGGCGGCGGCTTCGGGGATCGCCCGCCGCGCCGGGACGTCGGCGGCGGCGGTGGTGGCGGCTTCGGGGATCGTCCCCCGCCGCGTCGTGACTTCGGTGGTGGTGGTGGCGGTGGCTTCGGCGGCGGTGGCGGCGGCTTCGGCGGCCCGCCGCGCGGCGGCGTCGGCGGTGGCGCTGGCGGCGGCTACGGGGGCGGCGGTGGCGGTGGCTTCGGCGGCCCGCCGCGCGGCGGTTTCGGTGGCGGCGGTGGTGGCTTCGGCGACCGGCCGCCCCCGCGTCGCGACTTCAACCGGGGCGACGAGGGCGGGCCGACCTACGCGGTGCAGGGCACCGTCAAGTGGTTCGACCAGGTCCGCGGCTTCGGCTTCGTGACGCCGGAGGATGGCGGCCAGGACGTGTTCCTGCATTCCTCCGTGCTGCAGCGCGCCGGCGTGCAGGACGTGCAGCAGGGCCAGAAGGTCGCGCTGGACGTGTGCGACGGGCAGCGCGGCCGGCAGGCCGTGAGCATGAAGGACGAGTGATCGCCGCATCGAGGTGATCGGGGCGCCCCGGCCGGGAACGGCCGGGGCGTTCGTCGTTTCAGGGTGCCGGGTTTCAGGGTGCCGGAAAGCGTCGTGGCCGCAGGCCCGCGTGGAACCAGGTGATCATCGCGTGGATGTCGTAGACCGGCAGCCCCACTTCGGCGCGCAGCGCGGCGGCGTACGGCGGCATGTTCGTGCACTCCAGCACGATGGCCCCGACCTCCGGGTGCCGTTCGACCAGCCGGCGGCCCGCGTCGAGGACGTCGGCCTCCGCCAGCGCGATGTCCATGTCGTCCTTCTCGGCCTTGATGAGGACGCGGAAGAACTCGCGGCCGCCTTCGGTTCCCTCCATCGGGATGTCCGCCGGCACGTTCGCGGCGCGGAGGTGCGCCTCCGTCAGGCTGGCCCGCGAGACCGTCACCACCCCCACGCGCTTCCCCGGCGGCAGCGTCGCCTGCACCCAGGGCACCTGCATGAGGCTGCTCGTCGCGACGGGCACGCCGACCGCCTCCGCCATCTCCGCCTGGAACAGCGACAGGAAGCCGCAGTTGGTGGTGATCCCCTCGGCGCCGAGGCGGACGAGGTCCTGCGCCGCCTCGATGAAGTCCGGCAGCAGACCGCTCGCGCCGCCGAGGACGACCTTCTCCGGCGACGCGCCGCGCACCACGCGGAACAGCACGGGGAAGGGCCAGGTCTCGCCGTTGCCCATGTCGCCGGGGATGCGGGGAAAGCGCGCTTCGAGCATGAGGATTCCGAGGGCGGCGCCATAGATGGCCTTGCCGCCGCGCGCGATGGTGCTGGCCATGGGAACCTCCGCGAGTCGCCGGCAGGATAGGCCTGCCGACACGGCGGGGCAGGGGGGTCGGCGGTTTCCGCGCTGCGGCGAACGCGATTAGGGTCGGGATCCCCGGAGTGGAGTCACTCATGCGTCGCGCCCTTCTCCCGATCCTCGCCCTCCTCGCCCTGGGTCTCCCCGCCGGGCGCGCCGCGGCGCAGGACGCCCCCTGGCCGAACCGCCCGATCACCCTCCTCGGCGGCTTCCCGAACTCCTCGGGCGTGGACCTCTACCAGCGGCGGCTGGCGGAACCATTGTCGCGCGCCCTCGGCGTGCCGGTGGTGGTGGACAACCGCGTCGGCGCCGGCGGCAACATCGCCTCCGGCCTCGTCGCCCGGGCGCGGCCGGACGGATACCTGTTCCTCCTGGCGACGGCGGGAAGCCACGCCATCAATGCGGCGCTCTACCGCAGCATCGGCTTCGACGTGTTCCGCGACGTGACGCACATCGCGCACCTGGGAGACGTGCCGAACATCCTGCTGGTGAACGGGGCGCGGCACCCGGATTGGCGGACCTGTGCGGACCTGATCGCCGCGGCGAAGGCGCGCCCGGGGGCGTTCTCCTACGCCTCCACGGGCAACGGGGCCTCGACGCACCTCGCCGGCGCGCGGTTCGCGCGGGCCTCGGGGGTGGACCTGCTGCACGTACCGTTCGGGGGGCAGCCGATGGCGGTCACCTCCCTCCTCAACGGGGACGTGGACATCTTCTTCAACCAAGTCGGGCCGGCGATCGGGATGATGCAGGGCGGGAACGTGCGGGCGCTCGGCGTGACCACCGCGGGGCGGGTGCCGGCGGTGGCGAACGTCCCGACCATCGCTGAGGCCTGCGACCTGCCGGGCTTCGAGAGCAGCACGTGGTACGGCGTCCTCGCCCCGCCCGGGCTTCCGGAGGCGATCCAGATGCGGATGAACGCCGAGATCAACCGGATCATCGCGGAGCCGGCCTTCCGTACGTGGCTCGTGGAGAACCAGGGGATCGTGCCGCCGACGGCCACCACCCCCGCGGCATTCCGGGAGGTGCATCAGGCCGACATCGCGCGCTGGGCGGTCGCGGTGCGGGAGAGCGGGGCCACGGTGGACTGACCGGCCGGTCGGGGAACCGCTCGCGCGACGGGGATTCGTCGGTGTGGCGCCGACCTCGCCGGCCCGGCCCGGGCCGCCTATCTGTGGGATCGAGGAGAACGCGCGCATGACCGGCACCGGCGACGAGGGCACCTGCATCGTGGGCTGGGCCCACACCCCCTTCGGCAGGCTGGAGGACTCCCCGGACGCGGAGGCGCTCATCGCCCGCGTCGCCGGCGCCGCCATCGCGGATGCGGGCATCGCCCCGGGCGACGTGGACGCCATCTTCGTCGGCCACTTCAACGGCGGCTTCGGGAAGCAGGACTTCCCCTCCTCCCTCGTCATGCAGTCGCTGCCGGAACTGCGCTTCAAGCCGGCGACGCGGCTGGAGAACGCTTGCGCCACCGGCTCCGCTGCGATCCACGCGGGGATGAACCACATCGCCGCCGGCCGCGGGCGCGTCGCGCTGGTGATCGGGGTGGAGAAGATGACCGCGGTGCCGGGCGCGCAGGTCGGCGACATCCTCCTCGGCTGCGCCTACCGGCGGGAGGAGGACGGCATCCCCGCGGGCTTCGCCGGCGTCTTCGCGCGGATCGCGGAATCCTACTTCCAGCGGCACGGCGACCAGTCCGACGCTCTCGCGGCGATCGCCGCGAAGAACCATCGGAACGGGGTGGAGAACCCCTACGCGCAGATGCGGAAGGACCTGGGCTACGACTTCTGCCGGGCGGTGTCCGACCGGAACCCGGTGGTGGCGGGGCCGCTGAAGCGGACGGACTGCTCCCTCGTCTCCGACGGCGCCGCGGCGCTCGTGCTGGCGGATGGAGAGACGGCGGCCACCCTCGGAAAGGCCATCCGGTTCCGCGCGTCGGCTCAGGTCAACGACCTGCTGCCGATCTCCGCCCGCGACATCATCCGCTTCGAGGGCGCGCGGGAAGCGTGGCGGCAGGCCCATGCGGCGGCCGGGACGTCGGTGGGCGACCTGTCCTTCGCTGAGGTGCACGACTGCTTCACCATCGCCGAACTCATCCATTACGAGGCGATGGGGCTGGCGCCGGAAGGGCAGGGGGCGCGGGTGGTGCTGGACGGGACGGTGGCGAAGGACGGGCGGCTCCCGGTGAACCCCTCGGGCGGGCTGAAGTCCAAGGGGCATCCCATCGGCGCGACGGGCGTGTCCATGCACATCATGGCCGCGATGCAACTGGCCGGCGAAGCGGGGGGGATGCAGGTGCCCGGCGCCACCCTGGCGGGGGTGTTCAACATGGGCGGGGCGGCGGTGGCGAACTACGCCTCCATCCTGGAACGCGCGCGCTGAGGCGGGAGAAGCCGCTCCTCGTCGCCTCGGAGATCTACCGGGGCTCGACCTACGGTCCGAAGCACCCGCTCTCCATCCAGCGGGTGCCGAACACGCTGGACCTGCTGCGGGCGCTCGGGTGGGTGGACCCGGCGCGCTACCTCGAAGCGCCGCGGGCGACGGCGGCGCAGATCGCGCGCTTCCATACCGCGGACTACGTCGCCGCCCTGCAACGCGCGGAGGCAACGCAGTCCGTGTCGCCGGAGGACCGGGAGCGGCACCACATCGGGGCGCATGGTAACCCGGTCTACCGGGAGGTGTTCCGGCGGCCCGCGACGGGCGTCGGCGGCGCGATCCTCGCGGCAAGGCTGACCCTCGGTGGCGGGGTGGTCCACGTGCCCGGGGCGGGCACGCACCACGCGCTGCGGGACCGTGCCTCCGGGTTCTGCTACTTCAACGACGTCGTCCTCGGGCTGCTGGAATGGCTGGACGGCGGGCTGACGAACCTCCTCTACCTCGACCTCGACGCGCATCACGGGGACGGGGTGGAGGTCGCGTTCGCGGACGATCCGCGCGTCGTCACCCTCTCGATCCACGAGGAGGGACGGTGGCCGCGGACGGGCGGCCTGCACGACCGGGCCGGGGGCCATGCGCGGAACATCCCGGTGCCGCCGGGCTACAACGACACGGAAGCGGCGCACGTGCTGCATCACGCGTTGCTGCCGATCATCCGCCACCTGCGACCGCAGGGGATCGTCCTGCAGTGCGGCGCGGACTCGTTGGAGGAGGACCCGCTGGCGAAGCTGTCGCTCTCCAACCTCGCCTATCTCGACGTCGTCCGGGCGGTCGCGGCGGCGGCGCCGCGGCTGATCGTGACGGGGGGAGGGGGCTACAACCCCTGGGCCGTCGCGCGCCTGTGGTCGGCGATCTGGGGAACGCTGGATGATCGCCCGCTGCCGGAGCGTCTGCCGCCCGCCGCGGAGTCGGTCCTGCGGGGCATCACCTGGCATCGCGCGGCGGGGCGGAACCCGCCGGAGCACTGGTTCACGACGTTGCTGGACGCGCCGCGGCCCGGGCCGGTCCGGCCGGAGGTCGTCGCCGCCTGCGAGGCGGTGACGACGGACCTGCCCGTGCCGTTCAGGCCGGCAGCAGCAGGCTGACGACGGCCTGGGACGCGATCCCCTCGCCGCGGCCGGGGAAGCCCAGGCGTTCCGTGGTGGTGGCCTTCACCGAGACCCGGTCGGGGGGGATGCTGAGCAGGTCGGCGACGCGGGCGATCATGGCAGGGGCGTGCGGGGTGATCTTCGGGCGCTCGCAGATGAGCGTCACGTCGGCGTTGCAGAGCACCCCGCCCCGTGCGGCGACGCGGCCGGCGGCGTGGCGGGTGAAGTCGGCGCTGTCCGCATCCTTCCAGCGCATGTCGGAGGGCGGGAAGTGGCGGCCGATGTCGCCCTCCGCCAGCGCGCCGTAGATGGCGTCGCAGAGGGCGTGCAGGCCGACATCGGCGTCGGAGTGGCCGTCGAGGCCGAGTTCGTGCGGCACGAGGACGCCGCAGAGCCAGAGGGGGCGGCCGGGGACGAGGCGATGGACGTCGAAGCCCGTCCCCGCACGGGGGAGCATCCGGGGGAGCATCGCGGCCTCCATCCGTTCGAGGTCGCCGGGGTGGGTGATCTTCACGTTGTCCTCCGATCCGGGCACGAGGGCGACGGGCAGGCCGGCGGCTTCGAGCAGGGCGGCGTCGTCGGTCGCGTCGGCGGTGGCGGTGCGGTGGGCGTGCAGCAGGGTGTCGTAGCGGAACGCCTGGGGAGTCTGGGCGCCGAACAGGCCGTCGCGCGGGACGGTGCGGGCGATGCGTCCGGATGCCGCGGCCTTCAGCGTGTCGGTGACGGCGCGGGCGGGGATGGCGCCGGGGGTGTCGGCCAGGGCGGCGAGCAGGGCGGCGATGGTCCCCTTCGGCACGACGGGGCGGGCGGCGTCGTGGATGAGGACGACCGCGGGCGGGTCCGACGCCAGCGCCTCCAGCCCCGCGCGGACGCTGCCCTGGCGGGTGTCGGCCCCGGTCACGGCCGGGAGGACCGACAGGCCGGCGAGGAGCGACGCCACCCGCGCCGCCTCGCCCGCCCCGACGACGGGAAGAATCGCGTCCACGCCGCCGTCGCGCAGCAGGGCCTCGGCGGCGTGGCGGATCACCGCGCGGCCGAGGAGGGGCAGGTACTGCTTCGGCTCGGGCGCGCCCAGCCGGGTCCCGCGCCCCGCCGCCATCAACAGCGCCACCACCCGCATCCGCCGTCCCCTGCCGAAGGGGTGCCCCTAGCGCAGCCGCGGCGGACCGGCCACCCGCCGACCCGCCGTTCTTCTTGACGGTCGCCCTGCCCGGTTGTTAGGCACCGGCCATGCAGCATTCCACAGCGGGGACCGGACCTGCCCATCCGATGGGCAGGCCGGCGTTCCGTCCCATCCGGATCGGCGACCTCGTCCTCGAACGGCCGGTCATCCTCGCGCCGATGTCCGGCGTGACGGACCTGCCCTTTCGCCGGCTCGCCCGCGCTCAGGGCACGCCGATGGTGGTGAGCGAGATGATCGCCTCCGCCGCCATGGTGCGGGAGAACCGGCAGACGTTGAAGATGGCCGAACTCGACGGCTTCGGCGGCCCGGCCTCCGTGCAGTTGGCGGGATGCGAGCCGGGAGTGATGGCGGAGGCGGCGCGGCTGGCGGTGGACCGCGGCACGCGGCTCGTGGACATCAACTTCGGCTGCCCGGTGAAGAAGGTGGCGGTGGGGCAGTCCGCGGGGTCCGCGCTGATGCGCGACGAGGTGCGGGCGGCGGCGATCCTCGAAGCGACGGTGAGGGCGGTGCCGGTGCCCGTGACGCTGAAGATGCGGATGGGGTGGGACCACGCGAACCTGAACGCGCCGAACCTCGCGCGCATCGCGGAGGCGTGCGGCATCCGCATGGTCACGGTGCATGGCCGGACCCGGCAGATGCTCTACACCGGCACGGCGGATTGGGCCTTCGTTGCCGGGGTGAAGGCGGCGGTGGGCATTCCCGTGATCGTCAACGGCGACATCCTCGACGCGGCGGACGCGATCGAGGCGCTGCGGCAGTCCGGGGCGGATGGGGTGATGATCGGGCGCGGCGCCTACGGCCGCCCCTGGCTGCCCGGGCAGGTCGCGGAGGCGCTGGCGACGGGCGTGACCCCGGACGCCCCGGCCCTCGACGCGCAATACGCGACGCTGCTGGAACACTACGACGCCATGCTGAGCCATCACGGGGCCTTCCCCGGCGTGCGACTCGCCCGCAAGCACGTCGCCTGGTATTCGCGCGGCCTGCCGGGCTCCGCCGAGTTCCGGGTGCGGATCAACGGCGCCGACACGGCGGAGGACGCCCTGACGGTCATCCGCGGCTTCTACGAACCGCTCGTCGCGTCCGGGGCCGAGGCGGCGCGCCAGGGCTTCCGGGAGGCCGGCGAGGACCGGATCGCGGCATGAGGTCCGCCGTCCCGCTCCGCGCCGCGCCGCGGCCCGCGCCCTTCGTGCTGCCGGACAGCGCCCAGATCCTCGGCGCCCTGCCGATGCCGGTG
>CAXVWQ010000155.1:0-9873 GCA_964263755.1 Roseomonas sp. | reverse complement strand
AGGACGTGGGAGAGGTGCACGTCGCTCCGCACCTGGGTGAGCATCACCAGCCCCACGGCGAACATGCCGGAGAAGACGACGCCGAGCGCCGCGTCCTCCTTCACGCGCGTCGTGGCGGGCACCGCGCCGGCCATGAGGGCGCAGCCCAACCCCGCGGTGAAGGCGCCGATCACGAGGGGAATGCCGAGGAGGTGCGCGCCGACGACGCCGGGAAGGATGGCGTGGGACACGGCGTCGCCCATGAGCGACCAGCCCTTCAGGACGACGAAGCAGGAGAGGAGGGCGCAGAGGGTCGCGACGGTGAGGCCGACGAGGAGTGCCTGGATCATGAAGGGGTGCGCGTAGGGCGCCAGGATCCAGGCCTGAACCCAGGTCATGCCGCGGCCTCCGACGCCGCGCGGGCGGCGCGGCGGGAGGCGAGGACGCCGTGGCGCGGGGCCCAGAGCCAGGCCACGACGAAGACGAGGGCCTGGAGGGCGACGATCGTGCCGCCCGTCGAGCCGTCGAGGAAGTAGGAGACGTAGGCGCCGACGAGTCCCGTCACGGCGCCGAGGCCCCCCGCGAGGGCGGCCATGCGGCCGAAGCGGTCGGTCAGCAGGTGGGCGGTGGCGCCGGGGGTGACGAGCATCCCGATGACGAGGACCGCGCCGACGGCCTGGAGGGCGGCGACGGCGGCGGCGGCCATCATCGCCAGCAGCAGGATGCGCATGGTGCGGGGAGAGCCGCCGATGGCGCGCAGCTGCACGGGATCGAAGGTCGCGAGCATGAGGTCGCGGCCGCGGACGAGGAGGATCGCGGCGACGCCGAGGGCGATCGCCGCCATCTGGAGGATCTCCTCGTCGCCGACGCCGAGGACGTTGCCGAAGATGATGGTCCGCAGGCGGATGTTGGAGGGGAACAGCGTCAGCAGCACCAAGCCCAGCCCGAAGAAGCCGGTGAAGACGATGCCGATGATCGCGTCCTCCCGGATCGGCGTGCGTTCGCGCAGCGCGGCCATGAGCCAGGCGGCCAGGAGGCCGGTAGCGAAGGCGGCGGGGGCGAAGGGGAGGCCGATGATCCAGGCGAGCGCGACGCCCGGGACGATGGCGTGGCTCAGCGCGTCGCCCAGCAGCGACCAGCCCTGGAGGACGACGTAGCAGGAGAGGAGGCCGCAGACGGCCCCCACCAGCGCCGCGGCGCCGATGGCGCGGAGCAGGTAGTCGTAGGCGAAGGGGACGAGGAGTTCCTCCAGCATCCGCCTAGCGGTCCATGTCGCGTTCGAGGCGGCCGAGGACGCGACCGTCCGGGGCGAGGACGAGGGGGCGCTCGTCGTCCGTGAGGATGACGGAGTGGCCCGTCGCGCCCGGCGGCGCCACGGAATGCTGGCGGAGCGCGCCGCCGAAGGCGCGGGAGAGGTTCTCCGCCGTGAACACCTCCTCCGTCGGCCCCGCGGCAAGGACCGTGCGGTTCACCAGCACGACGCGGTCGCAGAAGGCGGGGACGCCGCCGAGGTTGTGGGTCGAGACGAGGACGATGCCCCCGGAATCACGATGGGCGCGGAGGAGGTCGGTGATCGCCGCCTCCGTCGTCACGTCCACGCCGGTGAAGGGCTCGTCCAGCAGCATGAGGCGGGCGCCCTGGGCGAGCGCGCGGGCGACGAAGACGCGCTTGCGCTGCCCGCCCGAGAGTTCGCCGATCTGGCGGTCCGCGAGCGGGGCGATGCCGACGCGGTCCAGGGCCCCCGCCACGGCCGCGCGATCCGGCGCGCGGGGTATGCGGAGGAGGCCCATGTGGCCGTAACGCCCGGTCATCACGACGTCGCGGACGCGGATCGGGAAGGTCCAGTCCACCTCCTCCGCCTGGGGGACGTAGGCGACGAGGTTGGAGCGCAGCGCCGCCTCCACCGGCATCCCGAGGACGGAGACGCTGCCGCGCGCCGGGCGGACGAGGCCCATCACCGCCTTGAACAGCGTGGACTTGCCGGAGCCGTTGACGCCGACGAGGCCGCAGATGGTCCCGGGAGGCAGCGAGAAGGAGGCCTCGCGGAGGGCGACGTGGCCGTTGGGGTAGGCGACGGTGACGTCGCGGACGTCGAGACCGGCCGTCAACGTGCGGACCTCACCGTGCCGCCTGGGGGCCGAAGAAGCCGCGCAGGATGGTGTCCGCGTTGGCTTCCAGGAGACGGAGGTAGGTCGGCGCCGGGCCGTTCGCGTCGGTGAGCGAATCCACGTGGAGGACGCCGCCGTAGCGCGCCCCCGCCTCCCGCGCCACCTGCCGGATGGGGTGGTCGTTCACCGTGCTCTCGCAGAACACGACGGGGACGCGGGAGCGGCGGACGGAGTCGATCAGCGCGCGGACCTGCCGCGGCGTGCCCTCGTCCTCCGCGTTGATCGGCCAGAGGTAGGCCTCCCGCATCCCGTAGTCGCGGGTGAGGTAGGAGAAGGCGCCCTCGCAGGTCGCGAGGATGCGGCGGTCCGCGGGGATCGTCGCGAGGCGTTCGCGGAGGCGGGCGTCCACCGCGCGGATGCGGGCGGCATAGGCATCGGCGTTGCGGGCGTAGGTCGCGGCGTTCGGCGGATCGAGGTCCGACAGGGCGCGCCGGATGTTCTCGACGTAGCGGAGCGCGTCGGTGGGCGACATCCAGGCGTGGGGGTTGGGCTGGCGGGCGTAGGGGCCCTCGCCCACGGGGATGGGGGCGACCCCCTCGGTCAGCACGGCCTGCCGCACGCCGGAGACGCGGGAGAAGAAGCGCTCGAACCAGCGCTCCAGCCCCATGCCGTTCCAGAGGATGAGTTCGGCGTTGGCGGCGCGCGCCACGTCGCCGGGGGTGGGTTCGTAGTCGTGGATCTCGGCGCCCGGGCGGGTGAGGGATTCGACGAGGGCGGCGTCGCCCGCGACCTCCCGGGCCATGTCGGCCAGCACGGTGAAGGTGGCGAGGACGCGGCGGCGGGCCGGTGCCGGCTGCGTCGCGCCGGGGCGGGCGGCGAGGAGGGCCGGGAGGGCCAGCAGGACGCCGCGGCGCTCGGCACGGAAGCCGGCGGGGGAGGGGGTCTGTCGCATCCGCACGATCCTGTAGAGAGGGCTACACCTATCCGCCCGCGCCCGACCGTTCAAGTCCCGTCAGGTTGTAGAGAGGACTACAAAGTGCCGGATCGCTTGACGAATCGGCGCCCATCCGTCCAAGGCGGGTCATGCCCACCCCCCGGCCGGGGCCGTCCCGCGCCCCGCCCCGTTCGACCCCCCCGGCCGAACTCCCCGCCGAGCCCACCCAGGCCGCGCGGCACCGGCAGACCCGCGTGGCCCGGGCCGGTGCGCTGCTGGAGGATTACGTCGAACTCATCGACGACCTGCTCGCCACGGGCGGCGAGGCGCGGCCGACCGACATGGCCCGCCGCATCGGGGTGAGCCACGCGACCGCCATCGCGGCGGTGGCGCGGCTGAAGGCGGCGGGCCTCGCCACCTCCAAGCCCTATCGCGGCGTGTTCCTGACGGAGGAGGGGCGGGCGCTGGCGGCGCGGGTGCGGTCGCGGCACCGGCTGGTGGTGGACCTGCTCCTGGCGGTGGGGGTCCCAGCCGCGGTCGCGGAGACGGACGCCGAGGGGATCGAGCACCACGTCAGCGACGAGGCCCTCGGGGCTTTCGAGCGGTTCCTTGGGCGCGCCCCCTCCTGAGCGGCGTGTCGAGTCTGCCACGGGTCCCGGGCGGGCGCCCGGCCATTGGGCCGACGCGGGGCACCTCGGCATCCCCGCCGGTTCCGCCGCCGCCCGAACCCGCCTATATGCCGCCCCGATGACCTGGGTGGATGCCATCGTGATCGCGGTGATCGCCCTCTCGGGGATCGTCGCCTATTTCCGCGGCTTCGTGCGGGAGCTGCTGTCCATCGGCGCCTGGATCGGCGCGGTGCTGCTGGCGCTCTACCTCCAGCCCTGGACGCGGACCTTCTTCACCAACGTCTTCGGGCCGTCCCAGGCGTGGCTGGCGGACGTGGCGGGGCTGGCGGCGGTGTTCGTGGTCACCCTCATCGTGCTCAAGCTCGTCATCGCGGCGATCGCGGCGCGCATCCGGGCCTCCGTCCTCGGCGGCGTGGACAAGGCGCTGGGGACGCTGTTCGGGGTGGCGCGGGGGGCCTTCCTCGTCTGCCTCGCCTACATCGTCGCGGGGTCGTTCATGCCGGCGAGCGAGCGGTGGCCCGACGCGGTGCGGCTGGCGCGAACCCTGCCCTACGTCGCGGACGGCGCGGCCTGGATCATCTCCCACCTGCCGCCGGAATACCGGCCGCGGATGCCGGACCCCGTGACGCAGCGCGCCCCGACCTTCGACGAACTGAACCGCCCGCCGGCGAGGGACCGCACCTGATGCACGGGCCGGAAGACGGCTTCCACGAGGAATGCGGGGTGTTCGGCGTGCTGGGGCACGCGGATGCCGCCGCCATCACCGCGCTCGGCCTGCACGCCCTGCAGCACCGGGGGCAGGAGGCGTCGGGCATCGTGTCCCTCGCCGCGCCCGGCGACTTCCGGACGCACAAGGGCCTCGGGCTGGTCGGCGACATCTTCGGGGACGCCAAGGTGATGGCGGGGCTGCGCGGGCGGGCCGCGGTCGGCCACAACCGCTACGCCACGACCGGGGAGACGGCGATCCGCAACGTGCAGCCGCTCTACGCCGACTTCGCCTTCGGCGGGCTGGCGGTGGCGCACAATGGCAACCTGACGAACGCGGGCATCCTGCGGCGGGCGCTCGTGCGGCGGGGCTGCCTGTTCCAGTCCTCCACGGACTCGGAAGTCTTCGTCCACCTCATCGCCATCTCCCTCTACTCCACCGTGCTGGATCGGCTGATCGATGCGCTGAAGCAGGTGGACGGCGCCTACTCCCTCGTCGCGCTGCACGACGGGGCGCTGATCGGGGCACGCGACCCGCTGGGCGTCCGGCCGCTCGTGCTGGGCCGTCTCGGGGAGGCCTGGGTGCTGGCGAGCGAGACCTGCGCGCTCGACATCGTGGGCGCCGATTTCGTGCGGGACGTGGAGCCGGGGGAGATCGTCGTCATCACCGGCGCGGGCATCGAATCGGTGAAGCCGTTCGCGCGGACGCAAAGCCGCTTTTGTATATTCGAGTACATCTACTTCGCCCGGCCGGATTCTGTCGTCGAGGGCACGCCCGTCTACGACACCCGCAAGCGGATCGGCGCCGAACTGGCGCGGGAAAGCACCGTGGTCGCGGACGTGGTGGTGCCGGTGCCGGATTCCGGCGTGCCGGCGGCGATGGGCTTCGCGCAGGAGGCGCGCATCCCCTACGAACTCGGCATCATCCGCAACCACTACGTCGGCCGCACCTTCATCGAGCCGACGGACCAGATCCGCCACCTCGGCGTGAAGCTGAAGCACTCCGCCAACCGCTCGGTCATCGAGGGGCGGCGCGTGGTGCTGGTGGACGATTCCATCGTGCGCGGCACCACGTCGAAGAAGATCGTCGAGATGGTCCGCGGCGCCGGCGCGAAGGAGGTCCACATGCGCATCTCCTCCCCCCCGACCACCCATTCCTGCTTCTACGGCATCGACACGCCGGAGCGGGAGGCGCTGCTCGCCGCGAACAACGACGTGGCGGCGATGGCGGCGATCATCGGCGCGGATTCCCTCGCCTTCATCTCGCTCGACGGGCTCTACCGCGCGCTCGGCCGCCCGGGGCGGGACGCGGCGGATCCGGGCTACTGCGACGCCTGCTTCACGGGCGACTACGCCATCCCGCTGACCGACTTGCTGGGGCATCCGGAACGGCGCGGGGAACTGCTGGCGGCGAACGGGGCGTGAAACCGCTGGAGGGGCGCGTCGCGCTCGTCACGGGCGCGTCGCGCGGGATCGGCGCCGCGGTGGCGGTGGAACTCGCGCGGCTCGGCGCGCACGTCGTCGCCACGGGCAGGTCGAGGGCGGGGCTGGAGGAGACGGACGATCGGGTCCGCGCCGCCGGCGGGGCCGCGACGCTCCTGCCGCTCGACCTCGCGAAGGAGGCGGAGCAACTCGACGACGTCGGGCCCTCCGTCGTCGGGCGGTTCGGGCGGCTCGACATCCTCGTCCATGCGGCCGGTGCGCTCGGGACGCTGACGCCGGTGGCGCACGTCACGCCGAAGGACTTCTCCGAGACGGTCGCGGTGAACCTGACGGCCGCGTGGCGGCTGATCCGGACGTGCGACCCGCCGCTGCGCGCCTCCGATGCCGGGCGGGCGGTGTTCGTCACCACGGGGCGGGTGGCGCGGCCGAAGGCCTATTGGGGCGCCTACGGGGCGACGAAGGTGGGGATGGAGCACCTCGTCGTCACCTGGGCGGCGGAGGTGGCGGGAACGCCGCTGCGGGTGAACCTGCTGGACCCCGGCGCGGTCGCGACCCGGATGCGGGCGACGGCCTATCCGGGGGAGGACCCGGCGACGCTGCCGACCCCGGCCGAGGTGGCGCCGGGGATCGCCGCGCTGTGCCTCCCCGGCGAGGCGCGGCACGGGGAGGTCGTGCGACTCGCCGCCCCCGTCAGCGTTGCAGGATGAGCATCCAGTCCTCCAGCGTCGCGCGCGATAGGATCTCGTCCACCGCCACCGGCACCACGCCCCGCACCGGATCGATGCTGCGGACGGAGAACCCGGCCGCCTCGATCCCCGCGAGGAACCCCGCCGGGTCCTCGTAGCGCGGCGCGTTGAACTCGAGGATGACGGTCAACGGCGCCCCTCGCGCGAGGACGCCGCGCATCCCGTCCCAGGCCCGGCGCTCGGACCCCTCCACGTCGATCTTGACGAGGTCCACGGGGGCGTCGCCGACGAGGTCGTCGAGCGTGACGGTGCGCGCGGCCTTGTCGCCCGCGCCCTCCACGAGGTGCGCGTTCTGCGGATGGTCCGGAGGGACGTTGAGGGAGACGCGGAGGCCGCTCTCGTCGTGGATCGCGCGGGGGTCGAGCGTCACCCGGCCGGCGAAGCCGTTCACGAGGAGGGAGCGGCGGAGCAGCTGCACCATCCGCGGGTTGGCCTCGACGGCGGTAACCTGCCCCGTGGGGCCGACGAGGTCCGCGAGGAGGAGGGTGAAGTAGCCGAGGTTGGCGCCGAGATCGACGGCGTGCATCCCGGGCCGGGCGGCGGCGGCGATCGCCTCCGTCACCCACATCTCCCAGTAGCCGTCGAGCATGAGGTGGGCGGAGAGGCCGATGTCCGCCGTGTCCACGTAGGCCTTGTAGCGGCCGAGGACGCGGCAGAGGGCGGTGCCGCCGCCGAGCGTCACGGGCGAGGTCAGGCCGCGGATGATCGCCTCGTTCTCGTGGCGCGGCTGCGTGCCGAGGCGGTCGAGGTCGAAGAGGAACAGGCCGGGCTTCGCGGCGGGCGGCGGTGGCGGCGGGGCCGCGCGGGGGCGGAGGAAGTCCATCGGAGGTCCGTGCCCTACGCCGCGTCGAACGGGTTGTCGGTGCCGCGGAGGTTCAGGCGGATGGGGACGCCCGGCATGTCGAAGGCCTCCCGGAAGGAGTTGACGAGGTAGCGGCGGTAATCCTCCGGCAGGAGGTTCGCGCGCGTGCCGAAGACCGCGAGCGTGGGGGGGCGGGCCTTCGGCATCGTGGCGTAGCGCAGCTTCAGGCGCTTGCCCTCGACGAGCGGCGCGGCGTGGCGCTCCACCGCGCGCTCGAACCAGCGGTTGAGTTCGCCGGTGCCGACGCGGCGGTTCCACAGGGCGTAGGTTTCGCGCACCGCGGGCATGAGGTTGTCCAGGCCGCGGCCGGTGGCGGCGGACAGGGGGACGACGGTGATGCCCTTGGACTGGGCGAGGGAGGCGGTCAGCACGTCCTCCACGCGGCGGCGGGCGCCGGAGCGTTCCTCCACGGCGTCCCATTTGTTCAGGGCGATGACGCAGCCGCGGCCTTCCCGCTCCGCGAGGCGGGCGATGCGGAGGTCCTGCTCGTCCATGCCGATGACGGCGTCGAGGACGAGGATGGCGACCTCGCACTCCTTCAGGGCGGCGATGGTGGCGGCGGTGGACATCTGCTCCAGCGCCTGGGTCACGCGGGCTTTTCGCCGAAGGCCCGCGGTGTCCACGAGGCGGATTTTCGCGCCGGTCTCGTCGGTCCACTCGATGGGGACGGCGTCGCGGGTGAGGCCGGGCTCGGGGCCGGTGATCATCCGCTCCTCCCCCACCAGGGCGTTGAGGAGGGTGGACTTGCCGGCGTTGGGGCGGCCGACGATGGCCAGCCGCAGGGGGCGGTCGGGGTCGTCCGATTCCTCCTCCTCGGGCGGTTCGGCGGGGAGGGCGTCGCGGATGGTGTCGTGCAGGTCGCCCATGCCGTCGCCGTGCTCGGCGGAGACGACGAGGGGGGAGCCGAGGCCGAGTTCGTAGGCCTCCAGGGCGCGGGCCGATCCCTCCCGCCCCTCCGCCTTGTTCGCCAGGAGGATCACGGGCTTGCCCTGGCGGCGCAGCCAGTTGCCGAAGGCGCGGTCGGACGGGGTGAGGCCGGTGCGGGCGTCCACGACGAAGAGGACGACGTCCGCCTCCCGCAGCGCCGCCTCGGAACTCGCGCGCATGCGGCCGGGGATGGTGTCGGGGGGGGATTCCTCCAGGCCCGCGGTGTCGGCCAGGAGGACGTCGCGGCCGCCGATGCGGGCCACGACCTCCTTGCGGTCCCGCGTCACGCCGGGCGTATCGTCCACGATCGCGAGGCGGCGGCCCGCGAGGCGGTTGAACAGGGTGGACTTGCCGACGTTGGGGCGGCCCATGATGGCGACGCGTGGGAGCATCGTCGGGGGTGGAACACCCGGGGGGCGTGGGGTCAACCCGCGGGGCGGGGTTGGCCGGGCGTCGCCGCCCGGCCGGGGCGGAGGCCGGATCGCTCCGGCCCCCGTTCGGGATCAGGGCCGGGTCGCCGGCGTGACGGGGCCGACCTCCGGTCCGTGCGGCGGCTCGTTCCGCGTCTTCCACAGTGACAGGGCGATGGAGCCGCCGATGATGCCCGCGGTGGCCATCAGGGCGTATTCCACCGGGATCGCCTTGCCGCCCGCGAACCAGTTGGCGAGCATCTTGGCGCCGACGATCATCAGCACGATCGAGAGCCCGTGCTTGAGGTACTTGAAGCGGTGGATGACCCCGGCCAGCGCGAAGTACATCGCCCGGAGGCCGAGGATGGCGAAGACGTTGGCGGTGTAGACGATGAACGGGTCCGTGGTGACCGCGAAGATCGCGGGGATGGAGTCCAGCGCGAAGACGAGGTCCGTCAGTTCCACGAGGACGAGGACGAGGGCGAGCGGGGTGAGGAACAGCTTCCCGCCTTCCCGCCACGTGAAGCGGTTGCCCTTGTACTCGTCGGTCACGGGGAGGCGGGCGCGCATCCAGGCGAGGATCTTCTGGCCGCCGACCTCCTCGCCCTCCTGCGAGACGGACCGCAGCATCTTCCAGCCGGAGTAGATGAGGAACAGGCCGAAGAGGATCATGATCCAGTCGAACTCGCGCATCAGCGCGGTGCCGACGAAGATCATCACGGCGCGCATGACGAGGGCGCCGAGAATGCCCCAGAAGAGGACGCGGTGCTGGTAGGCGGCGGGCACCCCGAACTTCGCGAACAGCAGGACGAAGACGAAGATGTTGTCCACCGAGAGCGACCACTCGATGACGTAGCCCGTGAGGAATTCGAGGGACCGCGTCGAACGCTCCTCCGGCGTCGCGCCGTAGGTCATGCGGAGGTAGACGAAGAAGGCCAGGGCGAGGAGGACATAGACGCCGGACTTGATGAGGGCCGTCCGGACGGGCACGGCCTCCGCCGCCCCGTCGGCGCGCTTGCGCGAGAAGACGCCGAGGTCGAAGAGGAGGATCGCGAGCACCCCCAGGTTGAAGACGAGCCAGAAGGTCGGTGACGCGCCCATGCGTCGGGTTCCCTGTGTCGGGCGCGCGG
>CAXVWQ010000154.1:0-9573 GCA_964263755.1 Roseomonas sp. | reverse complement strand
CCCAGGTTGAAGACGAGCCAGAAGGTCGGTGACGCGCCCATGCGTCGGGTTCCCTGTGTCGGGCGCGCGGACGGGGCGTGGGGGTGGTGTCCTGGGCCCGACCGCGCGCGGTTGCGCGCGATCCGACATCGCGAGGCCGGTCCCACACCCTTCCGGGGCGGACCGACGGACGCCAGAGGGGCCCGGATCGCCATCCTCATACCGGGACCGAACGCGCTGCGCAAGCGAAAAATGACAGGATGTCCATCTTTCGGTGCCGGCTCCCGTTGTCCCGGATGACCGGACGCGCCATGTGGCAGCGGGCCGGGGTGTTCCCCCCGGGGGCGTCGCGGGGTAGTGTCCGCCGCGAACGGCCGGGCACCCGGCCCCGGCCACACGTCGCGCGGCGCGCGCCACACAGAGATTTCCAGGGGCGTCACATGGGTTCGTTCAGCATCTGGCACTGGCTCGTCGTGCTGCTCGTCGTGCTGCTGCTCTTCGGCAGCGGCAAGATCAGCGGGCTGATGGGCGACCTCGCCACCGGCATCAAGTCGTTCAAGAAGAACATGAAGGAGGAGGATGACGCCTCCATGGCCGCGGACACGACGACCGTGCCGCCCGCCGGCAACCTGACCGGTCCCGCCGCGACCACGACGGCCGCGACGCCGGCGGCCACGGTGGTGGACCCGACCCGCACGGTGGTCCGGCAGCCCTCGCAGCCGGTCTGACGGGCGGCCCCCGCTGCGGGGGACGCGTGCCCGCGATCCCGGAGGACGCCGTCCGCGCCATCATCGGCGCGGGGCGACGCCTGGCGGAGGCGGGCTGGGTGCCCGCCACGGCCGGGAACCTGTCGGTGCGGCTGGACGGCGGTCGGGTGGCGATTACCCGCTCCGGCTTCCACAAGGCGCACCTGACCGCCGAGGCGGTGATGGCGGTGGACCTGCAGGGGCGGGCGGAGGTGCCCGGCCTCCGGTCTTCCGCCGAGACCGGACTGCATCTCGGCGCCTACCGGCGGTTCCGCGGGGCCGGGGCGGTGGTCCATGGGCATTCCGTGGCGAACACCGTGCTGTCGCGCCGGGCAGGGGATTCGATCCGCCTCAAGGGCTACGAGCTGCTGAAGGCCTTCCCCGGGCTGGACACGCATGAGGCCGCGGTGGACGTGCCGGTGCTGGACAACGACCAGGACATCCCCCGTCTCCAACGCGCCGTGGAGGTCCTTTGGGACGGCATGGCGGCCCGCGGCGACGACATTCCTCCGGGCTATGTGATCCGGGGGCACGGCGCCTATGTGTGGGGCCCTTCCATGGAGGCCGCGCTCGCGCGCCTGGAGGGGTTGGAGTTCATGCTCGCCTGCGAACTCGCGGGCCTTCAGGGGATCCTGCCATGAGCCGGTTGATCGTTCACGACGGCGCCACGAACGCCGTCCAACTCGATACGACGGACGGGGACGCCATCGCGCGCGAACTCGCCGGGATCGGGGTGCGTTTCGAACGGTGGGACGTGGCCAGCCTCCCCGCGGGTGCGGATGCCGACGCAGTGCTGGCGACCTACAAGCCGCGCCTCGACGCCTTTCTCGGCGAGACGGGGGCGGGGACGGCGGACGTCATCAAGCTCGATCCGACCCACCCGATGAAGGATGCGATGCGCGCGAAGTTCCTGTCGGAACACACGCACACGGAGGACGAGGTGCGGTTCTTCCACGAGGGGACGGGCAACTTCGTGCTGCATGTCGGCGGTCGGGTCTATGACGCGCACTGCGCGCGGGGCGACCTGATCTCCGTGCCCGCGAACGTCACCCACTGGTTCGACGCCGGGACGGCGCCGGACTTCACGGTGCTTCGCATCTTTACGGACACGACGGGGTGGACGCCGCACTACACGGGGTCCGACATGGCGGAGCGCTTTCCGGCCGCGACCGCACCGGTTCCCGTCGCGGCCTGATGCGGCCCGCGCTCGTCCTCACCGACATCGAGGGCACGACGAGCGCCATCGCTTTCGTGAAGGAGACGCTTTTTCCCTTCGCGGGGGAGGCGCTCGACGGGTTCCTCGATGCGCGCGGGGCGGAGCCGGTCGTGGCGGCGGTGATGGACGAGGTGCGGGCGCTGGCGCCCGGCGAGGCGCCGCGCGACGCGTTGCGGCGCTGGATGGCGGCGGACGACAAGGTCGCGCCGCTGAAGGCGTTGCAGGGCATGATCTGGCGCGAGGGCTTCGAGAGCGGGGAGGTCGTCGGGCACCTGTGGCCTGACGTGGCGCCGTGCCTCCGCGCCTGGCACGCGGCGGGGGTGGGGCTGGCGGTGTTCTCCTCCGGCTCCGTCGAGGCCCAGCGCCTGCTGTTCGGGCATTCCGTCGCCGGCGATCTGGTGCCGCTGTTCCGCGGCTTCTTCGACACGCGCACCGGCGCGAAGCGGGAGGCCGCCTCCTACGCGGTGATCGCTTCGGCGCTCGGCGTGCCGGCGGGTGACGTGCTCTTCCTCTCCGACATCGAGGCCGAACTGGACGCGGCGGGCGCAGCCGGGATGGCCACGGCGCAGCTCGTGCGCGCGGCGGACGGGACGGCGGCGGGGACGCGCCACCCCGTCGCGGCCACCTTCCCGGAGGTGGCGGCGCGCTTCGGGCTGCCGGCACCGGACGACCCGGAGGCGGCCCGCGCCGCCTGACCGCCCCGGGTCACGCCCGGGCCCGCACCGCGCCCTCCTCCCGGGAACGCCCCGATGCTCACGACCTACACCCTGCGCGAGAACGCCTGCGACGTGCGGAACGGCTTGCAAGCCGGCACCGAGATCGCGGGCGCCGTCTGGATCGACCTGCTGAACCCGACGAAGGAGGAGGAGGCCGCCGTCCAGGCCGCGCTGCGGTTGGAGGTGCCGACGCGGGAGGAGATGCAGGAGATCGAGTCTTCGTCCCGGCTCTACCGGGAAGAGGAGGCGTTGTTCCTCACCGCGTCCTTCCTCTACGGCGCGGAGGACGGGGAATACGGGTCCACGGCGATCACCTTCGTGCTGGCGCCCACCGCGCTCGTGACCGTCCGCTACGCCACACCCAAGGCGTTCGAGACCTTCGCGACGCGGGTGCAGCGTCAGGCCTCGCCGCTGCTGCGCACGCCGGACGGGGTGATGCTGCACCTGTTCGAGCAGATCGTGGACCGTCTGGCGGACATCCTGGAGAAGATCGGCGGGGAGATGGACGCCGCGAGCCGCAACACCTTCCGCAACGCGCGCAACCGCGACGTGAAGGCGAACACGCGGGACCTGGACCTGCGGCGCGCGCTGGTGACGCTCGGGCAGGTGGGGGAGGTGACGAGCCGGGCGGGGGACACGCTGCTGGGGCTGACGCGCATCCTCACCTTCGTGGGCGCCGAGAAGGGGACGGCGATCCGAAAGGAGAACCAGGCGATGATCAAGACCCTCGTGCGCGACGTGCGGTCGCTGGCCGAGCACGCCAACGCCATGAGCGGGAAGGCGCAGTTCCTGCTCGACGCGGTGCTCGGCATCATCGGGATGGACCAGAACGGCATCATCAAGACCTTCACCGTCGCGTCCGTCGCGCTGATGCCGCCGACGCTCGTCGCGAGCATCTACGGGATGAACTTCGAGTTCATGCCGGAGCTGAAATGGGAGCTGGGGTATCCCTTCGCGATCGGGCTGATGGTCGCCTCCGCGGTGCTGCCGATCCTCTACTTCAAGCGGAAGGGGTGGCTGTAGGCCGCCTCACGCGCTCCAGCCGCCGTCCACCACGAGTTCCGCGCCGGTGACGTAGCCGGCGGCGGGCGAGAGGAGGAAGACGGCGGCGCCCGCCACGTCCTGCGGCGTGCCGAGGCGGCCCATCGGCACGCGGGCGGTGGCGACGGCGCGGGTGGCGGGGTCGGCGAGGGCGGCGGCGTTGCCCTCCGTCTCCACCGCCCCGGGGGAGAGGAGGTTGATCGCGATCCCCTCCGGCGCGAGTTGGCGGGCGAGGTTGCGGGCCGTGTTCGCCAGGGCGGCCTTGCTGGCGGCGTAGGCGACCTGGTTCGGGTTGGGGTGGCGCGCCTGCACGGAGCCGAGGACGAGGATGCGGCCGCCGTCGCGGAGGGCGGGGCGGGCGGCGCGGATCAGGTCGAGGTTGGCGCGCAGGTTCACCGCGAAATGCCGGTCCGTGTCGTCGGCCCGCATGGCGTCGAGCGCGACGCGGCGCTCGTAGGCGGCGTTGAGGACGAGGAGGCGGAGGGGACCGCCGAGCGCGTCCGCGGCGGCGCGGATGAGGGCGGGGGCGGCGTCGGGGTCGGTCAGGTCGGCGGGCAGGGCGGCCGCGGCACCGATGGCCGCCGCTGTGACCGCGGCCTCCGCGGCGTCGCCCGGGCCTTCGTGGGAGATCGCGACCCGGGCGCCGCACGCCACCATCGCGGCGGCGATGGCGCGACCCAGGCCGCGGCGCGCCCCGGTGACGAGGGCGCGCTGGCCAGCGAGGGAGAAGTCCGGCCTCACGTCGGCAGCAGTGGGCGCACCCGGGCGATGGTGTCGGCCACCGCGGCCTCCGGTGCCTTGCGGCCGAGGACGGCGGATTGCACCTCCTCGACGAAGATCGCCTCGGCGCGGCTGGCTTCCGGGAAGGCGGGGAAGGGCACGCGGGCGCGGGACAGCGCCGCCGCCTCCGTCGCGGCGACGGGGTTATCCGCGGTGAAGCCGGGGTCGGCGTAGGTGGAGACGCGGACGGGGCCGTTGCCGTTGCGCGCGGACCCGAGCGTGACCTCCGGCGACGACATGGCGTGGATGAAGGACCAGGCGAGGCGCTTGTCCCGGGCGTTCTTCGGGACGGCGACGGACCAGAACTCCACCGCGGCGGCCATGCGGGTGCCGGCGGGGGCGGTGCTGCTGACCGGCATCTCCATCACCGCGATCTTGCCGGGGAAGCGCGACTGGTCCGGGCGGTTGAGCTGCGCGTGGCGGGAGAAGGGGAGGATGGCGAAGGCCGCGCGCCCCTGTTGCAGCCACGTCACCTGGTCCTCGTTCGTCGTCGTGGCGTAGGTGCGGGGCAGGGCGCCGGCCTCGAACAACTCGCGGATCGCGGCGACGGCACGGGTCATCGCCGCGGCGTCGGGGATGACGCGGAAATCGGCCGTGACGAAGTCGCCCCCGAAGGCCCGGGCGAACATGACGGGGTAGGAGGCGAGGGCGGCGGTCATCACCAGCCCGGTGACGGGCGGGGCGCCGGAGGGGCGGTGGGTGAGGCGCTTGCAGGCCTCCATGAACGCCTCGAAGGAGGTAGGCGGGGCAACGCCACGCTCCTCCAGCATCTGCGCGTTGTAGAACAGGCCGTTGGTGGCGTGGCGGATGGGCACGGCGATCGTGGCGCCGCCGACGCGCATGGCGTCGCGCAAGCCCGGGGCGATGTCATCATACGCCGCGACGGGTTCGGCTGCGAGGAGCTGGTCCAGCGGTTCCAGCAACGACGCGATGGCGGGGGTGGCGCGGGAGTTGAGGAGGTAGCCGACGCCGAAATCGGTCTGCGGCAAGGAGGCCTCCCGTAGCAGGCGGTCCTGCAAGGGTCCGATGTCCGCGGTGGTCCAGGCAAGGTCGGCGCCGTTGGCGCGGCGCCATTCGGCGGTGAGGTCGCCCGCGGCCCCCTGCGTGAGGACCGACTGGTGGACGCGGTGCGACAACACGTCCAGCCGCCGCGCCTGGGCTTGAACCGTGGGTGCGGCGAGGACGGAAAGGCCGGACAGCGTGGCGCGACGGGTGAGGGTCATCGGTCCTATCCCTTGGTGGCGCCCGCCGTGAGGCCGGCGACGAGGAAGCGTTGGGTGATCCAGACGAAGGCGAGGACGGGGATCAACTGGACGGTCGCGGCGGCGAACAGCAGGCCCCAGTCCACGCCGTCGAAGCTGCCGACCATCTCCGCCAGCACGAGCGGCGCGGTCTTGGCGCGCGTGGAGGTGAAGACGAAGGCGAAGAGGAACTCGTTCCAGGCGAAGACCGCGACGAAGACCGCCACCGCCATCATCCCTCCGGCGGCCAGCGGCATGATGATCCGGAACAGGGTGCGCCAGCGCCCCGCGCCGTCCACGGCGGCGGATTCGTCGAGTTCGCGGGGGATGGTGTCCACGAAGGCGCGCATGACGAAGGCGCCGAGGGAGACGAAGAAGGTGGCGTAGATCGCCGCGAGCCAGAGGTGCGTGTCCTGGAGGCCGAGAGCGTTGGCCGCGGGGAACAGCGGCAGCGTCACGACGATCGGCGGGATGAGGCGCACGACGATCAGAAGGAAGGCGGAGGCGTTCACCCAGCGCGAGGGGAACCGGGAGAACAGGTAGCCCGCGAGGAGCGACGCGAAGACGGCGATGACGGTCGCGAGGCCCGTGACGATCGCGGAGTTGCCGAGGGCGCGGAAGAAGTCGGGCCAGCGCTCCCACAGGGCGGCGTAGTGTTCGAGGGTCGGGGTGAAGACCAGCGTCGGCGGGACGGCGAAGATCTCGCGTTCCGGCTTGAGGGACGAGAGGACGATGAGGAGGATCGGGCCGAGCGACCACGCGAGGATGGCGAGGACGGCGAGGGCCTTCAACGCGCCGACCGCGGCCCGGCCCGCGCTACGCGGCATGGACGCGCTGCGCGCGGGCGAGGCGCCAGAGGTATGGGGCGGCGAGGAGGAGCGACGCGACGACCATCAGCCATCCCGTCGCCGCCGCGCCGCCGAAGGCGTTGTAACGGAAGGCTTCGAGGTAGAGGTAGACCGCCACCACCTCCGTCTGCCGCGCCGGGCCGCCGGCGGTCAGCAGCCAGACCTCGCCGAACAAGCGGAAGGCGAAGATGAGGCGGAACAGCATCGCCAGGAGGATGGCGGGCATCAGCAGCGGCAGGGTGACGTGGCGGAAGGTCTGCCACGGTGTGGCGCCGTCTATCCGCGCGGCCTCGTAGACGTCGGTCGGCAGGGCGGTGCGGGCCGCGTAGAGGATGGTGAAGGTGAAGGGCAGGTGCAGCCAGATCGAGAGCAGCGCCACCAGCAGCAGCCCGGCGGCCGGCGAGACGGCGTATTCCAGCGTCGGCAGGCCGAGCGCGTTGAGGGCGAGGGCGACGGGGCCGACATCCGGGTCGAACAGGAAGCGCCACATCACCACCGCCGCGACCTCCGACACCGCGTAGGGGGCGAGGACGGCGGCCACCAGCAGCCGCCGGAACGGCAGTCCCGCCGCGAACAGCAAGGCCATGCCGAGACCGAGCAGCAACTCGACGTGGACGACGATGAGGACGACGAGGGCGGTGTTGCCGAGGGCGCGCCAGAAATAGGCGTCCGACAGGATGCGGGCGTAGTTGTCGAGGCCGACGAAGCGGGCGCCCGCACCGAAGGACGAGGCCTGGAAGGACAGCCACATGAGGTAGGCCGCGGGGATCACGAGGATGCCGAGGATCAGCCCAGCCGTCGGGGCCAGCAGCGCGAGGCGGGTGAGGAGGGGCTCGCGCACCGCCGCCCTACGCCTTGAGGGAGAGGGTCACGAGGGGGTGGAGGGTGACGCCGGGGGGCAGCGTCGCCGCGATCCGCAGCCAGGCGCCGAAATGCGCGACGCGGGCGAAGGTCATGTGGCCCTCCGCGGTGGGGACGGGGAAGGCGAGGCCGTCGTCGAGCCAGCGCATGCCGTCCGGGGAGATCTGCACGCGGAAATGGGCGTCCGCCACGTCGCCGGTGAGCTTCAGGGCTCGGACGAAGATGATCGCCTCGGCCGCCCAGCCGACCTCGTGCGGCTCGCTCGCGCACTCCCCCGTCCACGGCTCGTTGCGGGCGACGACGGCGTTGCTGGAGACGCGCATCGTCAGAAATCCCCGGAGAGGAGGACGCCGTCCACGAAGGCCATGGCGCGCTTGTCCACGTCCGTCTCCACGAAGAACAGCAGGTTCAGCATGCACCACAGGTTCCGCATCGCGGGGATGCGGATGGAGCGGAAGGAGGAGACGTCGTGCACCCGGTCGTTGCACTGGAACCGGGTGGCCCGCATCGTCGCGAGGTCGAAGTCGAAGCGGGCGTAGTGCCAGTTCACCTTCGTCGGGATCTCGTTGTAGCACAGGCGCTGGCCGCCGCCGGGCAGGTCCACCCAGCCTTCGGGCGAGAGGTGGTAATGGGTGACGGTCTTTCCCTCGTTGCCGATGTCGCGGAAGGGCGTCGTTTCCGGCTTGTACTGCCACTTCTGGAGGTGGCGGCCGTCCTCGGCGTTGAGGAAGCGGAGGTGGGGCATGACGCGCTCCGGCCCCGAATCGGTGTCGCCGGCCTGGAGATCGTAGGCGAAGCCGAAGGAGCGGACGTCGGTCTCGGACAGGCGCAGTTCGGACGCTTCCGGCTTGAAGGTGAAGTAGAACTCCAGGCGGATCGGGCCGCGGTCGCGGAAGGTCAGGCGCTTGATCGTGACGTTCTGCGCGCCGCTGCGCGGGCGGGTGGCGATCTTCAGGGCGTAGGTGCCGGTGCTCGAGTGGTGCGAGCCGAAATCCCAGTTGGGGAGGGTCGAGAGCATCGGCGCGGTGTGCTGCGCGTAGCCCGGCAGCATCGCGTCGAGCGTGTGCTCGTAGTTGCCCACCAGCTGCGTCCAGCCGCAGAGGCCGCGGTCGAAGTCGTCGTGGGAGATGATGCGGGGCAGGGGGTCGTAGCGGGAGAGGCGGGGGTCCACGGGGGTCACTCCGGGATGCCGAAACGGGCGAGGGCGTCGGGAGCGAGCGTCACGCCGAGGCCAGGGGCGGTGGGGACGCTGAGGGTGCCGGTGGCGGCGTCGAGGCCGGCCACGTCGCCGGCGACCGGGATGGTGAGTGCCTGTCGCAGCGGGTTGTCGAAGACCATGCACTCGAAGGTGCGGAAGGACTCGGCGGCGGCGGCGAGGTGCAGGGAGGCCGCGGAGCAGACGCCGCCGGACCAGCCGACATGCGGGGCGTAGGCGACGCCGTGCAGGGCGGCGTGTTCGGCGATGCACCAGGTCTCGGTGATGCCGCCGGAGCGCGCGACGTCCGGCTGGATCATGCCGAGGACGTGGTCGGCGACGAGCGACGCCGCGTCCGCCGCCGTGAAGTCGGATTCGCCGGCGGCCAGCCGGATCGGCAGGTGCCGCGACAGGCGGCGGTAGCCCGCATGGTCGCCGGGGGGGACCGGTTCCTCGAAGAAGTCGTAGCCTTCGTCGCACAGGGCGCGGCCGACGATCATCGCCTCGTCCGCGTCGTAGATCCAGTTGGCGTCCACGCCGAGGAGGATGTCGTCGCCGGCGAGGCGCCGGGCCTGCTTCACGCGGGCCACCGCGTCGCGCACGGGGGCGCCGAGCTTGACCTTGATCTGGCGGAAGCCCTTGGCGCGGGCCGAGGCGATCTCCGCCTCCACGCGCGAATCGTCGGACCAGTTGATGGAGGAGGCGTAGGCGTCCACCGACGCGCGGCCCATGCCGCCGAGGAGGCGCCACACCGGCTCCCCCGCCGCCTGTCCCGCGAGGTCCCACAGGGCGATGTCGAGGCCCGCGACGCACTCGATGAGCATGCCGCCCGTGCGGCCCGTCAGCACGCCGCGCATCATCCGCCACAGGGCGCGGCGGTCGTGCGCGGAGCGGCCGATCAGCACCGGCGCCAGCGCCGCCCGGATGAAGGCGGCGTAGCCGACCGCGCC
>CAXVWQ010000153.1:0-3984 GCA_964263755.1 Roseomonas sp. | reverse complement strand
CCCCGTTCGGAGGTTGGTCTCCGCACGGCGCAAGCGCGTGCGGAGACCAACCTCCGAACGGGGACGTTTTACGAAGGGGGTCCAGGGGCCCCCGCGAAGCAGTGCTTCGCGCCTGGCGGATGGAGGTCTGGAGGAAGGCAGGGCCTTCCTCCAGGGCCACAAGCGCGAACCGCGGAGCGGCCGGGACGAGGCCCGGCCGGCGTCACTCCTCCGCCGCGAAGCCGTCGCGGGACGGGCGCGGGGCCGGGGCGCCGCGGGGCGTGCGGTCGCGACGGGGGATGAGGGCGATCACCGGGCCCGTCCGGCCGGTCCGGCAGGCCCACACCTCGTCGGTGGCACGCACCCGCATGACCACGGCCGGGCCGCGCGGCGTGGCGCGTACCCGGGTGACGCGGATCGCCGAGGGGTCCAGCCCCCGGTCGCGCGACAGGCCCGCGACGCAGGCCGCCTCCGCCTCGGCGGCGGCTGCAGGGTCGAGGGCGGGGGGCGGGGCCGCCCGGCGCGGGGCGGCGGCGCGGGGCGTACCGAAGGGCAAGGGTTCGGGCGCCGGCCGCGCCTCGGGATCCGGCTGCGCCCCGACCGTGCAGGAGAGGAGGAACGCCGCCGGCAGGAGGCAGAGCGCGCGGAGGGCGGTCACGGCCATCGGGCGACGGCGTCCCGGCCGGCGCTCAGCCGCGGGTGGCCGCGAGGCTCAGCACGTTGCCCGCTCGGTCGGTCCGGCACGCCCAGGCGCCGCGGCGGCCCGCGACGATCATCGCGACGGCGCTGCCGCCCGGGGCCGGCCGCGCCTGCGTGACGCGCACCGCGCCGGGCGGGACGCCGGCGGAGCGCGAGAGGGCGCCCACGCAGGCCGCATCCGCCCGGAACGGGGGCGGCGAAACCGGCGCGAACGGGGGCGCGACGACGACGGGGGTGGGGGACGGCACATAGGCCACCGGGGCCGGCTGGACGGCGCAGCCCACGACGAGGAGGGCGGCGGGAAGGGCGAGGACGGACCGCATGGAGGCCTCCGGGTGGCGCGCCGGGTCATCCGTCCGCGTCCAGGCTTCATCGCACGGGGCCGTGCCGTCGTTCCACCGGTGCCGCGGTCACGATGGGCGGCGTGGCGGCCGTGACATGGAAAGGCCCCGACGGACCACTCCGCCGGGGCCCCCACCCATCACCACCCCGAAAACCGCGGAAGGCGGGAGGGGTTCGCCCCACCTCCCCCACCTTCCACGGCAGTCTCGAAAAAGTCAGCCGAGGCGTTCGCCGTGGAGGGAGACGTCGAGGCCTTCGCGCTCCTCCTCCTCGGTGACGCGGAGGCCGACGATGACGTCCACGACCTTCAGCAGGATGAAGGTGGCGACGAAGGTGAAGGCGAAGACCGCGCCGACCGCCGTCGCCTGCTTGATGATCTGCTCGACCGAGCCGATCACGCCCTCCGGGGAGGCGGCGGTGGCGGAGAGCGGGCCGTAGGCGAACCAGCCGACGAGGATGGCGCCGACGATGCCGCAGATGCCGTGCACGCCGAAGGCGTCGAGGCTGTCGTCGTAGCCGCACCAGTGCTTCAGGGCGGTGGCGCCCCAGAAGCCGGAGAGGCCGGCGACCACGCCGATGACCAGCGCCGGGCCGGGGAGGACGAACCCGGCGGCCGGGGTGATCGCGACGAGGCCCGCGACGGCGCCGGAGATGGCGCCGAGGACCGAGGGTTTGCCCTTGGTCATCCACTCCGCGAGGAGCCAGGACAGGACGGCACCGGCCGCCGCGACCTGGGTGACGAGCATGGCCATGCCCGCGCGCCCGCCCGCACCGGTGGCGGAGCCGGCATTGAAGCCGAACCAGCCCACCCACAGCAGCGCCGCGCCGACGACCGCGAGGCCGAGGTTGTGGGGCGACATGTTCTCGGACCCGTAGCCCGCGCGCTTGCCGAGGACGACGGCCGCGACGAGCCCCGCGACGCCCGCGTTGATGTGGACGACCGTGCCGCCCGCGAAGTCGAGCGCGCCGAGGGCGAAGATCCAGCCGTTGGGGTGCCACACCCAGTGCGCGACCGGCGAATAGACGAGGAGCGACCAGAGGATGGTGAAGAGGACGAGGGCGGAGAACTTCATCCGGTCCGCCACCGCGCCCGTCACGAGGGCGACGGTGATGATGGCGAAGGTCATCTGGTACATGAGGAAGACGCTCTCGGGGATGGTGGTGGCCACCGCCGCCTCCCCGGTGCCGAGGGTGAAGGGCTTGTCCCAGTTCTCGCCGATGCCGCGGAGCATGACCTTCGAGAGGTCGCCGATGTAGGCCCCGCCCTCCCCGAAGGCGAGGGAGTAGCCGGCAACGATCCAGACCACCGTCACGAGCGCGGTGATGGCGAAGGACTGCATCATCGTCGCCAGCACGTTCTTCTTGCGGACCATGCCGGCGTAGAAGAGCGCGAGGCCCGGCACCGTCATCATCAGCACGAGGGCGGTGGAGGTGAGCATCCAGGCGGTGTCGCCCGTGTTCACCACCGGGTCGGCCACGGCCTCCGGCGTCGCGACCTGCGCCAGGACGGGCAGGGCCGCCATCATCCCGAAGGCCGCCAGCGCGATGGCGCGGCCCCACTTCCGTTCCGTCGTCACGAGATCCCCCATCATCGTCATCTCAGAGTGCCGCATTGTCGGTCTCGCCCGTGCGGATGCGCAGCGCCCGCTCCAGGTCGAGGACGAAGACCTTGCCGTCGCCGATCTTGCCGGTCCGCGCCGTCGTCGCGATGGCTTCCACCACCGCATCGACCAGCTCGGCCGGCACGGCGACCTCGATCTTCAACTTGGGCAGGAAGGAGACGTGGTATTCCGCCCCCCGGTAGATCTCCGTCTGCCCCTTCTGGCGGCCGAAGCCCTTCACCTCGGTCACCGTGAGCCCCTGCACCCCGAGCGGCGTGAGGGCTTCCCTCACCTCGTCGAGCTTGAACGGCTTGATGACGGCCATGACCAACTTCATCGTCTGCGGACCCCCTTCGCCCGATCGCCTCTCAGCGCTTGCGCGGAGGCTTGATGCGATACCCGTGCCAGTTGTTTCGGGCGGGGCGGGGTGGCACGCGCGACACGGCTGCCCAAGTGTTGGGCAGAATCACGCCACGGATGCAGGGTGGGGCATGACCGATACGATCGCGGCGGAGGTGCTGGTGGTGGGCGCGGGACCGGTGGGGGCGACGCTCGCGGTCACGCTCGCCGCGGCCGGAGTGCCGGTGGTCGCGGTGGACCGCCAGCCGCTGCCGCCGATGGAACTGCCGGCCTTCGACGGGCGGGCCTACGCGGTGGCCCGCACGTCGCGGAACCTGCTGGAAGCGAGCGGGATCTGGGACGCCCTCCCCGCCCCCGCCGGGCCGATCCGGGCGATCCGGGTGGCGGACGCCCGGCCGGGGGAGCGTCCCTCCCCGCTGTCCCTCCACTTCGCGGCGGCCGATGCCGGCGAGGACGCCTTCGGCTGGATGGTGGAGGCGCGGGCGCTGCGGGTGGCCCTCAACCGCCGCCTCGCCGACCTGCCCGCGGCCCGGGTGATCGCCCCCATCACGGCGGAGGTGACGCGGACGGCGGACGGCGTGCGCGCGCGCCTGTCGGACGGCCGGACCGTCCACGCCCGCCTCGCGGTCGGGGCGGAGGGGCGGGGGTCGCCGCTGCGGGACGCGGCCGGGATCGGCGTGGCGCGGCTGGACTACCGCCAGGTCGCCATCGTCGGGTCGGTGGCGCACGAACGGCCGCACGGGGAGGTGGCGCTGGAGGCCTTCCTGCCCGGCGGCCCCTTCGCGCAGCTTCCGCTCGCCGACCTACTCCCCGGCGCCGCGGATGGCGCCACCGACGACCGCCTCCGCGCCGCCGCGGCGGGCTTCCCCCACGCCTCCGCCTTCGTCTGGTCCGACCGGACGGCGCTGGCGGAGCGCTTCCTCGCGATGGACGACGCCGCCTTCGGGCGGGAGATCGCCCGCCGCCTCGGCGACCACCTCGGCGCCCTCCGTCCCATCGGGCG
>CAXVWQ010000152.1:0-9431 GCA_964263755.1 Roseomonas sp. | reverse complement strand
GATCGCCGTCGCCGGCGCCACGGGCCACCTCGGCCGCGAGGTGATCCGCACCCTCGCCGAGCGCGCCTTCCCCGCCGAGATCGTCGTCGCCCTCGCCTCCGGCCGCGCCGTCGGCGCCAACCTCTCCTACGGGGAGGACGCGGTCCTCACCGTGGAATCGCAGGAGAAGCACGACCTCGGCGCGACCGACCTGCTGTTCATCGCGCCCGGCGCCACGGCGCCCGCGGCGCTCGCCACCCGCGCGGCGCGGACGGGATGCCTCGTCGTGGACCTCACCGGCGCCTCCGGCGCGCCGCCGGTGGTGCCGGAGGTGAACCCGGCCGCCGCCCGGGCCGCCCCGGGGGGGGAGGCGGAGGGCCGCATCGTCGCCTCGCCCGGTCCTGCGGCCATCCTCCTCGCGATGGCGGCCAAGCCGCTGCACGACCTGTTCGGCGCGACGCGGGCCGTCGTCACCGCCCACATCCCCGTCTCCGAAGCCGGGCGGGACGCGATGGAGGAGCTGTTCTCCGGCACCCGGGGCTTCTTCGTGAACGACGCGGCGAAGGTGGAGCACCTGCCCAAGCCCATCCCCTTCAACCTCATCCCCCAGGTCGGCGGCTTCGAGGAGGATGGGACGACGGAGGAGGAGGGGCGCCTGTCGGAGGAGATGACGGCGCTGCTCGGCATCCCCGTCGCGGCGACGCTCATCCGGGTGCCGGTCTTCATCGGCGCCTCCCTCGCGGTCCACCTGGAGTTCGGGCGCCCGGTGGACGAGGCGGAGGCCCGCGCCGCGCTGCGCGATGCCCCCGGCCTGACGGTGCTGGATCGTCGGGAGGATGGCGGCTACGTCACCCCGACCGAGACGGTGGGCGAGGACCCCGTCTTCGTCTCCCGCCTCCGCCTCGACCCCACCGTGCCGAACGGCCTCGCGCTGTGGGTCGCGGCCGACAACCAGCGCAAGGGCGGCGCGCTGAACGCGGTGCAGGTGGCGGAGGAGATGGTGCGCGACCCGGCCGCCGCCCGGCTCGTCGACGCGGGGACCGAAGCGGAGTCGTGACGCTTCGGTGCCCCCCCCGCCGCCGCCGTTGCGGCCCCGCCCGGTTCCCCCGCATGGTCCGGCCCGCAGCCCAGGGGGAGCCCGCCATGCGTTTCGAGGTCGTGGACGACGGGTCCGGCACCATCCGGATCGTGATGGTCGGCCGGCTCGACGCCGCCGGCACCGCGGCGATCGAACTGCCCTTCACCGCCACGATCTCCGGCGCCCGCGGCGACGTGCTGCTCGACATGGCCGGCGTCACCTTCCTCGCCTCGCTCGGCATCCGGGTGATCCTCGCCGCGGCGCGGGTGGTGGCGCGGCACGGCAACCGCATCGCCATCCACGGCGCCGCGCCGCAGCCGCGGGAGGTGCTTGACGTGATCGCGATGGAGACCCTCATCCCCGTGGCGGCGGACGAGGCCGGGGCCCGGGCGGCGATCGCGCGCTGAGGCCCTGCGCCCGACCTTCGCGGCATTCCCGGGGGAGCGTCGCGCATGACGGGTGAGGATGGCGCGGGCGACCCTCCCCCCGCGACCCTTCGCCTGGACGCGCGCACCGGGATGGCGGGGCTCGCGGCGGTGCAGGCATCGCTGGAAGGCTGGCTGACCGACCGCGGCGCCGCCCCGCGCCTCCTCGACCGCGCGGCGCTCGTGACGGAGGAGGTGGTGCTGAACATCGGCAGCCACGGCCACGGGGACGGCGCCGAGCACCCCGTCGGCCTCGCCGCCACCCTCGACGCGGGGGGCACCCTCACCCTCGTCTTCGAGGACCGGGCGCGGGCCTTCGACCCGCTCGCCGCGCCGGCGCCGACGCGACGCTTCGTGCTGAACGAGGCGCCGGTCGGCGGGATGGGGCTGGTGATGCTGCGCGGCCTGTCGGACGGCCTGTCCCACGCGCGGCGTGAGGGCGGGGGGAACCGGCTGACGGTGGTGCTGCGGGGGGATCAGGTCCCGAGGTAGGCCACCGGCGAGAGGATCGGGATGCCGCGCCACGGGTGGAGGACGAGGAGGTCCCCGTCGCCGGAGACGATGAGGTCCGCCCCCGCCGCGAGGGCGCATTCGAGGACCTTGTCGTCCTTCGCGTCGCGACGGTCGCGGACGGCCACCGTCGGCTCCACGATCTCCGCCCGGCTTTCGAGGATGTTCACCAGACCGAGGCCCCGCCCGGCCGGGATGCGCCGCAGGATGCGGGGGCGCGTCACGACCTCCCGCCATTCGAGGAGCAGCGCGGACGAGGCCACGATGCGCTCCGTCAGGAGCATCCGGCGGATGGCGGCGTCCGGGGGCGACCCGGGCGCGATGACGACGTTCGTGTCAGGAACGACCTTCAGCATTCCACTCCGCGAGGATATCAGCCGCCTCGTCCACGGAAAATCCGGGGCGATGGGGATCGGCGAAGGCCGCCGCGGCGCGCTGCCGCGCCAGGCTCTCGACCTCCTCGGACGAGAGGGTCGTGGCGAGACTCACGAGGCTCCTGAGGCGGGCGGGATCGCCTTCCAGCAGCGCCGCCGCGGCCTCCGGCACTTCGATCGTGATCCTGCGGGTGGCGCCCATCCGACGATCCTAACGCCGGGACCGTCCGCGCGCCACGCCGTCCCGCGCCGCGCGACCCTTGCCCCTGCCACCGCCCAGGGCGACCGGGATGCCCACCCACCCTGCCGGTCGGCCGCCGCACTCCCCCTGGCCATCGCCCCCCGCTTCGGCGATAGCATCGCCCCACCGTTCCGGAGCCGCGCGACGCCCGCGATGTCCCACGCCCAGCCCGTCCACGCCCAGCCCGTCCAGGCCCAGCCCGTCCAGGCCCAGCCCGTCCAGGCCCAGCCCGTCCAGGCCCCGCCCGCCCCCGCCCTGCACGTCCAGGAACGCGATCGCCTCCTCGCGGCACTGCGCGGCCTGCTGCGCCGCGTCACCCTCGCCGGCCGCCCGGCCGCGGGGATCGCGACCGACGCCGCGCCCGGCGCCCCCCTCCGCGCCCTCGACAACGCCATCGCCGCGGAGGCCCTGGCGATTCCCCTGCTACGGGACGCCGACCCCGCCCTCGCCGCCGCCCCCCTCGGCTTCCTCACGGCGCTCGCCGCCGCCGGGCGGGCCGCGGCCAAGGGGGCGGGGGACGGCACGGCGCTGCCCCGCGCGGTCGCCGTGCCGGTCGGCCGCGTCGCCATCCGCGCCTCCGACCCGAAGGACTTCCGCGTCCTCACCCCCTGGCACGTCCTCACCGGCGACCTGACGCGCGGCGTGATCGAGCAGGCGCTGCGGGGGGAGGAGGGGGCCGGCCGGTCCGTGCGCCACTCCGGCAACCTCGTCCGGCTGCGGCCCGGCGGGGTGGCGGGGCTCCTGGCCCGCTTCGGCCTCGCCCCGCCCGCCCTCGACGTGGAGGACGCGATCAGCGATTCCGGCGTCCTCCAGGAGGGCCGCGGCGCCCTGCTGTTCCACGAGAGCGCGCTGCGGCTGCGGGACGCGCCCGCCGGCACGATCCGCTACGAATACCGCGTCTCCGCCGACGACCCGGTGCTGCGCCTCGCCGTCACCCTCCGCCCCGCCCGCGGCATCGCCGGGGCGCGGGTGACGACGGCGGTGGACGCCCTGTCGGAGATGCGACCCCCAATGCGGGTCGCGACGCGCCTCGGCGCGACCGACGCCGCCCTCGGCCCGGACGGGGAGGGCCCCTGGCCGGCGGAGGCCGACCTCGGCGCCGTCGCGGGACTCGACATCCTCCGCCTCCGCACGGCGGGGGAGGCGGAGCCGCTCTCCCTCCTCCTCCGCCCCCGCGGCCCGGCGCCGCTCCGCAGCCTCCGCGCCACGGGGCGGGCCGTCGAGGGGAGCGACGCGCTGCACTGGGTGGTGCTGCGCCACGACCTGCCCGCCACCCCCGCCGGCGGCGCCGCGACGCTCGCGGAGGACCGGCTCCTCGTTCGCGGCACCCCCGCCTCCGCTCCCCGCGCCATGCGGCGGCTGCGCGACCCCGCGCCGGGCGAGCCGCTGGATGCCGGGCTGACGGACGACCCCGCCCTCGTCGCCGCCGTCGCCGGCGCCCTCGCGGCGGGCGGCGCCGAGGGCGGGGGACCGGAGACGGCGGCCTTGCGGGACTGGCTCACCGGCGCGGTGGATGCGGGGCTGGCGGCGGGCGGCGACCTCCACCCCGCCCTCGTCCTCGCCGCCGAGCGGCTCTGGCGCGCCGGGGCCGACCCGGCGGGGGAGCGGCTGCGCCTCGCCGTGCCGCGGCTGACGACCGCGACGGACGGGTATGCGATGCTCGCCGCCGCCCGCCTGTCCCCCTGGTCGCCGGAGGCGGCGGCGGCGCTGCGCGACGGCCTCGCGGCCCGCCCGGAGACGCCCGAGGGGCTGGACGACCTCCCGACGACCGAACTCGCCACCCTGCTGCGCGGCTTCCGGGCGGCGGCGCGGGCGGAGGCGGTGCCGCCCGACCTGCGCGGGGTCGCCGCCGCCTGGGCCGCCGGGTGCCTCGAAGCGCTCGGCGCCCGGCTGCGGTCGCGGGAGGACGCGCTGGAGGTCGCCCCGACCCGTGACGGCGGGCCGGGCGATGCCCTCCCCATCCTCGCCCTGCTGCTGGGCGTGCTCGGGGAGGAAGGCGGCGCGTGAGGCGTCCGCCTCCTCTCGCGATCGGGGCGCTCCTCCTCGCCGCCCTCCTCCCCGCCTGCGCCGCCCCCGCCCCCACCCCGGCGGCCCTGGCGCGGCGGGAGGCGCCCGCGGTCTATCCCCCCTCCGTCCGCGACCGCCTCCTGCGGATCGCCGAGACGGAATGGGCGGAATGGGGACGCATCATCGTCTCCCCCGACCTCGACCGGCCGGCCACGGGCGCGGAGGGACTGCCGGAGCACTTCCCCCGCCTCACCGCCTACTGGCGCGCGGTGGCGGAGCCGGTGGCGGAGGAGACGGTGGCGCGCAACCGCGCCGCCTGGATCGCCGCCCCCGGCCTCCCCGGCCTGTGGGGCGAGACGCCGTGGTCCGCCGCCTTCGTCTCCTACGTCATGCGGAGCGCGGGGGTGGACCGGCGGGAGTTCCCCCCCTCCGCCGCCCACGGCACCTACCTCGACGCGATGATCCGCGACGCCGCGGAGTTCCCCGCCACCGCGCCCTTCGTGCCGCGGGAGGTGGGGGAGCGCGCGCCGGCGCCGGGCGACCTCGTCTGCGCCGACCGCTCCCGCACGCCGCTGCGGAGCTGGCGCGAGCGGCTGGGGGAGGCGGGGCGCTTCCGCCCGATGCACTGCGACATCGTGCTGCGGACCGGCCCGGGGGTGGTGGAGGCGGTCGGCGGCAACGTGGCCGACGCCGTCACCCTCGTCCGCTACGACGCCGACGCGGCCGGGCGGCTGCTGCCGCGGGGGGCGGGGCGGGGGCCGGTCTTCACGGTGGTGGAGAACCGGCTGGGGCGGCTGCCGCCGTTCGGCGCGGCCCTCGTCGCGATGCGCTGAGGCGCGGGGCCGTTCCCAGGCCGCCGGCTCCCAGGGCGCCGGCCGGTCCGGCCACCCGCCCGTTGCACGGGGGCGACGCCCTCGCGCGGCGGATCGGTGCGGCGCGGACGACCTCTCGCCCCCACCTCGTGCCCGCCCTGCGCGGCCCTCGCCGGAGACCCGCCTTGCCCTACCTGTTCGAACCGCTGACGCTGCGCGGCGTCACCCTGCGGAACCGCATCGGCGTCTCGCCCATGTGCCAGTATTGCGCGGGGCCGGACGGGCGCCCGACCGACTGGCACCTCGCCCACCTGCTGCAACGCGCCGTCGGCGGCGCCGGGCTGGTGATGACGGAGGCGACGGCGGTGACGCCGGGGGGCCGCATCTCCCCCGCCGACCTCGGGCTCTGGGAGGAGGGGCAGGTGGCGCCCCACGCCCGCCTCGCCGCCGCCATCGCCGCCGCGGGGTCCGTGCCCGGGGTGCAGATCGCCCATGCCGGGCGCAAGGGCGGCCAGGCCCCGCCGTGGCGCGGCGGGGTCGCCGATGCGCCCTGGGAGACGCTCGGCCCCTCCGCCCTCGCGGCCGAGGGGCTGCCCACGCCGCGCGCGATGACGGAGGAGGAGATCGCCGCGGTGGTCGCCGCGCACGCCGGGGCCGCCCGGCGCGCGGTCCGCGCCGGCTACCGCGTCGTGGAGGTCCACGCCGCGCACGGCTACCTCCTCCACGAGTTCCTCTCGCCCCTGGCCAACGCCCGGAACGATGGCTGGGGCGGCGACTTCGAAGGGCGGACGCGGATCGTGCGGGAGGTCGTCGCCGCCACCCGCGCCGCCCTGCCGGACGACGTGCCCCTCCTCCTCCGCGTCTCGCACACGGATTGGCTGGCGGGCGGCTGGACGACGGGGGAGACGGTCGAACTCGCCCGCCGCGTCGCCCCGCTCGGCGTGGACCTGATGGACGTGTCGTCCGGCGGGATCGCCCGCGCCGACATCCCCGTCGGCCCGGGCTACCAGGTGCCGGGGGCGGAGGCGGTGCGGCGCGGGTCCGGCCTGCCCGTCGCCGCGGTCGGGATGATCACGGAGCCGGCGCAGGCCGAGGCCATCCTCGCCGAGGGGCGGGCGGACCTCGTCCTGCTGGCGCGGGCGTCGCTGCGGGAGCCCTACTGGCCCGTCAGGGCCGCCCACGAACTCGGGGCGGAGGACCGCCTCGCCATCCCGCCGCAATACGAGCGGGGCTGGGGGCGGCTGCCGCTCCGCGACGCGACCGCGGAGCCGATGCGGGCGCCGTAGCGCCCGCCCTCACCCCATCCAGTGGAGGACGAGGTCGCGGAGTTCCCGGCGGGAGAAGGCGCCGGGGGCCGCGTCGCGGTGGTCGTCGTTGGCGGGGATATCGGCCCGCGTGACGTCCCGCCGGGTCTCGGCCCGGAAGGCGGTCTGGGTGTTCAGAAGAATCGGGGTGGTCATGACTGTTCCTGTGGCCCGTCCGCCCGCCCTCTCGGGGTCGGTCGCGGTCCGGGTGATCCTCCCGTGGGTGCCGGAGCATCGTCCGGTGACGTGGCCGGTTCATAACCGGCGCGTGGCCCCGGGATGAATCCATGACGGATCAAGCATCGGGACGTGTCGAAGGGGAGGAAGTGAAGAAGCCGCCCCGGCCGGCACGATGCGGCGGACGGGGCGGGGCAGGCAGGGCCTTCTCAGCGGGCCCGGAGGAGGGGCGTGGAGCCCCTCCGGTCAGGCCTTCTGCAGGTTGCCCGCGGAGAGCTTGCCGCGCTGGTCCTGCTGGACCTCGAAGGAGAGCTTGTCGCCCTCGTAGAGGCCCTGGAGGCCTGCGCGCTGCACGTCGGAGACGTGGACGAACACGTCCTTGGAGCCATCATCCGGCTGGATGAAGCCGTAGCCCTTCGTCGCGTTGAACCACTTAACGGTACCGGTCGCCATGGTCGGGAAGTCTTTCGTGTCGCGAGGAACCCCCCGCAGGATGCGAAGGGCTGCCAAACCGGGATGTGGGAAGCGGGTCCGGGTGCTCGATCACGAGCGCGGAGAGCGGCCGAACCGGGGATGGCGAGGCGATAGGTAGGGTTGGAAGGGCGGGAATACAACCTTCATCCCCGCGGCGGGCCCGGCGCGGTGTCGCCCACGGGGCGGGCTCCACGCCGCGGCGCCGGTCGCCCGGGTTCGTCATCATGGAACGGCGAGGGAGAGGCGGCGGATGGCCGGTCGCGTTTCCGCTGGCCTTCCGGCCGCATCCCCCCTATAGGGCCGCCGCCGGGCGGGGCCCCCTTGGTTTCGAGGGATGGTCCCGCCCGCCTTCCGCGCAGGCGGTGGGGAGAGGGGACACGGGCCGCGCCGCGGCGTTTCCGGCCACATGGACAACCCGCGCCGCGATCACGCTGGCCGGACCCCATGCCGCCCGAGACGCCGGGCAGCCCCGCGACAGCGCGGGGCACCGACACGCATACCCCCATCCCGATGCCGCGCACCCACGTCCCCCGCCGAACGGCCGGGGCGCACAGGACGCACGCATGTTCGAATCCTACTTCCGCAAGGACATTCCCTGGGGCGGCAAGACCCTGACGCTGGAGACGGGCAAGATGGCCCGTCAGGCCGACGGCGCCGTTCTCGCCCGCCTCGGCGACACCATCGTCCTCTGCACCGCCGTCGGGGCGCGGTCGGTCAAGCCCGGGCAGGACTTCTTCCCGCTGACCGTGAACTACCAGGAGAAGGCGTTCGCGGCGGGCAAGATCCCCGGCGGCTTCTTCAAGCGCGAGGGTCGTCCCTCCGAGAACGAGGTGCTCGTCTCGCGCCTCATCGACCGCCCGATCCGCCCGCTGTTCCCCGAGGGGTTCCGGAACGAGATCCAGGTCGTCGCGACCGTCCTCTCGCATGACCTGGAGAACAACCCGGACGTCGTCGCGATGGTCGGCTGCTCCGCCGCCCTGACGATCTCCGGCATTCCGTTCTTCGGCCCCATCGCCGGCGCCCGCGTCGGCTACGCGGCGGGCGAGTACATCCTCAACCCGACGATGGAGCAGGTGAAGACGTCGGAGCTCGACCTCTTCGTCGCCGGCACCGCCGAGGGCGTGCTGATGGTGGAGTCCGAGGCGAAGGAGCTGTCCGAGGCGGTCATGCTCGGCGCCGTCGAGTTCGGCCACAAGTCGTTCCAGCCGGTGATCGAGGCGATCATCGAACTCGCGGAGCGCGCGGCGAAGGATGCGTGGGCGGTTCCGGAGAAGTCCGAGGCCGAGATCGCGCTGAAGGCGAAGATCGCGGGCATCGGCGCCGACGCGATGCGCGAGGCCTACAAGGAGACCGTGAAGCAGTCCCGCTACGCCAAGGTGGGCGCGGTGAAGAAGGACATCGCCGCCAAGTTGGAGGCCGAGGGCCACGACCCCGCCGCCGCCAAGGGCCTGATGAAGTCGCTCGAGGCCGACGTCGTGCGCGGCACGATCCTCGACACGGGCATCCGCATCGACGGCCGCGACACGAAGACCGTGCGCCCCATCGTTGCCGAGGTCGGCATCCTGCCGCGCGCCCACGGCTCCGCGCTGTTCACGCGCGGCGAGACGCAGGCGCTCTGCGTCGCGACGCTCGGCACGGGGCAGGACGAGCAGATCATCGACGCCCTCGCGGGCGAATACCGCGAGACCTTCATGCTGCACTACAACTTCCCTCCCTACTCCGTCGGCGAGACGGGCCGCATGGGCTCGCCCGGGCGTCGCGATGTCGGTCACGGCAAGCTCGCGTGGCGCGCCATCCGCCCGCTGCTGCCGGAGAAGGAGGCGTTCCCCTACACGATGCGCGTCGTGTCGGAGATCACGGAGTCCAACGGCTCCTCCTCCATGGCCACCGTCTGCGGCACCTCGCTCTCGCTCATGGACGCCGGCACGCCGCTGAAGCGCCCCTGCGCCGGCATCGCCATGGGCCTCATCAAGGAGGATCGCGGCTTCGCCGTGCTCTCCGACATCCTCGGCGACGAGGACCACCTCGGCGACATGGACTTCAAGGTGGC
>CAXVWQ010000151.1:0-4792 GCA_964263755.1 Roseomonas sp. | reverse complement strand
CGCGGCAACGGCGTGACCTCGATGACCTGTCCGCCCCGCTGCGGTTGCGCCGCCCCCGGCGCGGCCGGGACCACCGCCGCGACCAGCGCCACGGCCGCCCCCGCGACCCCCGCCCGCACGCCCAACCTCCGCACGCCCCGGCCCCGATGCCCCACCCCTCGCCTCCGCCGGCCCCCACCGGTCCAAGGAAGCGTCACGCTCCCACGTCCCGCCCCGCCGCGCCAAGGCCACGACCGCAACGACCGGCACGGACGGCCCCGCGGTCGCCTTGCCCCGCACCCCACCCCCTGGCACATGCGCGGGACAGAATCGCAGGACCCGCACCCCCCATGCGCGTGAAAGACGTGAAGAAGGTCGTCCTCGCCTATTCCGGCGGCCTCGACACCTCCGTCATCCTCAAATGGCTCCAGACGGCCTACCGGGCGGAGGTCGTGACCTTCACCGCCGACCTCGGCCAGGGCGAGGAACTCGGCCCCGCCCGCGACAAGGCCCTCCTCCTGGGGATCAAGCCGGAGAACATCCACGTGGACGACCTGCGGGAGGAGTTCACCCGCGACTTCGTCTTCCCGATGTTCCGCATGAACGCCTTGTATGAGGGCCTCTACCTCCTCGGCACCTCCATCGCCCGCCCCCTTATCGCCCAGCGCCAGATCGAGATCGCCGAGGCGGTGGGCGCCGACGCCGTCGCCCACGGCGCCACCGGCAAGGGCAACGACCAGGTGCGGTTCGAACTCTCCTATTACGCCCTGAAGCCGGACGTGAAGGTCATCGCCCCCTGGCGCGAATGGGACCTCACCTCCCGCACGAAGCTCATCGAGTTCGCGGAGAGCCACCAGATCCCCATCGCGAAGGACAAGCGCGGCGAGGCCCCCTTCTCCGTGGACGCCAACCTCCTCCACAGCAGTTCCGAGGGAAAGGTGCTGGAGGACCCCTGGGACGAGCCGCCGGAGAGTGTCTGGCAGCGCACCCTCTCCCCGATGGACGCCCCCGACACAGCGACGGAGATCGTGATCGGCTTCACACGCGGCGACGCCACCTCGCTCAACGGCGAACCCCTGTCCCCCGCCACCCTGCTGACCCGCCTCAACGCCCTGGGTAAGGCGAACGGCATCGGCCGCCTCGACCTCGTGGAGAACCGCTACGTCGGCATGAAGTCCCGCGGCGCCTACGAAACCCCCGGCGGCACCATCCTCTACGTCGCCCACCGCGCCATCGAGAGCATCACCCTGGACCGGGAGGCCGCCCACCTGAAGGACAGCCTCATGCCCCGCTACGCCGAACTCATCTACAACGGCTACTGGTTCTCCCCCGAACGCCGCATGATCCAGGCGATGGCCGACGCCTCCCAGGCCTCCGTCACCGGCGACGTCCGCCTGACCCTCTACAAGGGCAACGCCATCGTCACCGGCCGCCGGTCGGAGAACTCCCTCTACTCGATGAAGCACGTCACCTTCGAGGAGGACCAAGGGGCCTACGACCAGTTCGACGCGCAAGGCTTCATCAAGCTCAACGCCCTCCGCCTGAGGCTCGGCGCGATGGCCGGCCGCAAGGGCGGCGCCCTGTGATCCCCACGGGCGGGCCGGGCAGTCCCCCGGTCCCGCCCGCGCGCGCCGCCGCCGGACCCGCCACGGCCGACACCTTGGCGCGGCCCCGCCACCCGCACCACCACCACGGCCTCCGCGCCCGCCTGCGCTACCTCTACGGCGCGGACGCCGCGGAGGCGCGGCGCTACCGCTACGCCCTCCTCGCCCTCGACGTCGCCTCCATCGCCTGGGTCGTCACGACCTCGTTCCTCGCCCCCACGACCTTCGTCTACGCCGTGGACGTGGCCCTCGGCGCCGTCCTCCTCGCCGAATGGATCGCCCGCTTCGCCGCCACCGCCCGCCCGGCGCGGGAGGCGACGCGGCCCATGGCGCTGGCGGACCTCGTCGCCATCCTCTCCCTCCTCCTCGCGCCCGTCCTCCCCGCCTCCGCCGCCTCCCTCCGCGCGCTGCGCCTCCTCCGCCTCACCCGCTCCCCCCGCGTCCTCGGCCCGTTGCGCGCCGACCTCCCGGCCTTCCGGCGGAACGAGGAGGCGGTGGTCGCCGCGGCCGACCTCGTCGTCTTCGTCTTCCTCATGACGGCCGCGGTGTTCGAGACGCAGCGCCACCTGAACACCGGCATCGCGAACTACGGCGACGCGCTCTACTTCACCGTCACCGCCCTGACGACGACGGGCTTCGGCGACATCGTGCCGAAGGACACCCTCGGGCGGATGCTCACCGTCATCATCATGCTCGCCGGCGTGACCTTGTTCCTGCGGCTGGCCCAGGCGCTGTTCCGCCCGTCCAAGGTGCGCTTCACCTGCCCCGCCTGCGCCCTGGGGCGGCACGAGACGGACGCGGTGCACTGCAAGGCCTGCGGCGCCCTGCTGAGCATCCCGGACGACGGCGATGACTGACCCGCGCGATCCGCGCCCCACCCCCGCCGCACGGCGCGATACCGTGACGGGCATGTACATCCCGCCCGCCTTCCGGGAGGACGACCCGGCCATCCTCCGCGCCCTCGTCGCCTCCGCGCGCCTCGCGCTGCTCACCTCCAACGGCGAGGGCGGGGTGCCGGACCTCTCGCCCCTGCCGCTGATGTGGGACGGCGACGACGCGCTGCTCGGCCACCTCGCCCGCGCCAACCCGCACGCCGGGGCGCTGCGGTGCGCGGGGCGGGCGACCGCGGTGTTCCTGCTGGGGGAGGCCTACGTCTCGCCGTCCTTCTACCCCTCGAAGGCGGAGCACGGGCGCGTGGTGCCGACCTGGAACTACGAGCTTGTGACGGCGGAGGGGCCGGTGGACGTGTTCGACGACGCGGGGCGGCTGCACGACGCGGTCACGCGGCTGACGCAGCGGCACGAGGCGCCGCGTGACGCGCCCTGGGCGGTGACCGACGCGCCGGAGCCCTTCGTGGCGGCGCAGCTGCGCGGGATCGTCGGGGTGCGCATGACCGTCGAGCGGCTGATCGGCAAGCGGAAGCTGTCGCAGAACCGCGCGGCGCAGGACCGGGAGGGCGTGGCCGCGGGGCTGGGGCGCAGCGGAGACCCGCGGGACCGGTCGGTGGGCGAGGCGGTGGCGGGGGCCGGCCGGGCGACGCTACCCCTCGCGTAGCCCGGCGACGGGCGCCGACGCCTCCAGCACCACGCCGGCGGGGGCGAAGGCGAGGATGGCGGTGCCGCGCCAGGAGCGCGACAGGTTCTCCTCGATGAGACGGGAGCCGAAGCCGCGGCGGGCGGGGGGCGTGACCGGGGGGCCGCCGCTCTCCGTCCAACGGAAGCGCAGCGCGCCGCCCCCCTGCGCCCAGGTGATGGCGACGTGGCCCTCCGGGGCGCTGAGGGCGCCGTACTTCGCGGCGTTGGTCGCGAGTTCGTGGAGGGCGAGGGAGAGGGCGAGGGCGGCGCTCGCCCCGAGGGGGACGGGCGGGCCTTCGCCGGCGATGCGCCGACCGCCATCGCCGTGCAGGGCGACGATGCCGCGCACCACCTCCCCCACCGTCGTGGCGCCGACGCCGCCCTCCCCCAGCACCTCAAGCGCGCGGGCGAGGGCGCGGAGGCGGGCGCCGAAGGTCTCCGCCGCGGCGGCCGTGCTCGGGGCGTCGCGCAGCGTGCGGGTCGCGATCGCCTGGATGATCGCGAGGTTGTTCTTCACGCGGTGCAGGAGTTCGCGGGTGAGGAGGAGCTGCCGCTCCTCCGCCCGCTTGCGGTCGGTCACGTCCTGGATGACGCCGCGCATGCGGGTGGGGCGGCCCTCCGCGTCGCGGAGGATCTCGGCCTGCCGGGCGATCCAGCGTTCCTCGCCGGTGTCGGCGCGGCGGATGCGGTACTCCGTGACGCGGTCGGCGCGGCCCTCGGCGCGGCCCGCCGGGTCCGAGGCGAGGGGGGAATCCGCGGGGAGGATGAGGGCCCGCGTCGTGGCCGCCGTCTCCGGCGCCGGCGCGGCGGGGTCCAGGCCGAAGATCGAGAGGAAGCGGGGGGAGGCGGTGAGGCGGTCGGACGGGATCTCCACCTCGAAGGCGCCGATGCCGCCGGCCTCCTGGGCGAGGCGGAGGCGTTCCTCGGCGTCCCGCGCGCGCGTCGCCTCCTCCGAGCGGTCGCGGAGGGCGCGGCGGAGTTCGAGCTGCGTCATCACCTGGCGGGCGAGGCGGGAGAGGGTGCGGGCCTGGAAGGGGGTGAGGTCGCGCGGGCGGGTGTCGAGGACGCAGACGGTGCCGATGGGGAGGCCCTCCGGCGTTTCCAGAAGGGCGCCGGCGTAGAAGCGGATGCCGCCGTCGGCGGTGACGAGGGGGTTGCAGTCGAAGCGGGTGTCCTGCCGCGTGTCGGGGATGATCGTGAGGCCGGGGCGCAGGATGGCATGGGCGCAGAAGGAGGTCTCGAGCGGGGTGGAGCGGACGCCGATGCCGACCTCCGCCTTGAACCATTGCCGGTCGTCGGCGACGAGGTTCACGACGGCGATGGGGGCCTCGCAGATCTCGGAGGCCATGGCGGCGATGTCGTCGTAATCCGCCTCCTTCGGGGTATCGAGGATGTCGTAGCGGAGGAGGGCGCGGAGGCGCGCGGCGGCGTCGGTGGCGACCGTGGGGGGCGATTCGGCGGGGGGGCGGGGGAGGACCTCGCTCATCGAGGGGAGGAGATACATGGCGGGAGAGCCGGCGCAAGCGTGGCGTGCGGGCGTCCTAAGCGATGGTCAGGCGGCTGCTTCCAGCGGGTGGTGGCACAGGGCGGACTGGCCGGCGCCGAAGTCGCGGTCGGGGGGCGGGAGAATGCAGT
>CAXVWQ010000150.1:0-18742 GCA_964263755.1 Roseomonas sp. | reverse complement strand
CGCCGCCGCTTCGGGAGCCGCCGCCGTGATCGAGAGCCTCGCCGTCCTCCTCCTCTGCCAGCTGGCGGGGGAAGCGCTGGCCCACGGGACGGGACTGCCCCTGCCGGGCCCGGTGCTGGGGATGGTCCTCCTCCTCGCCCTCCTCCTCTGGCGCGACGCCGCACCGGACCTCGCCCCCGCGCCGCTCCGCGACGGCCGGGTGGAGGGCGTGGCGAACGGCCTGCTCGGCCATCTCTCCCTCCTCTTCGTTCCCGCCGGCGTGGGCGTGGTCGGCGCGCTCGACGTGCTGGGCGCCCACGGGTTCGCCCTCGCGCTCGCGCTCGTCGCCTCCACCGCGATCGGCCTCGGCGTCACCGCGCTCGTCTTCGCGGCGCTGGCGCGAGGGCGCGCCGCTTGAACGCGGATAACTTTTCGCTGTGGGTCTACCTCGCCCGCACGCCGCTGCTGTGGCTCACCGTGACCCTCCTCGCCTACATCGCCGCCGACCGGATCTCGGCCGCGACGGGGCGCCACCCCCTCGCCAACCCGGTGCTGCTGGCGGTGTCGGCGGTGGCGGCGGTGCTGGCGGTCTCCGCCACCCCCTACCGCACCTACTTCGAGGGCGCGCAGTTCATCCACTTCGTCCTCGGCCCCGCCACGGTGGCGCTGGCGGCGCCGTTGCACGCCCACCGCCGCACGGTGCTGCGCGTGATCCTGCCGATGGCCGCGGCGCTGGTCGTGGGCTGCGTCGCCGCCACCGCCTCCGCCGTCCTCATCGCCCGCGCCCTCGGCGTCCCCGCGGCGGTCGTCGCCTCCCTCGCGCCGAAATCCGTCACGGCGGGGGTGGCCATGGGCATCTCCGGCGCCCTCGGCGGCGACCCTGCGCTGACCGCGGTCCTCGTGATCCTCACCGGCGTCGCCGGCGCCATCATGGTCACGCCCCTGCTGGACGCGCTCCGCGTCTCCGATCCCCGGGCGCGCGGCTTCGCGGCGGGTCTTGCGGCGCACGGCATCGGCACGGCGCGGGCCTTCCTCGTCAACCCTGTCGCCGGCACCTTCGCGGGCATCGCCCTCGGCCTGAACGCCCTGCTCTCCGCGGTGCTGGTGCCCGTGGTCCTGGGCTGGCTGGGCTGACCGCCAGCCTGCGCCGCGGCGGGACGGTCCGCCCCCGTCCTGACCTTCCGGGGGTTGCGCCTGTGGGCCGGAGAAGGGCTTTGCCCTCCTCCAGGGCCACACGCGCAACCCCGGGAAGCCCGGGACCGCGGTGCTACCGGATGGGCGGCGCGTAGAGCAGGCCGCCGCGGTTCCACTGGGCGTTCAGGCCGCGTTCCAGGCCGATGGGGGTGTTGCGGCCGAGGTGGCGTTCGAAGATCTCGCCGTAGTGGCCGACGGCGCGGATGGCGTTGTAGGCCCAGCGGCGGTCGAGGCCCATGGAGGGGCCGAAGTCGCCGGTGGCGCCGAGGAGGCGGCGGATGTCGGGGTTGGGGCTGGCGAGCATCGCCTCGGCGTTGTCCCGCGTCACGCCGAGTTCCTCGGCGAGGATGAGGGCGTGAACGGTCCAGCGCATGATGTCGTAGAACTGGGCGTCGCCCTTGCGGACGGCGATGGTGAGCGGTTCCTTCGAGATGATGTCGGGGAGGACGACGTGGGCCGCGGGGTCGGTGAGGCCGGAGCGGTAGGCGGCGAGCTGCGAGGCGTCGAGGGTGTAGGCATCGCAGCGGTTGGATTCGTAGGCGCGCCGCGTGTCCTCGTTGCTGTCGAAGACGAGGGGGCGGACGTTGATCCCGTTGGTGCGCGCCCAGTCCGCGAGGTTGAGTTCGTTCGTGGAGCCGGCGGAGACGCAGACGGTGGCGCCTTCGAGTTGCGCGGCGCGCCCGATGTTGGCCGAGCGGCGGACGAGGAAGCCCTGGCCGTCGAAGAACACCGTCGGGCCGAACTGCAGGCCGGCGGAGGTTTCGCGCGACATGGTCCAGGTGAAGGTGCGGGCGACGACGTCCACCTGCCCGGATTGCAGCGCGGGGATGCGGGTCTGGCTCGTCAGCGTCGTGAAGCGGATGCGCGAGGCGTCGCCGAAGATGGCGGCGGCGAGGGCGCGGCAGATGTCGGGGTCCATCCCCTGATGGATGCCGCGGCTGTCCGGCGTGCCGAAGCCGGGGACGCCCTGGTTGGAGCCGCAGTCGAGGGCGCCCTTGGCGCGGATGGCGGCGAGGGTGGGGCCGGGGGAGACCTGCGCGACCGCGGGTGTTGCAAGGAGCAGGAGGAGGGCGAGGAGGCGGCGCATGGCGGTGGTTCCCCTGGGGATCAGCGGAGGTTGTCGCAGAAGGCGGCGATGCGGGCGCAGCCCTCGGTGAGGCTCTCCACGTCGGTCGCGTAGGAGATGCGGAGGTGGGGGGAGCCGCCGTAGGCCGCGCCCCCCACGGTCGCGACCTCCGCCTCCTCCAGCAGCGCCATCGCCACGTCCGTGTCGGTGGCCAGGACGCGCCCGCCGGGGGTGGTGCGGCCGATCAGGCCGGCGACGGAGGGATAGACGTAGAAGGCGCCTTCCGGCCGGTGGCAGGCGATGCCCCGCGCGACGTTCAGCGCGTCCACGACGAGGTCACGGCGGGCGCGGTAGGCCGCGGCGCGTTCGGCGACCAATCCCTGCGGCCCGTCCAGCGCCGCGGCGGCGGCGGCCTGCCCGACGGTGGAGACGCCGGAGGTCGTCTGCGACTGGATCACCGTCATCGCCCGGATCAGCGCCCGCGGGCCGCCGCAGTAGCCGACGCGCCAGCCCGTCATCGCGTAGGTCTTGGAGACGCCGTTCACCGTCAGCGTGCGGTCGCGGAGCGCCGGTTCGACCGCGGCGATCGTGCAGAACTCGAAGCCGTCATAGGTGAAGTGCTCGTACATGTCGTCGGTCAGGACGAGGACGCGGGGGTGACGCAGCAGCACGTCGGCCAATGCGCGCATCTCCCCGCGGGAACAGGCGGCGCCGGTCGGGTTGTTCGGGAAGTTCAGCATCACCCACTTCGTGCGCGGGGTGATCGCGGCCTCCAGGTCTTCCGGGCGCAGGCGGAAGCCGTGGGCGGCGGGGCAGTCGGCGTGCACGGGTTCGCCGCCGGCGAGGCGGACGATGTCGGCGTAGGAGATCCAGAACGGGCGGGGGATCACCACCTCGTCGCCCGGGTCGAGCGTCGCCATCATCGCGTCGTAAAGGATCTGCTTGCCGCCGTTGGCGACGAGGATCTCGTCCGGGGCGTAGTCCAGGCCGTTCTCGCGTGCGAACTTCCGCACGATCGCCTCCCGCAGCGCGGCGGTGCCGGTGATCGGGGGATACTTCGTGTCGCCGTCGAGCGCGGCGCGGTGCGCCGCCTCCACCGCGTGCTCCGGCGTCGGGAAGTCGGGCTGGCCCTGGGACAGGCCAATCACGTGCCGGCCGGCGGCGCGCATCTCCCGCGTCCGCGCCGTCATCGCGGCGGAGGCGGAGAGGGCGACGTGGCGCAGGCGCGCGGCGGTCGGGATGGGGATCAGGGGAGTCCTCCGGGCATCGGACCTGCATGAGGCGGGCCATCCCCCGGGATGGCAACCCGCCCGCCTGTTCCGAGCGGGGTGGATCGGGTCCATACCCACGCCATGCCACGCCTCTGGATCGCCGCCGGCGCGCTCGCCGGCCTTCTCACCGTCGCGCTCTCCGCCTGGTCGGCGCACGGGCTGGCCGGCGATCCGGCGCGGCTGCGCCTCGCCGGTACCGCGATTCAGCAGGGCGGATGGTACGCCCTCGCCCTCCTCGCGACGGGGCTGCTGGCGGAGCGGTGGGGCGGGCGCGCCGTCACCGCGGCCGGGGCGTGCTTCCTCCTCGGCACCGTGCTGTTCTGCGGCGCGGTCTGGTTCGTGGCGTTGACGGGAACGTCGCCCGGCCCGGTCGCGCCGGTCGGGGGCGTGCTGCTGATGCTCGGCTGGGTCTGCCTGTTCGTCGCGGCCGTCGCGCGGCGGCCGTGACGGCGGTGGACACCCATCCGCCACGGGGCGGGACGGCGAAACCAGCGCCTGTGCCGACGGACACCGGGACCGACGCGGCCCGGCACCGGGCCGCGGACCTCCTCGCGGCGCTGCGCGACGGCAGGTCCGACCCGGACGCCGTGCTGGACGCGTGGCCGCGCGACGGGGACCGCGGCGTCCGGGTCATCGGCGGCATGGTCGAGGCGTACGGCGAGGACGCGCCGGGGCAGCGCGCGCTGCTGGACCGGTGCGAGGCCTTCCTGCGCTCCGGCCTGCCCTACGAATGGCCGGGGGAGGACTTCGCCGTGCCGGCCGGGGCGGGGCCGCGCTGGCTGCCCTTCGCCATCGTCCTCCTCGCGACCGCGTCGCTCGCCCTCGGGACGGTGGCGGGCCTCCTCCTCGGCGCCGTGCTGATGGTCGCGGCGGTCGGGTGGTGGCCGCTGGACCGTCGCCTGCGGCGGCGGTGGCGGGACACGGAGCGGGCCCTCGACGCGGCGGGCGAGCGCGACGCGTGGCCCTTCCTGCATCGCGACGCGGTGCCGCCCAATGCTGGGGCCGATGCTGGGGCCGATGCTGGGGCCGGTGGTGGGGCGCGTGGCTGAGCGCGGGACCACACCCCCGGTCGGCCCGGGGGATGCGCCGGACCTCGGGACGCGCGCCGGCGCGGTGCGGTCCGCCTATCTCGCCGCCGCGGGGTTCGAGGCGGAACTCGCCGAAGACCTGCGCCGCGCGGGCCGGCGGATCGCCGGGTGGCACGGGCCGCTGGCGCTGTCGCCGGACCCCGTGCCGGAGACGCCGAACGCGACGCCCTGGGCGCTCGACGCGTGGGACGACCCGCGGGCGGTCGCGGCCCCCTCCATCCGCGCCGCGGCCGACGCGCTGCGGGCGATGGGGCGGAACTGGGGGCTGCTGGACGTGGCGCACCACCGCCGCGCCGCGCTGATCCGCGACGCCCTGCCGCCGCTGCGCCCGAAGCCCATCGCCTTCCCGGCGGCGGCGCCCGCCTCGCACCTCGGCGCCTGGACGCCCCTCTCGCCGGACGTGCTGCTGGCGAGCCCGACGAAGTCCTCTCCCTTCATCAACGGCGCGCCGGTGTTCGTGGAGGACCGCGAGGGGCCGCCGAGCCGGGCCTACCTGAAGCTGTGGGAGGCGCTGACCCGGCTCGGGCGCCACCCCGCGCCGGGGGAGACCTGCCTCGACCTCGGCGCCTCGCCCGGCGGCTGGACCTGGGCGCTGGCCCGGCTGGGCGCGCACGTCGCGGCGGTGGACAAGGCCGACCTCGATCCCCGGATCGCCGCCATGCCCGGGGTGGCCGTGCGGCGGGAGAGCGCCTTCGGGATCGACCCGGAGCCGGTGGACTGGCTGTTCTCCGACGTCATCTGCTACCCCGCGCGGCTGCTGGCGCTGGTGCGGCGGTGGATGGAGGCGGGAGCGGCGCGCAACATCGTGGCGACGGTGAAGTTCCAGGGCGGGACGGACCACGAGGTGGCGGCGGGGTTCGCGGCGATCCCCGGCGGGGCGCTGTTCCACGGGGCGCACAACAAGCACGAGCTGATGTGGGCATGGCCGGTGGCGCCCGGCCGGGGCGGCGGTTGACTTGACCCCCGGCCTCGCCGACGAGGCGGCGGCGCCGCGGTCCGCGGCGAGGAGAGCGGGATCATGTCCATCGTCGAGGCCGCCGCGGCGCCCCCCCTCACGGACCGGGGCGAGGCCTACTGGCTCCGCGACATGGAGGGGATCGGCGGGTGGCTCGTGCCGAACCACTACCAGATGATCCGCATGGTGGACGCCCTGCAACGGGGCGCCGGCGTCACCGGCCACATCGGGGAGATCGGCGTCTACCACGGCAAGTTCCTCCTCGGCATGGCGCAGTTCGCCGATCCCGGGACGAAGGTGACGGCCATCGACGTCTTCGAGGACCAGACGCGCAACGTGGACGGCGCGGGCGTCGGGAGCCTCGATCGCCTGAAGGAGAACATCGCGGCGTACGGGCCGCCCGGGCTCGACTACGCCTTCATCAAGGCCGACAGCATCGCGATGACGGCGATGGAGAAGATCGACGTCATGCGGGACCGCGGCCCGTTCCGCCTCTTCTCGGTGGATGGCTGCCACACGCACGAGCACACGCACAACGACCTGCTGACGGCACAGGATCTCGTCGCGCCCGGCGGCGTCGTCGTCCTCGACGACTACATGCAGCCGCACTGGCCCGGCGTGACCGAGGCGGTCTCGACCTACATGCGGACGGTGCCGCGGCTGCAGCCGTTCCTCTTCTGCTCCTTCAAGCTGTACTTCGTGGGGGCGGGCTGGCACGCGCAGTATGTCGAGGCGTTCCGCGGGCTCCTCGGGAATCGGGACGACGTGCGCGTGACGAGGATGCACGGCGTCAACGTCGTGACGCAGTTCCCCTGAGGGCGGCGGCCGACCGGGGGAGCGGCGGCCGGGGGAACGGCGGGCGGTTCAGCGCGGCCCGGTCCCGAGCCACCGCACGAGCCACGCGCAGGCCAGCACCACGACCGGCGGCACGGCCAGCAGGACAAGCATGTCCGCGGTCGTGTCGTCCATCGGCCCCGTCAGCCGGTCCTGCAGGACGAAGAGGCACAGCGCGCCCCAGACGAGGGTGATGAGCGCCGCCAGCTTCAGCGGCTGCGACCCCAGGCCGAGGTCGAGGCGGAACTTCAGGGCCATCGTCACCTCCCGGGTCCGCCCCCCTGACACGTCCCGTGCCCCGCCGCTACTGTCGCCCGGGAATCGCGGGGGATCATCCGGTGCGCGCCTGTTTCGTGGATGCCGGCGAGGGGCTGGCGGGCGTGATGGAGCGGCTGCGCCGCCCCTCCGACATGCCCGTAGCGATCAACCGCCGGCCCGACATCACGCCGGACGAGCTCCCCGCCGCCCTGGAGGGCACGGCGATCGCGATCGTGGACCACACCGCCCTGCCGACGGCGGTGGCGCGGCGGTGCGCGTCGCTGCGGCACGTCGTCTTCCTCGGCACCGGCGCGCGGTCCTACATGGACCCGGAGGAACTGGAGGCCGAGTGCGGCGTGCAGGTCCACGTCATCAAGGGCTACGGCGACACGGCGGTGGCGGAGATGGCCTTCGCGCTCATGTGGGCCGCGGCGAAGGGGCTGGCCCGGATGGACCGCGGCATCCGCGCGGGCGAGTGGCTCCGCACGGACGGGGTGGAGCTGAACGGCAGGACCGTGGGGCTGGTGGGCTACGGCGGCATCGCGGCGGAGATGGCCCGCCTCTGCCGGGGCGCGGGGATGCGGGTGATCGCCTGGAACCGCACGGCGCGGGAGGCGCCGGGGGTGGCGTTCGTCGAACTCGACGACCTCCTGGCGACCGCCGACGTCGTCTCGCTCCATCTCCTGCTGAACGACGGGACGCGGGGATTCCTGTCCTCCGACCGGATCGCGCGGATGAGGCGCGGCGCCATCCTCGTCAACACCGCCCGCGGCGCGGTGGTGGACGAGGGAGCGATGGAGGCGGCGGCGCGGGCGGGCGACATCCGCGTGGCGCTGGACGTCTACGGGACGGAGCCGCTGCCGGCGGGGGCCTCCATCGCGACGCTGGAGGGCGCGACGCTGTCGGCCCATTCCGCCTTCCGCACGCCGGAGGCGAGCGACAACCTCATCGAGGCGGCGCTGGAGCATTGCCGACGGATCGCGCGGGACGCGCGTTGAACGGCCGGGCGCGGGAAGGGCGTTGACCCGCGGGCGCGGCGGCGGCACGGAGGGATGCCCCTCCTTGGCGGAACGGTAGACGCGAACGACTTAAAATCGTTTGTCCGCGAGGGCATGCCGGTTCGAGTCCGGCAGGAGGGACGGGGCGCACGAAGGGGCGGGCGCATGAGCGAGGGAACGATGGTCCGGATCGGGTGGGGGCTCACCGCCCTGTTCGCGGTTTTCCTCGCCGGCGCCTCGGTCGCGCCGAAACTGCTGGGCCTGGGCGTCGCGACGGACACGCTCGTCGCCCTCGGCTGGCCCCCGGGTCACGCCCTCCCCATCGGCGTCATCGAACTGGCGTGCCTCGTCCTGTATCTCGTCCCGCGCACCGGCGTCCTCGGGGCCGTCCTCACGACGGCCCTCCTCGGCGGCGCGATCGCGACCCATCTCCGGGTCGGCTCCCCCCTCCTGAGCCACACGCTGTTCGGCGTGTACCTCGGCCTCGTGCTCTGGGGCGGGCTGTGGCTGCGCGACCCGGCCCTCCGGGCGATCTTCCCGCTCCGCAAGGGTTGACGCGAGCCTGGACAGGGAGAGGGGGCGGCCGATAGCGTCGCCCGCATGATCGCACGACGCCTCCTCGTCGGTGCCGCCCTCGCGGCGCCCGCCCTCCGCACGGCGGAGGCGCAGGAGGCGGTCACCTTCCTCCTCCCCGCCCCCGCCTTCCTCCCGGCCTTCGCGCCGCACCAACTCGCCGTCCGGCGCGGGCACTTCGCGCGGGAAGGGCTGAACGTGACGTTCCAGACGGGGCAGGGCGGCGCGAACGTCGCGACCCAGGTGGGGGCGGGCAACGCCACCCTCGGCGGCGCGGTGGGGGAGACGCCGATGCTCGTGCGCCCGAACGGGGTGCCGGTGCGGGGCGTGGCGCTGCTCGGCGGGCGGCCGATCTACCAGCTGGCGGTGCGGCGGGATGCGAACGTCGCGGACATCCCGGGGCTGCGGGGCAAGCGCGTCGGCGTCATCGGGTTCGGGGACACGGGGTTCTACGCGATGCTCGGCGTGCTGGCGGCGCACCGGATGCGGCGGGGCGACCTGAACATGCAGGCGGTCGGCAACGCCGGGATGACGCAGCTCATGATCTCCGGCGCGCTGGACGCCGTGATGGCGGTGCCGGAGTGGATCGACACGATCCAGGAGGCGGGGATCGCGGTGCAGGTCTACCCGATCGATTCCTACTTCCCCGCGATGGCGCAGGCGATCCTGGCGTCGGACGCGACGGTGGCGCGGCGACCGGAACAGGTGCGGGGCTTCGTGCGCGCCGTGCTCCGCTCCGTCACGGACATGACGGAGGATCCGGCGGCGGCGGCGCGGGACTACGTCGCGCACATTCCGCAGCACGCGGGGCGGGAGGGAGTGTTCGAGCGCATCATCCGCCGCTACGCGACCGACGTTTACCCGACGGAGGCCGGGACGCCGCTCGGGCGGTTCGACGCGGCGCGGCTGAAGCGCGTGCAGGACTTCTACGTGGAGAACGAGATTTTGCGGGCCGCGGCGCCGGTCGAGGACCTCTACAGCAACGCCTTCGTGGGATAGCGGTCCGCTACTCCTCCCGGATGCCGGCGGCGCGGATCACGGCGCCCCAGCGGGCGTTGTCGCTCCGCCACAGCGCGCCGAAGGGGCCGGTGGGCAGGGGGTCGAGTTCGATGCCCTGTCGTTCCAGCGTGTCCCGCGTCCGGGGCAGGCCCATCGCGGCGAGGGCGGCGCGCTCGATCTCCGCGATCGCCGCCTCCGGCGTGCCGCGCGGGGCGGCGAGGCCGAGCCAGGTGTCGCACTCGTAGCCCGGGACGCCGGACGCCGACGCCAGCGGCACGTCCGGCAATCCGGCCAGCGGCTTGGCACCGGCCGCCGCGAGGGGGCGGATGCGGCCCTCCCGGATCATCGGCAGCGCGGTGCCGTAGGGCGTGGCCATCGCGACCACCCGCCCGGCCGAGATGTCCAGCAGCCCCGGCGTGGTGCCGCGGTAGGGCACGTGGGTCATCTCCACCCCCGTCATGTGGGCGAGCAGCGCCATCGCAAGGTGGTGCGGGGAGCCGTTCCCCGCGGAGGCGTAGGTCACCTCCCGCGGGCGGGCGCGGGCGAGGGCGACGAGGCCGGCGAGGTCGCGCACCGGCACGTCCGGCCCGACGGCGATGACGAGGGGCGAGCGGGCGAGGAGCGCGACGGGGACGAGGTCCGTCAGCGGGTCGAAGGACATGCGCGCGACGTGGGGGTTCACCGCGACGATGTTGTTGGACATCAGCAGGAGGGTGTGGCCGTCCGGCGCCGAGCGGGCGACGAGGTCGGCGGCGATGTTGCCGCCGGCGCCCGGGCGGGCCTCCGCGACGGCGCCTGCGGGCCAGCGGCGCGCGCCCTCATCCGCCACGATGCGGGCGAGGACGTCCGGCGAGCCGCCGGGGGTGAAGGGGACGAGGATGCGGAGTTGCCGCGACGGGAAGGCGGGCTGCGCGCGGGCCGCGCTCGTGGCGAGGAGCGCGGCGCCCGCGGGGGCGAGGGATCGGCGCGGGATCATGCTGTCGTCCTCTTGTCGCCATGCCCCGGGAAGCGGGATCACAGGATGATGGAGATCCCGTCCTGCACCGCGTCGCAGTCCAGCAGGTCGAGGCGCTTGCGCACGATGAGCGGACCGTCCGTGCCCGGTTCGGTGTCGTAGGTGGCGCGGCAGACGTAGCGGCGGTGGCGGTCGTTGCGGAACTCCGCGACCTCGTAGTGGCAGACGATGGAGGCGGGCGTCGCGCCGGGGCGGAAGTTGGTGGTGGTGCGCAGCGTGCGCGACGGCGGCTTCTGCGCGTGGAACATGGCGTGGCGGAAGCGGCGCACCCGCGTCTCCAACAGCCGCCGGTCGTCGTAGATGTGGGAGACGGTGGCGTGCGGGTCGGCCTGTCCCCATTCCGACGGCACCCAGTATTGGCAGACCGGGGCGTAGAGGGCGATCCAGGCCTCCAGCTCCCAGCGGTCCAGCAGATCGGCCTCCCGCACGACGAGCGCGGTCAGGGCGTCGTGCGAAGGGCTCACGCCTCCATCCCGGATGGAAGCGTTCACGCCCCCATCCAGCGGGACCAGGCGCCGAACTGGGAGCGGAGGTGGATCTCGCTCGTCCCCGTCTGGCCGCGCAGCGTGCCGTTGGCCTCCGCCGCGTCGCCGCCGATGCCGCGCTTCACGTCCACCCAGTCGCCGCCTCGGCTCGTCAGCCCGTCCTGCACGCGGGCGTAGGTCTCCAGGTCGTCGGTGAGGACGAGGGAGCCGACGCCGTTCACGACGTTGGCGAAGGCGATGGAGTCGCGGAACATCCGCTCCGGCGCGCGCGGCATGCGGAAGGTGTAGGTGACCACCACCGTGCGGTTGACCGCGATGGGGTGGATGACGCGCAGCTGCCGGAAGCGGCTCATGAAGGAGAGGTTCGGATAGACGCAGGTGTTGAAGCGGGTGACCGACAGGATCTCCCGCGTGCGCTCCGGGCCGTGCGTGCCCTCCAGCGCCTCGCGGTACTCGCGCTCCACCGGGTCTTCCTCGCTCCGCGCGCCCATGCGGGAATCCGTGTGGTAGTCGCCCATGAAGGAGTGGCCCCAGTCGGAGGACCAGATCCCCAGTCCCTCCCAGACGTGGGACGGGGCGCCGTTCTGGCGCATCTGCTTGATCTGCACCTCGCCCGCGCCGTCGGAATGGGCGTCGTCCGACTGGTCCCGCGCCGCCGCGACCGACGACGCGTGCACGAAGCGGGGGTGCAGCGTGTCGTTGTGGTTCTCGATGACGAGCTTCCAGTTGCCGTCGTAGGCGTGGCGGGACACGCCGCCCGCCACTTCGAGGACGCCGCCGGGCGCGCGGTCCACCATGTCGTCGAAGGAGGTGGCGATGGGGCCGAGCCAGTCTTCCAGCGTCGGGCCGTCCGGCGCGAGGGACGCGAAGATGAAGCCGCGGTAGTTCGACACGCGGGGGACGCGGACGAGGTCGAGGGTGCGGTCATCCGTGGGGGAGGCGCCGCCGTAGCCCTCGGGCAGCGGCACGTCGGCCAGCCGCCCGTCGAGGTCGAAGGCCCAGCCGTGGTAGCAGCAGACGAAGCGCTTCGCCGTCCCGCTCTCGTCCATCGCCAGCTTCGCGCCGCGGTGGGTGCAGCGGTTGAAGACCACGTTGATCGTGCCGGACGCGTCGCGCGCGACGATCACCGGCTCGCGGCCCATGTTCGTCGTGAAGTAGGCGCCGGGCTTGGCCACCTGACTCTCGTGGCAGAGGTAGAGCCAGGCGCGGCCGAACAGCAGCCGCATCTCCGCCTCGAAGATCGCGGGGTCCACGTAGACGGAGCGGTGGACGCGCCCCGCTTGAACAAGACCGGGCTGGACGAGCGTGCCCGGGGTGGTTGGCATGGGCATGTCCATCGGCGCGTCTCCTCTTCGGCGACGTTAGTCCCGGGGCGGAAATGCTTGCAAGCGGTTACATCCGCGCCAGCGCCGCCTCCACCCCGCGCGCGACGGCGAGGAGGCGGCGGTCGCCCATCGTCTCGCCGATCAGCATGAACCCCACCGGCGGGTCGCCCGGCGCGTGGCAGGGGATGGAGATGGAGGGGCGGTCGAGGAAGTTGGCGACCGCGGTGTTCCGCAGCAGCAGCAGGTTGATGCGGCCGAACTCCGACGCCTCCGCGATCTCCGCGATGGCGGGGGGCAGGATCGGCGTGGTGGGGGCGATGACGGCGTCGAGGCCGGCGGTCGCCGCATCGCAGGCGCCGATGATGCGCGCGCGTTCGGCGCGCAGCGCCAGCAGGTCGGCCGCGTCCATCGCCGCGCCGCGCTCGATGCGGGCCAGCACGAGCGGGTCGTACAGGTCCCGCGCGCGGGCGATGAGGTCGCGGTGGATCGCCCAGGCCTCCGCCGCGGCGAAGCCGCCGCGCGCATTGGCGGCGGGGATGGCCGCGACCTCCGGCAGGGCCACGTCCATCAGGCGGGCGCCGGCCGCCTCCAGCCGGCGCATCGCCACGTCGAAGGCCGCGATCACCTCCCCCGCCAGCCCGTCGAAGAGGAAGGTGGCGGAGGGGATGCCGAGGCGGAGGCCGTCGAGGGAGGCGGCGGGCGGCGGGGTCAGGTCCTCCTCGCCGGCCATCGCGGCGTCGAGGATGGCGCAGCAGGCCACCGTGGGGGCCAGGGGGCCGATGCTGTCGAGGGTCTGGGAGAGGGGGTAGGCGCCCGTGGTGGGCACGCGGTGCGCGGTGGGCTTGAACCCGACGATGCCGCAATGCGTGGCGGGGACACGGCAGGAGCCGCCGGTGTCGGAGCCGATGGCGCCGAACCCCATCCCGTCCGCCACCGCCACCGCGGCGCCGGAGGAGGAGCCGCCGGGAAGGCGGCCGGTGACGCGATCCCACGGCGCCCGCGGCGTGCCGTGGTGCGGATTGAAGCCCGTGCCGGAGAAGGCGAACTCCACCATGTTCGTGCGTCCCAGCACGACGAAGCCGGCGCGTTCCAGGCGGGCGATGGCGGGGGCGGTGCGCGTGGCCGGCGGGGCGTCGCGCAGGGCGATGGAACCAGCGGCCGTCGTCACCCCCGCCTGGTCGAACAGGTCCTTCACCGAGATCGGGATGCCTGCGAAGGGGGACGGCGCCCGGCCGGCGCCGCGCAGCGCGTCCATCGCGCCCGCCGCCGCCCGCGCCGCCCCGGCCTGGACGGCGAGGAAGGCGCGCGACCCCTCGCCCGCCGGATCGGCGATCCGCTCCAGCGCCTCCTCCGCCAGGGCCAGGGCCGTGGTCGTGCCGTCGGCGAGGCGGCGCGCGGCGGCCTCGATGGTCTCGATCTGCATCGGCGCATCATGCCGCGTGGCGGTTGACAGGTCACGGGCGCGCGCAGCACGCTCGTAACCAAGGGGTTACCCCATAGAACACGTCACGGGAGATCGTCCGATGCGCCTCACGCGCGCGCTGGCCATCGCGTTGCTGGCCCTGCTGCCCTGGGTTGCCACCCCCTCGCTCGCCCAGGAATGGCGGGGCTGGAACATCCATCCGCCCGACTACCCCGTCTCCCGCGGGATGGACCGCTTCGGCGAACTCGTGGCCCAGCGCACGAACAACCGCATCCGGCTGAGGACCTACCACTCCGCCCAACTCGGCCAGCAGGACGAGGCGATCCAGCAGATGCGGCTGGGGTCGATCGACTTCGCGGAGTTCAACCTCTCGCCGCTGAACAACCTCGCGCCGCTGACGCAGATCGTCACCCTGCCCTTCCTGTTCCGCGACGTGCCGCACATGCAGGCGGTGATGGACGGGCCGATCGGCGACGAGATCGGGGCGCAGCTCGAAGCCCTCGGGATCGTGCCGCTGGCGTGGTACGACGCGGGCGCGCGATCGATGTACACCACGCGTCCGGTGCGGGTGCCGGCGGACCTGCGGGGGATGAAGATCCGGGTCCAGACGTCGGATCTGTGGATCGACATCATGCGGGCGCTCAACGCCAACCCGACGCCGCTGCCGTTCGGCGAGGTCTACACCTCCCTCCAGTCCGGGGTGATCGACGGGGCGGAGAACAACTGGCCGTCCTACGAATCCACGCGCCACTTCGAGGTCGCGCGGAACTACACCACCACGGAGCACTCCAACGTGCCGGAGATCCTCGCGATCTCCCGCCAGCGTTGGCAGCGCCTGAACGCGGCGGACCGGGAGATCGTGCGGACCGCGGCGCGTGAATCCGCGGCCTACCAGCGCACGCTGTGGGCGGAGCGGGAGCGCGTGTCGCGCGAGCGCGTCGTCGCCGGCGGCGCCACGGTCATCGAGATCACGGATCGCGCGCCCTGGCAGGCCCTGATGGAGCCGGTCTACGCCAAGTACGCGTCGGACCCCGCGATGGCCGCCATCGTCCGGCGCATCCGGGAAACCCGGTAGTGGAAGCGGTCCGGCGGGCGCTCGACGGGGTCTGCCTCCTCGTCATCGCGCTCGCCGGCGCCGCCCTCGTCGGGCTCGTGGCGATCACCGGCTGGATGGTCTGGGGGCGCTACGTCCTGAACGACACGCCGTCCTGGGTGGAGCGTTCCGCCACCCTCATCGTGCTGGCGATCGTGCTGCCGGTGGCGGCGGTGGGGGTGCGGGAGCGCTTCCACCTCGCCGTCCTCGGCTTCCGCGGCGGCTTCCCGGCGCGGGCGCGGCGCTGGGCCGCCATCGGCTGCGACGCCGTGGTCGGCGTCTTCGGCGCGGCGATGGCCTTCTTCTCCTGGGAACTCGTCGAGATGACCTGGGCCTTCCGCATCCCGCTCCTGGGCGTGTCCCAGGGCTGGACCTACGCGCCGCTCATCCTCTCCGGCGCGCTCATGGCGGTGTTCGCGGCGGAGCAGGTGACCCGGGCGCTCATGGGGCTGCCCGAGGTGGCGAAGGGACAGGCGGGGGCATACCTCGAATAATGGACATCGGCCTCCTCATCATCTTCGCGGTCTTCGGGGTCGGCGTCGTCGTCGGCCTGCCCGTCTCCTTCTGCCTCGGCGTCGCGGCGCTCGTCGGCTTCATCTGGGAGGGGATCAACCCCGCCGTCGCCTTCCAGCAGATGACCGCGGGGATGAGCATCTTCTCCCTCCTCGCCATCCCGTTCTTCATCTTCGCCGGCGAGATCATGATGCACGGCGGGATCGCGCGCCGGCTCATCGCGCTGGCCTCCTCCGCCGTCGGCTGGATGCGCGGCGGGCTCGGCATGGTGGACGTCACCACCTCCATGCTGTTCGGCGGCATCTCCGGCTCCGCGGTCGCGGACACCTCGGCCACCGGCGTCATCCTCATCCCCGCGATGCGGGCGAAGGGGTATGGGGTGGACTACGCGGTGTCCCTCACCGTCACCTCGTCCATCGCCGGCATCCTCATCCCGCCCTCCCACAACATGATCCTCTACTCCCTCGCGGCGGGGGGCGGGATCTCGGTCTCCGCGCTGTTCATCGCGGGGATCGTGCCGGGGGTGCTGATGTGCCTCACCCTCGCCATCGCCGCCTACGTCATGGCGCGCATCCGGGGCTACCCGGCGGAGGCGTGGCAGGGGTTCCGCCACCTCGCCTGGACCTTCGTGGACGCGCTGCCGGGGCTGCTGACGGCGGTGATCATCCTCGGCGGCGTGCTGTCCGGCGTGTTCACGGTGACGGAGAGCGCGGCCTTCGGGGCGATCTGGGCCGTGCTGGTGACGCTGCTGATCTACCGCAACCTGACGCCGACCAACTTCCGGATCGCGGTTGCCGCGGCGGTGCGCACCACCGCGACGGTGCTGCTCCTCGTCGGCACGGCGACGGCCTTCGCCTACCTCCTCGCGGTCTACCAGTTCGCCGACCTGCTGACCCAGGGGATGCTCGCCATCTCCTCCAACCCCATCGTCATCCTCCTGATGATCAACGTCTGCCTCCTCGCGCTCGGCTGCGTGATGGACATGGCGGCGCTCATCCTCATCACCACGCCGATCTTCCTGCCGGTGGTGATCGCCATCGGGATGGACCCGGTGCAGTTCGGGATGGTGATGATGATGAACCTCGGGCTGGGGCTGACCACCCCGCCCGTCGGCGCCGTCCTCTTCGTCGGCTGCGCCATCGGCAAGATCCCGATCGAGGCGGTGATGCGGACGATCTGGCCCTTCTACGGCGCCATCCTCGTCGCCCTCGCCTTGACGACCTACTGGCCCGCGGTGAGCCTGACCCTGCCGCGCCTCCTCCTGGGCTACGGCGCGTAATCCTTCTCGGGACGAGATCATGACCGACAAGACCAAGTCCGTGCTCATCACGGGCGCCTCCGGCAACCTCGGCAGGATGCTGGCGCGCGAACTGACGAAGGGCGGCTGGACGCTGCGGCTGACGGACATCGCCCCGTTCCCGGACGCGATGCCGGAGCGCGCGACCTTCACCCAGGCCGACCTGTCGGACGGGCCGGCGATCCTGCGTCTGGCGGAGGGATGTCAGGCCATCCTCCACTACGGCGGCATCGCGACGGAGAAGGCGTGGGAGGTGGTGATGGGCCCGAACCTGCGCGGCCTCTACCACGTCTACGAGGCGGCGCGGCGGGAGGGGGCCCGCATCATGTTCGCCTCCTCCAACCACTCCATCGGCTTCCACGAACGGCCGAGCGGGAACGGGGAGTTGCTGGACTTCGACGCCGCCTTCCGCCCCGACGGCTACTACGGCCTGTCCAAGGCCTACGGCGAACTCATGGGCCGGATGTACTGGGACAAGCACGGCGTCGAGAACCTCAACGTCCGCATCGGCTCCTGCTTCCCCGAGCCGGTGGACGCGCGGATGCTCTCGACCTGGCTGTCCTACGGCGACCTCGCGCGGATGATGCAGGCGTTCCTGACCGCGCCGAAGGTGGGCCACGCCGTGGTCTGGGGCGCCTCCGCCAACCCGAAGACCTACTGGGGGGCGGACCACCGCGATCGCATCGGCTGGCAGCCGCAGGACAGCGCGGAGGCCTACCGCGACAAGGTCGGCGGCAAGGTGTCCGGCAACCCCGTGACGGAACGCTACCAGGGCGGCTCCTACCCGACGATGGACTACACCCGCGCCGCCCCCTCCCCGCGCGACGCCTTCTCGCTGGAATGACGCTGCGTCTCGCCGGCGGCGGCTGGGCGGCGACGCTGCTGCCGGACCGCGGCGGCGCGCTGGCCCGGCTGGCCCTCGACGGCCGCGACGTCCTCCTCCCCCTCCCCGACGGCGCCGACCCCAACACCACCTGGGCCGGCGCCTTCCTCATGCTCCCCTGGGCCAACCGGCTGGACGAGGGGCGGCTGCCGCATCCCCGCGGCGTTCACCACTTCCCCCTGAACCGGGCGGAGGAGCGCACGGCGCTGCACGGCCTGTCGCGCGAGGCGCCGTGGGAGGTGGCGGAGGCCGCGCCGGACCGCGCCGTGCTGACCCGGCGCCACGCCGCGCCGGATGGGCCCTACCGCTACGCCGCGCGGCTGGAGGTGACGCTGGCCGAGGCCGTCTCCCTCCGCCTCGACGTGACGAACGAGGGCGAGGACGGGACGCCGTTCGGCACGGGCTGGCACCCGTTCTTCGTCCGCCCCGGCGGCACCCGCGTCGCCTTCCGCGCGACGGGATCCGTGCGGCGCGACGCCCGCAACCTCCCCACGGCGGTGGAGCCGAGCGTCGGCGTGGCCGGCGGCGAGGACGCGATCGCGGGGAAGGACACGCACTACGTCGGCTGGGACGGGGCGGCGGATCTCGACCTCGGCCCGCTGCGCCTGCGGCTGCGGGCGGACGGCGCGTGGTCGCGCAACCTCCAGCTTTTCGCGCCCTCCGGCGCGGGGGTGCTCTGCGTCGAGCCGGTGAGCCACGTGCCGGACGTGGTCAACCGCCGCGCCTTCGCGCCGCACGGCGACATGGCGGCGCTGCCGCGCGGCGGCGTGCTCCGTGGTTCGGTGACGCTGGCGCGGCGCTGAGCGGGGCGGTCGTCCCGCCCCGCCCCGCCCCGCCCCGCGGCGTGGCGCGCGTCGCGAAGACCATGCGCGCCGCGCGAGACCACGACGCGGGCGTTCCGCGCGGCGCCCCGAAACCCGCGCGTCGCGCGTCGCGTTCCCCGGCGAACGCACGGGGGTTCGCACATGGCCGAGGGCAGCGCGGAGAAGACCGATCCCGCGAAGTGGGAGAAGGTGAAGAAGAAGGTCACCGCAGGCGACAAGGGCGGGGAGCCCGGGCAGTGGTCCGCCCGCAAGGCGCAGATGGCCGTCGCCGAATACAAGAAGGAGGGCGGCGGCTACAAGGGGAAGAAGAGCGCGGACAACCATCTCTCGCAATGGACGAAGGAGGAGTGGGGCACGAAGTCCGGGAAGGAGAGCGGAGAGACCGGCGAGCGCTACCTGCCGAAGACGGCGCGGGACTCGCTGAGCGACGAGCAGTACGCCCGCTCCACGGCGAAGAAGCGCGCGGACACGGCGAAGGGGAAGCAGTTCTCCGCCCAGCCGAAGGACGTGGCGTCCCGCGCCGCCGCGGCCCGCAAAGGCGCCGCGACGAAGCGGGCCTCGCCGAAACGGGCCGCCGCGACGGGCGCCGCCCGCGAGGCCCCGGCCGCCCGGAAAGCCGCCCCGAAGGCCGCTCCGAAACGGGCGGCGGCCGCGGGCGCGTCCGCCACG
>CAXVWQ010000149.1:0-19917 GCA_964263755.1 Roseomonas sp. | reverse complement strand
GCCCGCCCGCGAGGCCGCTGACCCGGGCGCCCGGCCGGTGGCGTCGCCGTCCTGCCGGGGCCGTCTCCCCGGCGGGCCGCCCGCCTGATGCCCCGCCCCCTGCGCGCCCGGATCGCCGCCTCCCCCCTCGGCCGGGCGCTGGCCACCCGCAACGCCCGCATCTTCTTCGGCGCTTCCCTCGCCGCCTGGACGGGGATGTGGATGCATCGCATCGGCGTCGCCTGGCTCGGCTGGGAGCTGACGGGCAGCGCGGCCTGGGTCGGGGCCATCGCCTTCGCAGATCTCGCCCCCGCCATCATCGTCAGCCCCTTCGCCGGGGCCGTGGCGGACCGCGTGGACCGGGTGCGCCTCGCCATGGCGTCCCAGGGCCTCATCGCCCTCCAGGCCGCGACCGTCGCCGTGCTGGCCGCGACGGGCGAGATCACCATCGGCCTCCTCCTCGCCCTGGAGTTCCTCGGCGGGATCGCCGCCTCCTTCTCCCAGCCGGCCCGCCAGAGCCTCCTCCCCGGCCTCGTGGACCGTTCCGACCTGCCGGCAGCCGTCGCCGCCAACTCCTTCATCTTCAACATGGCGCGCTTCGTCGGCCCGGGCCTCGCGGGGCCGGTGATCGTCTTCGCGGGGGTCGCCCCGGTCATTGCCTGCAACGCCCTCGGCTACGCCTTCGCGACCCTCTCCCTCCCCCGCCTCCGTCTCGACCCGGAGGCCCGGCGCGGCCACCCCGCCTCGCAGAGCCTCCTCGGCGAGATGGTGGACGGCGTCCGGCAGGCGGCCCGTCACCCCGGCCTCGGCCCGCTCCTCGCCTTCGCGGCCATCGGCGCCACGCTTCTCCGCGGCGTGCAGGAGATCCTCCCGCCCTACGTGGAGCGCCTGTTCGGCCGCGGCGCCGAATCGCTCGCCCTCCTCACCGCGTCCTTCGCCGTCGGCGCCCTCGCCGTCGGCTTCGTCGTCGCGGCGCGGGGCCGCCTCGCCGGCACCACCCGCATCGCCGTCGGCGCCATCCTCGCCCAGGCCCTCGGCACGCTCGGCTTCGTCGCGACGGGCTGGTTCCCCTTCGCCATGCTCTGCGCCGCCTTCATTGGCGGGGCCGCCACGGCGCACGGCACCTCCGTCCAGGTCCTGGCGCAGCTGGCGACGCCGCCCGCCTACCGCGGCCGCATCATGGCCCTGTGGGGGATGATCACCCGCGCCTGCCCCGCGATGGGGGCCGTCGTCCTCGGTGCCACCGGTGACCTGTTCGGGCTGCGGGGGCCGACGATGATCGCCGCCTGCCTCGCCCTGCTCCTCGGCGCCTGGGGCCTCTCCCGCCTGCGCGCCATGGAGCGGAGCCTGGAACCGACCGAGCCGACGCCGCGCTGAGCGCCGCACCCGGTTACCGCCGCCGCGCCGCTCCTCTAGAACCCCCGGGCGACCAGCCCAGAGGAGCACGCCGCATGAGCCACATCCAACGCAAGGGCACCGGCCCCGTCCTGTCCACCTCCGTCGAGTATCACGGCTTCGTCTACCTCGCCGGCCTCACCGCCGACGACCTCGCCCAGGACGTCACCGGCCAGACGAAGCAGATCCTCGACAAGATCGACGCGGCGCTGGAGGACCACGGGACCGACAAGACCCGCCTTCTCCAGGCGCAGATCTGGCTGAAGGACATCCGCGACCGCGACGCCATGAACAAGCTGTGGTCCGCTTGGCTTCCCCCGGGCGGCGCGCCGGTCCGGGCCTGCGTCCAGGCCAACATGGCGGATCCCCGGCACCTTGTGGAGATCATGGTCAACGCCTGCCGCTGAGCGGAACGTTCCGTTTTCACGAATTCGAGATGATGTTGTGGCCGGGTTGCCGTCACACTGTGACCCGAGCCGCTTCCTCTCTGCTTTACTAGGAAACATCTCCGGTTCTCGCGATTTCGGGAACGCCTTTTCCCGCTAATCACGTCCCATTGCCCCATGTTTCGCCGGATTGGGTTGCCCGGTTTCCAGTCCCGCCGGTAACAGGTCCGTGACGGCGCGATCCAACGCGCCGGCCGGCCACGACCGGCGGGACTTCACGAGTGACAGGGGTACACGGGATGCACGCAGGACGCGTTATCTTCGGTCTTTCCGCGACTTGCGGCGCGATGTTCGCCCTGGCGACGCTGTCCGCCGCGGAGGCCGCGCCGAGCCGCGGGCCGAAGCACAACGGCGCCTCCCGCGCGTCCGTGGTCACCCGCACCGTCCAGGCGGCACCGGTCGCGAGCGCCCGTCAGGGCCGGCCGGGCCGTGAGAAGCCGGCCTCGCTCGCGGCGCGCCGCGGCCGTGGCGACCGCGGCGACCGGGGCTTCGCCCTCGTCCCTGCCGGCCGCGCGCCGGAGCTGCGCCTCGCGGCGATGCCGTCCAGCTACGGCGGCGGCTACCTCTCCTGCGTCCCCTACGCCCGCATGGCGACGGGCATGGAGGTTGCCGGGAACGGTGGCGATTGGTGGAACAACGCCGCTGGCCTCTACGCCCGCGGCCAGCGGCCGGAAGTCGGCTCCATCCTCTCCTTCCGCGCGTCCGGCGGGATGCGGCTGGGTCACGTCGCGGTGGTGGAGCGGCTCGTGTCCACGCGCGAGCTGACGATCCACCACTCCAACTGGGGCGGCCCCGGCATCCGCCCTGGCTCGGTGATGCGGAACGTCTCCGTAATGGACGTGTCCGATGCGAATGACTGGACCGCCGTCCGGGTCCAGGTGGGGCACGGCGGCGGCGCCTACGGCCGGACCTATCCGACCCACGGCTTCATCTACAACCGCGAGGAAGCCGCCGGCCTCCGCATGGCCCGCGCCGCCCGCGGCGCCGCGCCGGAAGTGGCCGAGGCCACGCCACACCTTCGCTTCGTCAGCACCACGGGAACCGGCGCCGCCCGCTGATCCCGGCCCGCGTTTCTCCTGAACCCCTCGGGGGTGCGCGTGTGGCCCTGGAGGAAGGCTCTGCCTTCCTCCAGACCTCCATCCGCCAGGCGCGAAGCACTGCTTCGCGGGGGCCCCTGGACCCCCTTCTGTAAACGCCCCCGTGGGGAGGTGGGTCGCCACGCGGCGCAAGCGCGCGTAGTGACCCACCTCCCCACGGGGGCATCCTTTTACAAGAACGCGGTCCAGGGGGCCGTTGCCCCCTGGTGGGTGGGAGGTCCGGAGGGAGGGCAAAGCCCTCTCTCCGGCCCACAGGCGCACCCTCCGAGAAGGTCAGGAAAAACGCACGCCGGTATCAGGCCGGCCGGGCGCGGGTGATGGTCACGCGGGTCAGTGCGAGGGCCAGGGCGGGCAGCAGCAGCAGGTTCAGGGTGGCCCAGCCGCCGGTGGCGTGCAGCCAACCCGAGGAGAAGGCGGTGCAGGCGACGGTGCCGAACACGATGAAGTCGTTCGCCGCCTGGGCGCGGACGCGCTCGGCGGTGTCGTGCGCCTCGGCCAGCAGGGTGGTGGCGCCGGTGAACATGAAGTTCCAGCCGATCCCGAGGGCGACGAGGGCGACGGTGAAGTGGCCGAACTCCTTGCCCATGAGGGAGAGGGCGACGCAGGCCGCCGTGAGCGCCGCCCCCGCCGCGATGACCGGGCGGACCCCGAAGCGGGCGATGAGGCGGCCGGTGAAGAAGCCTGGCAGGAACATCGCCACCGCGTGGGCCTGGATGACGGTGGCGCCCGCGTCCACGCCGAAGCCGCAGAGCATCATCTCCACGGGGGTGGAGGTCATGACGAGGTTCATCGTGCCGTAGGCGATGGCGCCGGTGAGGGCCGCGGTGATGAAGGCGGGCCGCGCGATGATCTCGCGGATGGGGGTCGAGACCTTCGGGCGGGGCGGCGCCGGGGGGAGGCGGACGAGGGTGAGGAGGATGGTGCAGACGATGGGCAGCAGGGCGAGGGCGAGGTAGGTGCCGAGGAAGAGGATCGGGCCGAAGAGGTCTTTCGTGTGCTTCACCACCTCCGGCCCGCCGATGGCCGCGAGGACCCCGCCCGCCATGACGAGGGACACGGCGCGCGGGCGGTAGGCGGGGCTGGCGACCTCCGCCGCGGCGAAGCGGTAGTGGGCGGCGATGCCGAAGCCGAGCCCGGCCGGGACCGCGCCGAGGCAGTACAGCACGAAGTCGCCCTGCCAGACCCCGGCGGCGAAGGTCAGGCTGCCGAGGAACGCGCCGGCGGCGCCGAGGAGGAAGCCGGCGCGGCGACCCAGGCGCGCGAAGACGATGCCTGCGGGGATGGAGGCCGCCATGGTCGCGGCCATCTGGATCGCGATCGGGAGTGTGGCGAGCGACTTGTCGTCCGCGAGGGAGTGCCCGATGAGCGCGGAGATCGTGACCTGGCCGACGACGGAGGCGTTCATCAACGCCTGGCAGAGGAAGAGGAGGTAGACGTCCCGTCGCATCGCCGCCTCGGCGGCGGGACCGGCGGTCGGGGCGGTGGCGCTCATGCGAAGTGGCTCCAGCCCGCGATGGGCAGGGCGATGGGTGCGCCGTCGCCGCCGATCACCGTGACGGTGGGAGGGCCCGGCGTGAAGCGGCCGACGCGCGTGACGGGGACGCCGCTGGCGTGGGACGCATCCTCCACGCCGGCGGCGTCGGTGGGATCGGCGGCGAAGAGGAGTTCGTAGTCGTCCCCGCCCCCGGCGAGGCGCGGCAGGACGGCGGGGTCCGCCGCGACCGCCGCCGCCGCGGCAGGAGAAAGCGGCAGGGCGGCGAGGTCGAGCGTGGCACCGACGCCGCCGGCCCGGCAGAGGTGGCCGAGGTCCTGGGCGAGCCCGTCGGACACGTCCATCGCGGCGCGCGCGATGCCGCGAAGCCGGCGGCCGAGGCCGAGGCGCGGGTCGGGCAGCCGGTAGCGCCGCGCGAGGTGGCCCCAGGGGTCCGCCGGGCCCCCTCCCCGGAGAACCGAGAGGCCGAGGGCGCCGTCGCCGATCGTGCCGGACACCCAGAGGTCGTCGCCCGCCCGGGCGCCCGACCGGCGGAGCGCCGCACCGGGAGGGACGGTGCCGAGGATGGTGAGGGAGAGGGTGACCGGCCCCGGCGTCGAGAAGGTGTCGCCGCCGAGGACGTGCAGCCCGAAGGCCGCCTGGTCCTCCGCGAGCCCCGCGGCGAAGGCCGCGAGCCAGTCCGGCAGGCCGGCGGGGACGGCCACGGTCATGAGGTAGGCCAGGGGGTCCGCCCCCATCGCCGCGAGGTCCGACAGGTTCACCCGCAGCAGCTTGCGGCCGATCGTGTCCGGCGGGTCGTCCGGCAGGAAGTGGACACCCTCCACCATCGCATCGGCCGCGAGGACGAGTTCGACGCTGGAGGGGACGGGGAGGAGGGCGGCGTCGTCGGAAAGGTCCAGGGCCCCCTCCCCCGCCAGCGGGCGGAAGTGGCGGGCGATGAGCGCGAATTCCGGCGGGAGGGTCACCCCGCCTGGAACTCGCCGGCCCGCATCCGCCGGGCGAGGGAATTGAGGACGCCGTTGGCGAAGCGGGGCTCCTCCCCATCGAAGAAGCCGTGGGCCACGTCGAGGTACTCGTTGAGGATGACCTTCGCGGGCGGATCCTGCGCTCCCCACAGCTCCGCCGCCGCGGCACGCAACAGGGCGCGCAGCACGGGATCGAGGCGGTCGAGCGACCATTTCTCGGCGAGGTGCGCGGCGATCGCGACGTCGATCGTCTCGGAATCTCGCGCCGCCCCGCGGACGATGCGGGCGAAGAGCGGCACGTCGGCCTGCGGGACGCGTCCGTCCTCGAAAACCGTCTCCGTCGTGCCGTCGCTCCCGGGCAACACGCCGATGCGGTGGCGGACGAACTGGTCGATCACCGACTCGGCACTGTCGCCGGAGGCCTCCGACTGGAACAGCGCCTGGACGGCGGCGACGCGCGCGCCCGTCCGGGGTCGCCCGGTCGCGGCCCTCGGCTGTCCCCTCACGCCGCGCCCCCGAACCGGCGGGCGAGCGCCAGCTGGAAGAGGAGGGCGACCGCGGCTTCCCGCCCCTTGTTGTGCCGGCCCGGGCGGGAGCGGGCGATGGCCTGGGAGATCGTGTCCACCGTCAGCAGCCCGAACCCCATCGGCGCCCCGGTCTCGACCGACAGGTCCATGACGCCCCGGAAGGCCTCGCGGCAGATGTGGTCGTAGTGGTCCGTCTCCCCGCGCACGACGCAGCCGAACACGAGGTAGCCGTCGTACCGCCCGGCGCGGATCGCCATGCGGAGGGCGGCGGGCAGCTCGAAGGCGCCGGCGACCTCCGCCTCCTCGACCGTCGCGCCCGGCAGGGCCTCGCGCGCCCCGGCGACCATGCCGCCCACCACGTCCGCGTAGTAGGGCGCGTGGATCACCAGCACCCGCGGCGGTGGGCCGGGGACGGGGGGCGGGACGCGGTCGGGGGCGTCGGCGGTGCTCAGGTGCCGTCTCCGAAGGGCAGGGTGTCGGTCACGGTCAGGCCGTAGCCCTCCAGGCCCACGATGGGGCGGGGGTGGTTGGACAGCAGCACCATCTCCGTCACGCCGAGGTCGGCGAGGATCTGGGCGCCGATGCCGTAGTCCCGCAGTTCCGGCGACGCCCTCTCCCGCCCGGCGCGGACGCGCTCGGACAGGGCGGTGGGCTTCACGTCGCGGATGAGGACGACGACCCCCCTTCCCTCCCGCCCCACCCGCTCCATCGCGGCATGCAGGTCGCGCGGCCCGGTGCGGCCGGTGATGTCGGACAGCAGGTTGACCGCGTGCATGCGGACGAGGGCGGGACCGCCGCGGGACGGGTCGCCCTTCACGAGCGCGACGTGTTCCCCGTACTCCACCGTGTTCGCGTAGATCTGGATGCGCCAGGGCCCGCCCGGGGCATCCTCCAGGGTCGCCTCCTCCACCCGCCGCACGAGGCGTTCGGTGCGGCGGCGATGGGCGATGAGGTCGGCGATGGTGCCGAGCTTCAGCCCGTGGTGCTGCGCGAAGGCGACGAGGTCGGGCATCCGGGCCATCGTCCCGTCATCGTTCATGATCTCGCAGATCACGCCGGCGGGGTTGAGGCCGGCCATCCGGGCGAAGTCCACCGCCGCCTCGGTGTGCCCGGCCCGGATCAGCGTGCCGCCTTCCCGTGCCACGAGCGGGAAGACGTGGCCTGGGGTGACGATGTGGTCACGCCCGAGTTCGGGGTTGACCGCGACGGCCACCGTCCGCGCCCGGTCGGCCGCGGAGATCCCGGTCGTCACGCCGTCGCGTGCCTCGATGGAGACCGTGAAGGCGGTGGCGTGCCGGGTGCCGTTGTTCTGCGCCATCAGCGGCAGTCCCAGCGCCTCGACGCGGGCCCTCGTCATCGCGAGGCAGATGAGGCCGCGGGCGTGGCGGGCCATGAAGTTGATGGCGTCCGGCGTCGCGAATTGCGCGGGGATGACGAGGTCGCCCTCGTTCTCCCGGTCCTCGTCATCCACGAGGACGAACATCTTCCCCCGTCGCGCCTCGTCGAGCAGCTCCTCGGTCGGCGACAGGAAGTCGGCGTAGGAGGTGGTCCGGGTCGTCACGCTCACGCCGCGAACTCCCGCATGCGCGCGACGTAGCGCGCGAGGGTGTCGATCTCGAGGTTCACCGCGTCGCCGGCCCGCTTCGCGCCGAGGGCGGTGACCCCCGTCGTGTGGGGGATGAGGTTCACCGCGAAGCTGTCACGCCCCGCCGCGTTCACCGTGAGGGAGATGCCGTCCACGGCGATGCTTCCCTTCTCCGCCACGTAGGGCGCGAGGGGCGGCGGCAGGCGGAAGGTCCAGCGGTGCGACCCGTTCTCCGGCACGACCGACTCGATCCGGGCGATGCCGTCCACGTGGCCGGAGACGAGGTGGCCGCCGAGTTCGTCGCCCAGCCTGAGGGATCGCTCCAGGTTGATCGTCGTGCCGATGGCCCAGGTGCCGAGGGTGGTGCGGGACAGGGTCTCGGCGGAGACCTCCACGTCGAACGCCCCGTCCCCGAAGGTCACGGCGGTGAGGCAGCAGCCGGAGCAGCAGATGGACGCCCCGGTCGCGATCCCGTCGAGCCAGCCCGGCGGCGTCGCGACGCTCAGCCGCATGTCGCGCCCGTCCCCGATGGGGGTGAGGGCGGCGATGCGGCCGGTCGCGGTGACGATGCCGGTGAACACGGCGGGGGCGGGCTCCGGAAAGAGGGGACCGCGGGGATGGCCCCGGCGGGGCCGCGTGGCAAGGGGGCGGCGGATCAGGGACGCGCGACGTCGGCCTCGATGAGCCAGCACGGGCCGCAGGGCGTGATGGCCGTGGTGGCGAGACGGACCGCGTCGCCCAGGCCCCGCACCCCGAGGGAGGCGACGGCGGCGAGGCCGTCCCCGCCGATGAGGGTCGGCGCCGCGAACCAGGCGACCCGGTCCACGACGCGCGCGCGGAGAAGGGATGCGGCGAAGGCGGCGCCGCCTTCGACCAGCACGCGCGTGATGCCGCGGGCCGCGAGGGCGCGGAGCATCGCCGACGGGTCGAGCCCGCCGGCGGGATCGGCCTCCACCTCCATCGTCTCCGCGCCGCGCTGCCGCAGGGCGGCGAGGGCCGCCGGATCGTTGCCGGGCGCCGTCAGCAGCCACACCGGCGCGTCCGCGGTGAACAGGCGCGCGTTGAGCGGGGTGCGGAGACGGGCGTCGGCCACGACGCGCACCGTCGGGACGGGGGCGTGTCCCCGCAGGCGGCAGGTCAGGTCGGGATCATCCGCGAGGACGGTGCCGCTGCCGGCCATCACCGCGTCGTGCGCGCCGCGCAGGGCATGGGCCGCGCGTCGGGCCTCCCCGCCGGTGATCCAGCGGCTGTCGCCCGTGGCGGTGGCGATGCGGCCGTCCAGCGTCGCCGCCAGCTTGAGGGTGACGAGGGGCAGCCCCTCACGGACCCGCTTCACGAAGCCGGCGTTGATCCGCGCGGCCTCCCCGCCCAGCAGGCCGACCTCCACCGCGATCCCGGCGGCGCGGAGGCGGGACAGGCCCTCCCCGTCCACCCAGCGGTCGGGGTCGCGCAGCGCCACGACCACGCGGGCGACGCCGGCGGCGATCAGCGCATCGGTGCAGGGCGGCGTGCGGCCCCAGTGGCAGCAGGGTTCCAGCGTGACGTAGGCCGTGGCGCCGCGCGCGGCATGGGCCGCGGCCTTCAGCGCCTCCGTCTCGGCATGGGGGCGCCCGCCGGGGCGGGTGTGGCCGCGGCCCACGACGCGGCCGTCCCGCACGATGACGCAGCCCACCGACGGGTTCGGCCAGACGTTGCCCAGCCCGCGCCGCGCCAGGGCCAGCGCGGCCCGCATGTGCTCGTCGTCGGACACGGGGGTCAGTTGTCGAGGGAGAGCAGGAAGGCGCGGAAATCCTCGGCTTCCCGGAAGTTCTCGTAGACCGACGCGAAGCGGACGTAGGCCACGGGATCGAGGTCGCGCAGCCGCTCCATCACGATGCCGCCGATCTCGCGCGACGACAGCTCGTCCGAGCCGTCGGCCTCCAGCTGCTTCTGGATGGAGGCGATGATGCGCTCCACCTGGTCTTCCCGCACCGGCCGCTTGCGGAGGGCGAGGCGGATGGAACGGGCCATCTTCTCCCGGTCGAACGCCTCGCGCCTCCCGTCCGCCTTCACCACCGTCATCTCGCGCAGCTGCACGCGCTCGAAGGTGGTGAAGCGCGCGCCGCAGGCGTTGCAGGAGCGGCGGCGCCGGATGCTCGTGCCGTCCTCGGCCGGACGGCTGTCCTTCACCTGCGTGTCTTCCGACTGGCAGAAGGGGCAGCGCATCCGCCGGGGTTCAGCGGTAGATCGGGAATCGCGCGCAGAGGTCGAGGACGCGGGCGGCGGCGGCTTCCTCCGCGGCGGTGTTGGCGCCCGCGTCGTTGGCGCGCGACAGGCCGTCCACCACGTCGGCGATGAGGGTGCCGATCTCCCGGAACTCCCCCTCCCCGAAGCCGCGCGTGGTGCCGGCGGGGGAACCGAGGCGGATGCCGGAGGTGACGAAGGGCTTGGCGGGGTCGTAGGGGATGGCGTTCTTGTTGGCGGTCAGGTGGGCGCGGGCCAGCGCCGCCTCCGCCGCCTTGCCGGTCACGCCCTTGGGGCGCAGGTCCACCAGCAGCAGGTGGTTGTCGGTGCCGCCGGTGACGAGGCCGTAGCCGCGGGCCAACAGCACGTCGCCCATCGCGCGGGCGTTGGCGACGACGGCGCGGGCGTAGGTGCGGAACTCCGGCCGCAGCGCCTCCGCGAAGCATACGGCCTTCGCGGCGATGACGTGCATCAGCGGGCCGCCCTGCGTGCCGGGGAACACCGCGGAGTTCATGCGCTTCGCCAGCGCCTCGTCGTTCGTCAGGATCATGCCGCCGCGCGGGCCGCGGAGGGTCTTGTGGGTGGTGGTGGTCACCACCTGGGCGTGCGGGAAGGGCGAGGGATGGGCACCGCCCGCCACGAGGCCGGCGAAGTGCGCCATGTCCACGAAGAAGATCGCGCCGACCTCGTCCGCGATCGCCCGGAAGCGCGCGAAGTCCCAGGTGCGGGCGTAGGCGGAGCCGCCGGCGACGATGAGCTTCGGCCGGCTTTCCCGCGCGATGCGGGCCACCTCCTCCATGTCGATCAGCCCGTCCTCGCGCCGCACCGTGTAGGGCGCGGGCCTGAACCACTTGCCGGAGATGTTGACGGGCGAGCCGTGCGACAGGTGGCCGCCTGCCGCGAGGTCGAGGCCCATGAAGGTGTCGCCGGGCTGGAGCAGGGCGAAGAACACCGCCGCGTTCGCCTGGGCGCCGGAATGCGGCTGGACGTTGGCGAAGCCGCAGCCGAACAGCCGGCAGGCCCGCTCGATCGCGAGGGTCTCCGCGACGTCCACCTCCTCGCAGCCGCCGTAGTAGCGCTTGCCGGGCAGGCCCTCGGCATACTTGTTCGTCAGGACGGAGCCCTGCACCTCCATCACCGCGCGGGAGACGATGTTCTCGGACGCGATGAGTTCGATGCCGTCCTGCTGCCGCACGAGTTCGCGCGACAGCACCGCCGCGATGTCCGGATCCACCTCGGACACGGGCGCGGTGAAGAAGCGGTCGAGGCTGGTGGCCGGGGTGGTCTCGTTCATGGCGTGCGCGTCCAGTCGGGCGAGAGCTTCAGCACGCGCCGGTCGTGGCGCCCGCCCTCGTATGGGGTGGAGAGGAAGGTGCGGAGGGCGTCGAGCGCGACCTCGGGGCCGGTGACCCGGGCGCCGAAGGCGATCACGTTCGCGTCGTTGTGGGCGCGGCACAGGCGGGCGCCGGTCACGTCGTGCACGGTGGCGCAGCGGATTCCCGGGACGCGGTTGGCGGCGATCGAGATGCCGATCCCGGTGCCGCAGACGAGGATGCCGAAGCGGGCGCGGCCCTCCGTCACCGCCGCGGCGACCGCCGCCCCGAAGTCCGGATAGTCCACGGAGGCGTAGCCGTGGGCGCCGAGGTCCAGGACCGGGTGCCCGGCCGATTCCAGCGCCGCGACGAGCGTCGCCTTCAGGGCGACGCCGGCATGGTCGGCGCCGAGGGCGACCGGGGGAAGGGCGGGGGCCATGGCCGGTCCCTACCACGGCTGGCGGGCCGCGGGGAACCGGGACGCAACGGGTTGTGGCGTCGCCCCCGGCCGAACCGGCCGGGGGCGAAGCGGTTCAAACCCGCGGGCGGGGGCGCGCCGGTGTCCGCATCGGCGCCGGGCCGGCGAAGGCCGTGCGGAGTTCGCCGGCCATGAAGGCCTGCGCCTCCTTCGCCCGGTCCAGCACGGCGTCGGCGCCGAAGAACTCGTGCGTCACGCCGGGGTATTCGCGTGCGGTGACCCGCGTGCCGGCCGCCCGCAGACGCGCGGCGAGAAGGGTGCCGTCGCTCCGCAGCGGATCGATCTCCGCGTTGACGAGCACGATGGGCGGAAGCCCCGCGAGGTTGGCACGGCCGTAGATGTCGAGGCGCGGGTCCTGCAGGTCCGCCGGACCGCGCGTGTAGTTCTGCACGAACCACAGGATCATCGCCCGGTTCAGCGGCTTGGCCGTGGCGAACTCGCGGTAGGACGGCGTGTCGGTGTCCGTGCCGGCGACGGGATACACCGCGCCGATGGCGCGCGGCGGCGGCAGGCGGCTGTCACGCGCGAAGATGCCGACGTTGAGCGCGAGGTTGCCGCCCGCGCTCTCCCCGACCACCGCGATCATGCCGGGGTCGCCGCCGAGGGCCCGGGCGTTGTCCACCGTCCAGCGGTAGGCGGCGTTGGCGTCGTCATGCGCCGCGGGGAAGCGGGCCTCCGGGCCCTGACGGTAATGGACGGCGAGGACCATCGCCCCCGTGTCGCGGGATAGGGCGCGGGCGGAGGCCTCGTAGGTCGCGATGTCCGCGATCACCCAGCCGCCGCCGTGAAAGTAGAGGATGATCGGCACGGGCATGTTGGTCGCCGTCGTCTGCGCGACCGGGCGGTAGAGGCGCGCGCGGAGCGGGCCGGCGGCGCCCGTCACCGGCAGGTCGGTGGCCGTGCCGTACTCGTTGGCGCCGGGCAGGCGGCCGAGGCGGCCCGCGACCTGCGTCACCGCGTCGGCGTAGGACGGCTGGCGACGCGCGTCGGCGGCGGAGAGTGTCTCGATCGGGCGGGGGTTCAGGCCGGCGAGCGCTTCGAGCACCACGCGTTGCTGCGCGTCGGCGCGCCCGGTCGGGTCGGCGGGCATCGGCGGCACGGACGACGTGGGCGCGCAGCCCGCGCCGAGGGTGAGCAGGCCGAGCGGAAGCGCGAGCGCACCGCGGCGGGACAGCGAGGACATGGGCGAGTTTGCACCTTCTGGGGGTGCCGGCCGAACGCGCGCGGGAACGCCCGGTTTCCCGACGTCACGCGGCGAGGAAGTCGAGGATTTCCGCCACCTGTTCGTCCGCCATGAGGGCGGGAGCGTGGCCGCAACCGGCCACGGTGACCACGCGCGTGTCCGCGCGGCGGGCCATCGCGGCGGCGGTCGGCGCATCCAGAAGGTCGCTCTCCGCGCCGCGGAGGACGAGGAGCGGGCCGCGCAGCGACTCCCAGGCCGGCCAGAGCGACACGTCCTCCGGGTTCGCGGCCATCGCCGCGGCGATCCCCGGATCGTGGTGCGGCACCACGCGGCCGCCCGGCGTCCGTCGGGCGCTCGTGGCCGCGAGGTGGCCCCACTGCGCGTCGGTCAGCGGACCGAAGGGGGCGTGGATCAGCCGCAGGTGCACCTCCAGCGCCGTCACGTCCGCGAACTCCGGCCGGAGCGACAGGTAGGCGGCGATCCGTCGCAGCGCGCGGGCCGGGATGAAGGGGCCGATGTCGTTCAGCACCATTCGCCGCGGCGCGACCGGGGTGCCGCCGAGCGCCATGCCGATCAGGCCGCCCATGGAGGTGCCCACCCAGTCGCAGGGGCGCCCGAGCGCGGCGAGCAAGGCGGCGAAGGCCCGGGCGTAGGTCGGCACGGCGTAGAGCGACGGGTCGGGAAGCCAGTCGCTCATGCCCCGGCCGAAAACATCGGGGCAGATCGCGCGACGGCCCCGCTGGGCGAGGGCACGGGCCAGGACGTCGAAGTCCCGGCCGGTCCGGGTCAAGCCGTGGACGAGAAGAACCGGGTCGCCGTCCGCCGGACCCCATTCCACCCAGCGCAGCGTGGCGACGGTGGCGCCGAGGTCGCAGCGGAGATGACCGAAGTGTGGTTCAGGCGACGCCATCATGCCGCAGCCGCGCGATCCCCGCGGCGTCCAGGCCGAGGCCCGCTAGCACCTCCTCGGTATGCTGGCCGAGGACCGGCGCGGCGGAGCGGTAGGTCGGCGGCGTGTCGGAGAGGCGGACGGGGTTGGCGATCACGCGCACCCGCTCGCCGCTCGCGTGATCCATCTCCACCACGACGCCGCGGGCCCGCACCTGCGGGTCGTCGAACACGTCGCGGAGGGTGTTGATCGGGCCGCAGCCGATCTTCGCCTCCTCCAGCGCGTCCACCCATTCCTTCGTCGTCCGGGACCGCATGACGGGCGTCAGCGTGTCGGTCACCAGCTGGCGGTTGCCGACGCGCGCCGCGTTCGTGGCGAAGCGCTCGTCGGACAGCAACGCCTCCTGTCCCGTGACGCGGCAGAAGCGGCCGAAGGTGGGATCGTTGCCGACGGAAAGGACGATGTGGCCGTCCGCGGTCGGGAACACCTGGTAGGGCACGATGTTGGGGTGCTGGTTCCCCAGCCGCGCCGGGTTCTCGCCCGTCGCGAGGAAGTTCATCCCCTGGTTCGCCAGCCACGCGACGGAGGTGTCGAGCATCCCGATGTCCACGCGCTGCCCCCGCCCCGTTTCCCGCCGGTGGTTCAGCGCGGCGAGGATGCCGATGCAGCCGTAGAGTCCGGCGAACAGATCCGCGACCGGCACGCCGACCTTCTGCGGCTCGCCCGCGATCTCGCCCGTGATCGACATGACGCCGCCCATCGCCTGGATGAGGCTGTCGTAGCCCGGGCGCGGCGCGTAGGGCCCGGTCTGCCCGAAGCCGGTGATGGAGCAGTAGATCAGGCGGGGGTAGCGGTTCCGCAGGTCCTCCCAGGCGAGCCCGTATTTCGCCAGCGCCCCGACCTTGAAGTTCTCGACGAGGATGTCGGATTCCGCGAGGAGGCGATGGACGATGTCCTGCCCCGCCGGCTTCGCGATATCGAGGGTGACGGATTTCTTGTTGCGGTTCACGCCGACGAAGTAGGCGCTCTCCGTCGTGCCGGGCATCGTCGGCGGCGCGAAGCCGCGGGTGTCGTCGCCGGCCCCGGGCCGCTCGATCTTCACCACCTCCGCGCCGAGGTCGCCGAGCATCTGGGTGCAGGTCGGGCCCGCGAGGACGCGGGTGAGGTCGAGGACCTTCAGGCCGTTCAGCGCCCCCATCCCCTGACGATCGGGCGTCATGCCGCGCGGGCCTTCGCCTTCACCTTCAGCAGCGCGTCCACCCGCGGCGACCGCGCCACGGTGCCGGCGCGGGCGAACAGCTCGTGATTCCGCTCGATCTCCTCGCGGTCGTAGAGGTAGTTCACCATCAGCCCGTAGGATTCCTTCATGCCGCGCCGGGCGGTGTTGCCGAGCCAGTTGATGCGTTCCAGACGCGCGCCGTTGCCGAGGTGGAAGCGTGCCACCGGGTCCATCTTCCCGCCGGGCGCGGTGAGGTATTCGGCGCAGGCGCGCAGCAGGCCGGGGCGCAGCGCGTCGCCGTGCAGCGTGTCGAGGGAATCCTCTACCCGATCGAGGTCGGCCTTGAGTTCGGCGTCCACCCCGCCCTGCGCCGCCCGCGCCTCCAGCCAGCGCCGGAAGCCCGGCACGGGGGAGAGGGTGGAGAAGGTCTTGAGCTGCGGCAGCTCGGCCTTCAGGTCCTCCACCACCTGCTTGATGAGAAAGTTGCCGAAGGAGATGCCACGCAGCCCCTCCTGGCAGTTGGAGATCGAATAGAAGATCGCCGTGTCCGCCTCCGCGGCCCGCGCCGCGGCGCCCGCGTCGTCGTCCCGCGCCAGCAGCGGCTGCACGGCCGCCGCCAGCCCCTCCACCAGCGCCACCTCCACGAAGATCAGCGGCTCGTTCGGCAGGGCGGGATGGAAGAAGCCGTAGCAGCGGCGGTCCGCCGCCAGCCGCCGCCGCAGGTCTTCCCAGCCCGCGATCTCGTGCACCGCCTCGTAGGCGATGAGCTTCTCCAGGATCGCCGCGGGAGTCTGCCAGTCGATCCGCCGCAGCTGCAGGAAGCCGCGGTTGAACCAGGAGGAGAAGAGGTGGTGCATGTCCGCCTCCAGCGGACCGAGCGCCGGGTTGGCCCGCAGCGAATCCAGCACCCGCTCCCGCATCTCGACGAGCGCGGCGGTGCCGCCGGGGGACATGTTCATCCGCCGCAGCACCTCCTGCCGCGGCGGCTCCGCGCAGGCGGAGAGGTGGGAGGCGGTCTTGGGGCTCGGGTCCGCCAGGTAGGCCTCGGCCGCCGCGCGCAGCCGTTCCGGCCGGGGGTCGAAGTTCGTCGCGAGGAAGTGGTGGAACACCTCCCGGTCCCCCGGCGTGAGGGCGCGCATCTCCCCGATGATCTCCCGCGCCACCGCGGCGCCGGACGCCTCGCCCCGTTCGGCAAGGAGGGAGTTGGCGAGGGACTTCACCCGCTCCAGCGGCGGCACCGCCGTGCCGAACACCGGCGCGAAGGCCCGGCCGCGGTCGGCGATGGAGGTCCAGACCCGCTCGAACCAGGACCGCGACGGCGGCGGCGAGGTCTGCACCGCGCTGTCGGGGATCACCACGAGTTCGTTCATCGCTCCCCCTCCTCCGCCCGGCCGCCGTGGGGGGAGAGTGGCGGGAGGCGCGCCGCGGGTCCAGGCCCGTTCCCGCGAACGGTCGGTGGCGCGTCGCGGCACAAGCGCTTTCGTTTCCCCCGGCGCGACCGCCCGGCGCGGGCCGTGCCCCGTGCGTCAGCCCGGTGCTGCGGCGACCGCCCGCCGTGCGGCGGCCATGGCGGCGCCGGCCGTGACGATGCCGTCGCCCCGCACGGGCAGCCCCGCGCCCCCGAGGGCGTCGAGCGCCCAGGTGTTGCAGGTGTAGGCCGGGGAGTAGCGGCGCGCGGCGAGGAGGAACACGGCACCCTCCGTGAACCCGGGCGCCGCCGCCACGGGGTGCCCGCTCGCGCCGTGGAGGATGTCACGGTTGACGAACTCGGCGAGCCGCCGGGGCGCGTCCGGGATGGCGATCCCCACCGCGTCGGCGCCCGGCCCGGCCCGGGGCGCGACGAGGATGACCGCCTCGCCCGGGATCATCGCGGCAGCGAGTTCCAACGGTCCGGGGTCCGGCGCCGTGAAGAAGTCCCGTGCCCCGAACGACACCCCGAGCCGCCGCGCCGAGGGGAACGGCGTTCGCGGCGCCTGTCCCGGGGGCCAGTCGAACACGATCTCCGTGTGCCAGCCCAGCGAGACGAGCCACGCGGTCGCGGGCCCCGCGGCGACCGGGCGAACCGGCGGCGGCGCGCAGCCCGCCACGATCACGCCCGGGAGGCACCGCCGACCGATCCGCCCCGCCGCTTGCACCCCCGCCGCCCCCCGTCGCATACCCGGACGGAACGGAGGATACACGCGATGCTCGACCGTCCGCACCCCACCCCCGACGCGCCGTCCACCGATCCCTTCGCGCTGGCGAAGGCGCTGTCCGGCGTGCACTTCATCGGCGGGCGCTACGTGCCGTCGCGGTCCGGCGGGACCTTCGCGGTGGTGAACCCCGCGACGGGCCAGGAGGTGGCGCGGGCCGCGGAGGGCGACGCCGCCGACGTCGCCGCCGCCGTGGAGGACGCCGCCCGCGCGCAGAAGGCCTGGGCCCGCACCCCCGCCCGCAAGCGCGGCGCCATGGTCGCCGCCTGCGCCGCGATCCTGAAGGAGCACCAGGACGAGCTCGGCCGCCTCATCGCGCTGGAGACCGGCAAGGCCCTGCGGACGGAGAGCCGCGTCGAGGCCGGCGTCGTCGCCGACATTCTTGAGTTCTTCGGCGGCCTCGGCGGCGAGCTGAAGGGCGAGACCGTCCCCTTCGCCCCCGACGTCCTCTCCGTGACGGTCCGCGAACCCCTCGGCGTGGTCGGCGCGATCATCCCCTGGAACGTGCCGATGCTGCTGATGGCGCTGAAGATCGCCCCCGCCCTCGTCGCCGGCAACGCCGTGGTCGTGAAATCGGCGGAGGAAGCGCCCCTCGCCGTCCTCCGCATCTGCGAACTCATGAACCGCGCCCTGCCGCCCGGCGTGTTCAACCTCGTCTCCGGCTTCGGCCCGGAATGCGGCGCGCCGCTCGTCGCCCACCCGCTCGTCCGCAAGGTCACCTTCACCGGCTCCGTTGAGACCGGGAAGATCGTCGCCCGCGCCGCGGCGGAGAAGCTCATCCCCGTCACGCTCGAACTCGGCGGCAAGTCGCCGATGATCGTCTTCGCGGATTGCGACTTCGAGAAAACGCTCGCCGGCGCCATCACCTCCATGCGCTTCACGCGCCAGGGCCAGTCCTGCACCGCCGCGTCCCGCATCTACGTCGAACGCCCCATCTTTCAGCGCTTCGTGGACGAGATGGCGGCGCGCGTGGACGCCATGGTCATGGGTGACCCGCTGGACGAGAGGACGGACATCGGCACCATCGTGTCCGGGGGCCAGCTCGAAAAAATCCGCGGCTTCATCGAGGAAGGGCTCGCCACCCCCGGCGCCACCGGCCGCGCCTGCTCCGCGATGCCGACCGACCCGGCCCTGCGGAAAGGCCTTTTCATCCAGCCCCACATCTTCACCGGCCTGACCCGCGAGAGCCGGCTGGTCCGCGAGGAAATCTTCGGCCCCGTCACCGTCGTCATGCCCTTCGACGACCCGGAGGCGGTGCTGGAGGAGGCGAACGACAGCGAATACGGCCTCGCCGCCTCGCTCTGGACGAACAACCTGAAGGTCGGCCTGTCCCTCGCGCACCGGCTGGAGGCGGGGCTGGTGCAGATCAACCAGAACCTCGTCGTGCAGGCGAACCTGTCCTACGGCGGGGTGAAGTCGTCGGGGCTGGGGAAGGAGGCGTCGCTGGAGGCGATGCTGGAACATTTCACGCACAAGAAGACGATCATGGTGAACATGGCCTAGATCGGCGCGAAAAAACTCAGAAGGGAGTGACATGATCACCCCGCCCCAAGCAGCCATCGCAACACTCGACTGTGTAAAATCAAACATTGAACGCAAGTTTAGGGAATTTATGAGGAGATCGGCGTCAAGTCGATATCTCATATCCGCAGATTTCTCCCTCTCAGACCCTAAACGATCTAATGACGTTTTTGCGTTCACTATCTTCCCGGGCGCGAATGATCTCAACGTGACGGTAGATGAAATCAAAAGCGTCGCAACCCGTGACCTGAAGAAAGTAAAGTACGTTCCGGACGATCTATTAGTGTATCTAGCAAGCAAAGATCGATTTCACTTTGTTTTCATACCGGATTCTAACCGAAGGAAATCTGAGAAGAGAGTAATACTTCAGGAATTAATCGAGAATACGCTCGCCGTAATGCAGTCGTATGACTACGAGCGCCGGGTGCCAAAGCTCATGCAGAAGTTAGAAGGCCTTCGACAACATGCCAAGCGCAACAGCACAAGCCCACACCTCATCAGTGACACTCTGCTGTGCGCCGCATTTTGCGCAGTGATCTCCTATATGTTAATCAAACATAGCCGTCCAGAAGTGATTACGTGGCTACCTGACCGAGATCCTATGATAGATCTCCAAGATGGTATTATATTCGATTTTTGGGCATCGAATACCAATAACCTATGCAATGAGAACAAATTTGTAAGCTCTTCTACCTCGACCGTCGTAATCAAGCCAGGCGACCCAAAATCCCAATACTGGTTCGATCACTTCACCCGTATTCCCGATCATTTCGCAGGTGCTTTTGCCAACTGGGATATGCGGCGCAACTTGGTGCGGCCTGAGCACAGCAAGCACCTCCAGATAATCGAGAAGTCAATTGCCGATCATCCCGCGCTCGCCACAGTCTTAATAAAACTCGATGTGTTCGGTGTCCGGGCTTCCAGTTTGGTATCTGCGCGTGAAGCAGATTCTCTGCTTCTACAGGGTCGGCCAAACGATCTAGCTTCTGAGATCAGCTATCTAGCGGAGACCTTGATGCTGCCTACCGAGCATCGCCTCGGTTCATTCCGATCCATTCTTCAAAGTAGCATCAAAAGATCACCTGCGATGTGCGACCTACGCAGCCGCGGCGTACAATCTGGATGGAGTTTGCAGAATAACCTTTGACTGTGAAGAAGAAGGCGATCTGATTACGAGATTACCCGAAGCACCGCACCGAAACCACCGCCTCCTGCGCCCCCGCCGAGATCGCGCTCGCGCTCAACCCCCGCCCCCCGCTCACCCGCGCCGCCGGCACCCCGTTCTCCCGCAGGAACCCCTCCACCGTCTCCCCGCGGATCGCGAAGTTGATGTTCTGCGGCACCGTCCCCGTCGCCCGCAGCACCGCCAGGTCGTTCACCCGCGCCTGCACCACCCCGATCACCCCGCCGGAA
>CAXVWQ010000148.1:0-17998 GCA_964263755.1 Roseomonas sp. | reverse complement strand
GGGGAGCCGGGATGGCGGGGGGCGGCGCGGGCGGCGACGTCCCGCCGTCGCCGCGAAGGGATGGCGGCGCCGGCACCTCGCCCGGCGCGGCGAGGGCCGGGGCGGCGGGGGCGAGGACCACCTCCATCGTCGTCGCCGGCGGCGGGGGTTCGGGGCGGCGGGGCGACACCGCGGTCACCACCGCCAGCAGCGCCGCGGCGTGCAGCGCCAGCGCCAGGCCACCCGCCGACAGCCAGTCGCGGTCGCGCGCCCCCTCCCACCCGCGCGGCGGGCGGTGGTGCGAGGCGATCGCGACGGCGCCCATCAGAACCGATACGTCACGTTCACCGCGGCGTAGCGGCCGGGCTGGGCGTAGAGGTCGCGCTGCGACGACGTCGCCGCCAGCCCCGCCACGTCCGGCGTCTGGAAGGTGCGGGTGTTCGTGACGTTGAAGAGACCGGCGTTGATCGTGAGGGAGCGGTCCAGGTCGTAGTGCGCGGCGATGTCGAGCACGCCGTAGCCCGGCGCCTTGAAGTCGGCGGTGCCGGAGGTGCGGCGGTTCCGCAGGGCACCCGTGGCGATCACGTCCACGCCGAGGCCGGAGGTGCCCTGCCAGGAGACGCCGATCGTGCCGCGCAGCGGGTCCACGCCGTCGAGCGGGCGGTTGGTCTCGAGGTCCGTGCCCTCGGCGAAGGCGGCGGAGGCTCGGAGGCGCCATTCCGGGGCGAAGCGGTATTCGCCGCGGGCCTCGGCGCCGTAGATCTCGGCGGAGCGGATGTTCTGATACTGGAAGATCTGCAGCGGGCCGTTCGTCCCGATCACCCGCGTCTGGATGAAGTCGGAGTAGCGGTTGTAGAAGCCAGCGAGCTGGAAGGATGAGCCGTCGTTGAAGCGGCCGCGGACGCCGCCTTCGAAGCCGTCCACCGTTTCCGGGTTCAGGTCGCCGTTGGGGATGATGGTGTAGCCGAACACCGCGTTGGTGAAGCCGAAGTTCGCGGTGTCGTAGGGCGGGGCGCGGAAGCCGCGGGCGTACTGGCCGTAGACGGAATAGGTGTCGTCGATCCGGTAGGTGATCCCGAGTTTCGGGGAGGCGGCGACGGCGTCGAGGTCGCGCACCCGCGTCGCGGCGCCGGACTGGGCGGAGCGGAGGAAGTCCGCGTCCGGACTGGCGGTGAGCGAGTAGAAATCCAGCCGGATCGCCGGCAGGACCGTGAAGCGGCCGTAGGCGAACTCGTCCTGCACGTAGAGGCCGCCCTGGAGGGTGGTCGTGTCCGGGAAGTTCTTGTTGGGGTAGGTCTCGCCGGCCACGGTGTTCGTGGCGATTCCGGTCGCGAGGTTCAGCTCGAAGCGGTCGCGCGGGCGGGAGGTCGCGATGCGTTCGAAGGTGCCGCCGTAGGTGAGGTTGTGCGTCGTGCCGAGGGCGGCGAAGGACGTGCGGAACTGGAGGTCGGCGCCGAAGATCTCCTGCTCCTGCACCGTGAAGGTGGAGCGCAGGCGGTTGGCGGGGGAGCTGACCGGGCCGGCGCCGACGAAGCGCAGCTGGTCCGTCTCCTCCGACCGGTTCAGGCGCGCCCAGTGCAGGCGCAGGTCCGTGCGGTCCGCGAAGGAGAAGGGGGCGGTGCGGGAATAGTCGAACTGCACGCGCCCGCGCTGCGTCGTGTCCTCCGCGCGCGAGGACTGCACGGTGGTGCGCGCGGCGCCGGCGCCGGTGGTGGCGAGGTCGGTCCGCAGGTTGATGTCGGTCTCGCGGGTGAGGATCTCGCCGGTGACGCGGAAGGTGTCGGTTGGCGTCGCGCGCCACACGCCGCGGGCGAGGAAGGAGTTGGTCTCGAAGTCCTGCCGGTTGGGCTGGAGGCGGCCGTTCGGGCGCAGTTCGTGGCCGTCGCGGCGCGTGTAGATCGCGAGGGCGTCGAAGTCTCCGTGGCGGGCGGCGGCGGTGAGGCTCTGCGTGAAGGAGCTGTCGGCGCCGGACCAGCCGGAGCGGATGGCGGCGTACCAATCGCGGCCGACCGCATCGAGGTAATCGGCGGGGTCCTTCGTGATGTAGTTGACGACGCCGCCGATGGCGTCCGAGCCGTAGAGGGCGGAGGCGGGGCCGCGCACGATCTCCAGCCGCCGCACGTTCTCCAGGTCCACGAAGTCGCGGTTGAAGGTGCCGGCGCCGACGTTGCTCTCCGGGAAGTCGGGGAGGCGGACGCCGTCGGTCAGCACGCGCACGCGGTTCTCGCCGATGCCGCGGATGACGAAGTTGCCGCCGCCGCCGCGGATGGGGGAGTTGGAGAAGGAGACGCCGGGCTCGTAGCGCACCGCGTCCCCCGGGCGGTTGGCGTTCTGGCGGTCCAGCTGCTCCGAATCGATGACGGTGACGGTGGCCGGCACCTCGGTCAGCGGGCGGGCGGCGCGGGTGGCGGTGGTGGTCACGGCGTCGAGCGCGGTCACGGGGCCGGAGGCGCCGGCGGGCGTGCCGGTTTCGGTGGGAGAGGTCGAGAGGGTGGGCGCGGGGGCCGGGCCGCCGGGGGCGGTCTGGGCCCAGGCCGCGGCGGGGAACGCCCACAGGGCGGTGGAGAGAAGCAGGCGCGCGCGGCGGGTGACGGATGGCATGACCAGGGGCCTTCGTTCGTGCGGGGCGGACCTGGCTGGCTGGCGTGTCCCGGAAGCGGGGGGACGGCTGGCTGGCTCGGCTACTTCGTCAGGATCAGCTTGCCGGCGGCGGTGAGGCGCAGGCGGTAGGTCTCGTCGTTGTGGAGGATGGCGACCTCGCGCTCGCCCGCGAGGAGGTCGTCCGACCGCACGGCGCGGGCGGCCCGAGGGGGGCCGGCGCGGGGCGGCGGGGTGTGGTCCGGCTCCGGGGTCATGGTCTCTCCTCGTCGCGGGAGCATGACCTATCGCTAGTGCGAGGCGTTCGCAAGTGCCGTGCGTGATGGAGCCCTCGCCGTGGGGCGATGAGGCCCGCGTCGTGGAGGACGGCTTACGAGACGCTGATCCGCGCCTCCCGCACCACGCGGCCCCAGGTCGCGACCTCCCGCGTCATCCGCTCCGTCAGTTCGGCGGGCGTGGAGGAGACGGCGTCGGCGCCGGCGGCGGCGAGGCGTTCGACGACCCGCGGGTCCGCGAGGGCCTCGACGATCGCGGCGTTGAGGCGCTCCACGATCGGGGCGGGGGTGCCGGCCGGGGCCATGACGGCGCCCCAGGAGGTGGCCTCGGCGTTCGGGAGGCCGATCTCGGCGACGGTCGGGACGTCGGGAAGGAGACGGGCGCGGCGGGGGCCGGTGACGGCGAGGGCGCGGACGCGGTTGCCCCCGATCTGGCCGATGGCGCTCGGCAGCTGGTCCAGCATGAACTGCACGGTGCCCGCGACGGTGTCGTTCAGGGCGGGGGCGGAGCCGCGGTAGGGGACGTGCTGGACCTCCACGCCCGCGGCGAGGCGGAAGAGTTCGGCCACCATGTGCGTGGAGGAGCCGGCGCCGGCGGAGCCGTAGGGGACGCGGCCGGGGTTGGCCTTGAGCATCGCCACGAACTCCTGCGCGGTGCGGGCCGGCACGGACGGGTTGACGATGAGGACGTGGTCCGTGGTGAAGGCCATGGACACGGGGACGAGGTCGCGCACGGGGTCGAAGCCCATGTTGGCGTAGAGGTGCTGGTTGATCGTCAGCGTCCCCGTCGTGCCCATGAGGATGGCGTGGCCGTCCGGCGCGGCGCGGACGACGTTCTCCACGCCGATGTTGCCGCCGGAGCCCGTGCGGTTCTCCACCACCACGGGCTGGCCGAGGCGGTCGGCCATGCGGTCGCCGAGGACGCGGGCGACGACGTCCGTGGCGCCGCCCGCCGGGAAGGGGACGACGAAGCGGATCGGGCGGGTCGGCGCCCAGGGCTGCGCAAGTGCCGGGGACGCGGCGAGGAGAGCGGGGGCGGCGAGGAGGAGACGGCGGGTGGGGGTCATTCTTGGTTCCTCCGATTGGTTCAGCAGCCGATTGCTTCAGCAGTAGGTCGCGTGGCGCTTCTGGATTTCCCGCAGCACGTCGTCGGGGTCGGCGGACCACCAGCGGCGGGAGAGGATCTCGACCTCGACGTGGCCGCGGTAGCCGCCGGCCTCGGCCATGGCGCGGATGCCGGGGATGTCGATGACGCCCTCGCCGGGGAGGCCGCGGTCGAAGACGGTGTCGGTGGTGGGGACCATCCAGTCGCAGGCGTGGAAGGCGGCGATGCGCGCGCCGGCGCGGGTCATCCCCGCGCGCAACGCGGGGTCCCACCACACGTGGTAGACGTCGAGGGCGATCCCGACGCCGTCGCCGAGTTCGTCGCAGAGGTCTAGCGCCTGGCCGAGCGTCGAGAGGACGGAGCGGTCGGCGCAGGTCATGGGGTGCAGGGGTTCGAGGGCGATCGTCACGCCGGCGGCGCGGGCGTCGTCCGTGATGGCGTGCAGGCCGTCGCGGACCATGGCGCGGGCGCCGTCGAGGTCCTTCGAGCCTTCGGGAAGGCCGCCGCAGACCATGACGAGGCATGCGGCGCCCAGGGCGTGGGCCTCGGCGATCGCCCGGCGGTTGTCCTCGATGGCGGCGGCGCGGCCGGCGGCGTCGGCGGCGGGGAACATGCCGCCGCGGCAGAGGCCGGACACGGAAAGGCCGGCGTCGCGGATGGCCTTCGCGGCGGCGGCCGTGCCCATGGCGTGCAGCACGTCGCGCCAGGGGGAGATGCCGGGGATGCCGTGGCGGGCGCAGCCCTCGATGCAGTCGCGCAGGCCCCACTTCTCCTTCACCGTCACCGTGTTGAGCGACAGCGGGCCGGGCGGGGTCACGCGGCGATCCCGTGGACGGCGAGGAGGGAGCGCATCCGCGCCGACGCCATGTCGGGGTCTCGCAGCAGGCCGGCCTTGTCGGCGAGGCGGAAGAGTTCGGCGAAATGGGTGATGGACCGCGCGGATTGCTGGCCGCCGATCATCTGGAAGTGGTCCTGGTGGCCGTTCAGCCACGCGGTGAACACCACGCCCGTCTTGTAGAAGCGGGTCGGCGCCTTGAAGACGTGGCGGGAGAAGGGGACGGTCGGGGCGAGGATGTCGTGGAAGGTGGAGAGGTCGTTCCGCGACAGGGCCGCGAGGGCGCCGCCGACGGCGGGGGCGATGGGGTCGAAGATGCCGAGGAGGGCGTCGGAGTGACCCTCCGCGTCGCCGGCGATGAGGTCGGCGTAGTTGAAGTCGTCGCCGGTGTACATGCGGACGCCGCGGGGCAGGCGGCGGCGCATCGCGATCTCCTTCGCGTCGTCGAGGAGGGAGATCTTCACGCCGTCCACCTTGTCGGCGTGCGACGCGATGACCTGCAACGCGACCTCCATCGCTGCCATGTGGTCGTGGTGGCCCCAGTAACCTTCCAGCGCGGGGTCGAACATCTCGCCGAGCCAGTGGATGATGACGGGTTCGCGCACATTCGAGAGGACGCGGTCGTAGACGCGGGCGTAGTCGTCGGGGGACTTCGCCGCCTTCGCCAGAGCGCGGGAGGCCATGAGGATGATGCGGCCGCCCATCGCCTCCACTGCCGCGCACTGCTCCTCGTAGGCGTGGATCACGTCGTCCACGGTGACGTCGGGGCCGGGGGTCAGATGGTCGGTGCCGGCGCCGCTCGCGATCATCGCGCCGGGCACGTCCTTCGCGGCGTCGAGCGAGCGGCGGATGAGTTCCTGCGCGGCCGTCCAGTCCAGGCCCATGCCGCGCTGCGCGGTGTCCATCGCCTCCGCCACGCCGAGGCCGAGGGACCACAGGTGCTTCCGGAAGGCGATGGTGCGGTCCCAGTCGATCTTCGCGTCGAGCCACGGGTCCGCCTCCGCCCGCGCATCCGCCACGACGTGCGCGGCGGCGTAGGCGATGCGCGGGTAGGGCGGCAGCGCGGCGGGGAAGTCGCGCGGCGTGCCGGTGGCGTAGGGTTCCAGGCCGCCGGAGGCGACTGGGAGGGTGAGGGTCGGCATCAGGCGGTCAGGTCCGGCAGGTCGATCCAACGGCGCTCGGCCCAGGACTGCAGCCCGGCTTCCGCGAGTTGCACGCCCTTGGCGCCGGCCATCAGGTCCCAGGGGTATTCCTTCACCTCGCCGACGACGTAGCGCAGGAACGCCTCCCACTGCACGCGGAAGCCGTTGGGGTAGGGCTCGGTGTCCGGCACCTTCTGCCAACCCTCGAAGAAGTCGATGGTCTGCGGCACGTCGGGGTTCCAGACGGGCTTCGGGGTGTTGACGCGGGACTGCGTCCAGCAATCCGTCAGGCCGCACACCGCGGAGCCGTGCGTGCCGTCCACGTGGAAGGTGACGAGGTCGTCGCGGCGGACGCGCGTGGTCCAGGAGGAGTTGATCTGGGCGATCACCCCGCCCTCCAGTTCGAAGGTGGCGTAGGCCGCGTCGTCGGTGTCGGCGTGGTAGGCCATGCCGCGCTCGTCGAAGCGGCGGGGGATGTGCGTGGCGCCGAGGCAGGAGACGGACTTCACGGCGCCGAAGGTGTTGTCGAGGACGTATCGCCAGTGGCAGAGCATGTCGAGGATGATGCCGCCGCCCTCGGCCTTCTTGTAGTTCCAGGAGGGGCGCTGGGTCGGCTGCAGGTCGCCCTCGAACACCCAGTAGCCGAACTCGCCGCGCACGCTCAGCAGGCGGCCGAGCATGCCGCTGTCGATCACCATCTTGAGCTTGCGGAGGCCCGGCAGGAACAGCTTGTCCTGCACGATGCCGTGCTTGATACCCGCTGCCTTGGCCTGCCGCGCGAGGTCGAGGGCGTCGGCGAGGTTCTCGGCGCTCGGCTTCTCGCAGTAGACGTGCTTGCCGGCGGCGATCGCGCGGCGGATCAGCTCGGCGCGCATCTGCGTCGTCGCGGCGTCGAAGAAGATCGTGTCGTCGGGGTTGGCGATGGCGGCGTCGATGTCGGTGCCGACGCGGTCCACGCCGTGCGCCTTCGCCAGCGCCTCCAGCCGCTCCCGGTTGCGGCCGACGATGATGGGGTCCGGCATGAGGCGGTCGCCGTTCGCCAGGGGGATGCCGCCGTCGCGCCGGATGGCGGCGATGGAGCGGATGAGGTGCTGGTTCATCCCCATGCGGCCGGTGACGCCGTGCATGATGAGGCCGATGCGACGCTGCGCCATGAAGCCGTTTCCCCCTTTTGGTAACCGGGTGGTTACTTCAGGGCGGGAGGTGGCGTCAAGTCACGGCCGCAGCCAGCCCAGCACCACCTCCACGCAGTGCGCCTCCCGCGCCGCCAGCGCCGCCTCCGTCGCGAGGTCGGCGCCGAAGATCGTCGAGAGGGTGTGGCGGTTCGCGACGTAGAAGTGGCCGATGCCGACGAGGGTGACGTAGGCCTGCATGGGGTCCACGCCGGCCCGGAAGCTGCCGGCCGCGGCGCCACGCGCGAGGACGCGGCGGATGGTGTCGAGCAGCGGCGAATACAGCGCCCGCACCTCCGCCGAGCGGGCGAGGTGGGCGGAGCGGTGGACGTTCTCCTGGTTCAGCAGGGCGACGAACTCGGGGTGCCGGGCGGTGTAGCGCAGGTTGAAGCGAACGAGGCGCGCCATGGCGTCGGGCGGCGGCAGGTCGTCCACGGCGATGGCCCGTTCCTCCTCGCGCTTTCGCGCGTAGGCGGCTTCGAGGACCGTGAGCCAGAGGTCTTCCTTCGAGCCGAAGTAGGCGTAGAGCATGCGCTTGTTGGCGCCCGAGCGGGCGGCGATCTCGTCCACGCGGGCGCCGGCAAGGCCGTTGGCGGCGAACTCGATGAGCGCGGCCTCGAGGATGCGTTGCCGGGTGGCGGCGGCGCGGGGCGAGCGCGGGACCGTGCGGGGCGTGCTGTCCGTGACGGGGGCGTCCATGCGCCGCCATCATGCGGGGGGAGGCGCAAAGGGGCCAGGGCCCCTCCCCCGGGCCGGGGCTAGAGGTAGCCCAACAGGAGCAGGATGAGGATGATCGGGATGGGGATCCCGATGAGCCAGAGCAGGCCGCCTTTCATCATGGGATCGTCCCTTCCTCGCCGGTGGATGGTCGCGGCAGGGGAACGCGGGGGGATTGCGGGGGGTTGCGCTCACGGCGCAGGTTCGGCGGATGCAGGAAGCGCCATCCAACGAATGTCCCTGGGTTCCCTCCCCTCGCACTCCGGACGAGCGGATGCGCGACCTCGATCCCTCCTTCGCGCGGTATCGGCTGATGAACGCGCCGGTGCAGAAGCTCGCGGGGGGCACGCGGTGGGGGGAAGGGCCGGTCTGGTTCGGCGACCATCGCTGCGTGATCTGGTCGGACGTCCCGGCGAACCGGATGCTGCGGTGGGACGAGGCGACGGGGGTGGTGACGGTGTTCCGCGCGCCGTCGAACTTCTCCAACGGCAACACGCGGGACCGCTCCGGCCGGCTGGTGACCTGCGAGCACCTGACGCGCCGCGTGACCCGCACCGAACCCGACGGCTCCATCACCGTCATCGCCGATGGATTCGAGGGGGGACGCCTGAACTCCCCGAACGACGTGGTGGTGCGGTCGGACGGGACGATCTGGTTCACCGACCCGCCCTTCGGCATCCTCGGCGACCATGAAGGGATGCGGGCGGAGTCCGAGGTGCCGCAGGCGGTGTATTGCGCCGATCCCGCGCGCGGCACGTTGCGGGTGGTGGCGGACGATTTGGCGGGGCCGAACGGGCTGGCCTTCTCGCCGGATGAGTCGACCCTCTACGTCGTGGAGAGCCGGGCGTCGCCGCGGGCGATCCTCGCCTACCCCGTGCGTCCGGACGGCATGCTCGGCGCGCGGCGGGACTTCATCACCGCGGAGCCCGGCGGCACGCCGGACGGGTTCCGGGTGGACGAGGACGGCAACCTTTGGTGCGGCTGGGGCATGGGGACGGCGGAGCAGGACGGCGTGCGGGTGTTCAACCGCGACGGCGCGCCGATCGGCCATATCGACCTGCCGGAGCGATGCGCGAACGTCTGCTTCGGCGGGCCGCACCGGAACCGGTTGTTCGTCGCGGGCGCGCGGTCGCTGTATTCGGTGTTCGTGAACACGCGGGGCTTGGCCGGCGGATAGTCGCCGGCGGGAGGAACGGTCATGAAGAGATTGCTGGGCATCCTGCTGGCGCTCGCGGCGTTTCCGGCGGCGGCGCAGTCCAACCCCACCTACGTCCCGCTCGGGCCGGCGATGGGGGCGCTCTACCGGCCGGATGCCGGGGCGCCGCCGCGGGTCGGCGTCGTCGTGATGCACCGCACCGCGAACTACCTGTCGCACCCGGCCTGCACCGAACTCTCCGCCCGCGGCTTCGCGGTGCTCTGCATGAACTCGCGCTTCGTGAACAACGAGGTCTCGGTGAACTGGGACCGCATCGCGCTCGACGTGCGGGCGGGGGTGGAGCACCTGCGCCGCCTCCCCGGCATCGCGCGCGTCGTGCTGTTCGGCCATTCCGGCGGCGGCCCGACGATGAGCTTCTACCAGGCGGTCGCGGAGAACGGCGTGGCCTACTGCCAGGACCCCGCGCGGATCATGCCCTGCGAGGGCGATCTGGCCGGCCTGCCGCGTGCCGACGGCATCGTGTTCGTGGACGCGCATCCCGGGCAGCCCGTGATGGTGATGCGCGCGATGATCCCCGCGGTGGCCGACGAGAGCAGCCCGCCCGGGCCGTTGCAGCCGGACCTGGACCCGACGCTGCCGGCCAACGGCTACATCGCGGGCGGGCCGTCCCGCTACGCCCCGGATTTCGTCCGCCGCTACTTCGAGGGGCAGGCGCAGCGCATGGGCCGCGTGACGGAGGACGCGCTGACCCGCTGGGCCCGCATCCGCGCGGGCACCTACCCCTACCCCGACAACGACCTGATCGTCCTGCCGCGCGCCGGCAACCCCGGCGCCGGGCCGGCGGGGTCCATCTACATCAGCCAGTTCGATCCGCGGATCGAATCCGTCAACGCCACCCGCGCGCCGCAGCGCCTGCTGCGGGACGACGGGACGGTGGTGCGGGAGACGATCCGCAGCGTCATCGTGCCCGACCCGTCCATCCCGCCGACGGCCCTGTCCTTCGACGTCGGCACGAAGCTGCTGAGCCTCCGCGCCTTCCTCTCCGCCAACGCGGTGCGGGCAACGGATTCCACGGCGGACGGGGTGGATCACTGTTCCAGCAACAACTCCACGATCTGCGCGGTGCGTTCCATCGCGGCGCCGGTGCTGTTCGTCGCGGCGGGCGGCTTCGTCTTCATCCGCGACAACGAGCGGATGTTCGAGGATGCCCGCAGCGCCGACAAGGAACTGATCTACGTGGAGGGCGCGAACCACGGCATGGCCGGCTGCACGCCCTGCGAGACCCGGCCGGGGCAGTACGCCAACGCGCGGCGCAACTTCTTCGACCACGTGCGGGACTGGATCAACGCGCGGTTCTGACGGGTCAGGACAGGGTCCGGCGGACGGCGCGCGTCCAGGCGGCATGCCGCTCCGCCACCTCCGCCGCGGCCATGCGCGGCTCGTGGCGACGGGCGAGCCGCCAGTGCGTGGCGGGCCGGTCGGGCGGCGGCAGGAGACCGGCGCGGAGGCCGGCGAGGTAGGCGGCGCCGACCGCCGTCGTCTCTGTCACCTCCGGCACCTCCACCGGGGCTTCCAGCGCGTCGGCCAGGAAGGCGGTGGTCCAGTCGCTCGCGGTCATGCCGCCGTCCACGCGCAGGGTGGTGGCGGACAGGCCGGGCCAGTCCGCGCGCATGGCGTCCAGCAGGTCGCGGGTCTGCCACGCCACGGATTCCAGGGTGGCGCGGGCGATCTCGGCGCGGCCGGTGCCGCGGGTCAGGCCGGTGAGCGTCCCGCGCGCCGCGGCGTCCCAGTGGGGGGCGCCGAGGCCGGCGAAGGCGGGCACGAGGGTGACGCCGGAGCGTGGGTCGGCGGTCGCGGCCAACGCCCCAGCCTCGGCCGCCGTCCCGATGATGCCGAGGCCGTCGCGCAGCCATTGGACCGCGGCGCCGGCGACGAAGATCGCGCCTTCCAGCGCGTAGGTGCGGCGGCCATCGAGTTGCCACGCGATCGTCGTCAGCAGGCGGTTCGAGGACGGCACGGGCGTGTCGCCCGTGTTCAGCAGGGCGAAGCAGCCCGTGCCGTAGGTGGCCTTCAGCATCCCCGGCGCGAAGCACGCCTGCCCGAGGGTCGCGGCCTGCTGGTCGCCGGCCACGCCGCGGATCGGGATGGCGGCGCCGAGGATGGCGGGGGCGGTCGTGCCGAACTCGGCCGCGCAGTCGTGCACCTCCGGCAGGATCGCCCGGGGGATTTGCAGGGCGCGCAGCAGGTCGTCGTCCCACTCGCCGCGGTGGATGTCGAACAGGGCGGTGCGGGCGGCGTTCGTCGCGTCGGTGGCGTGGACGGCGCCGCCGGTCAGGCGGAACAGCAGCCAGGAATCCACCGTGCCGAAGGCCAGGGCGCCGGATTCCGCGGCGGCGCGGAGGCCGGGCTTCCCCTCGAGCAGCCACATCAGCTTCGTCGCGGAGAAGTAGGGGTCGGCGAGCAGCCCGGTGCGCTCCGTCAGCAGCGCTTCCAGGCCCTCCCGACGCAGCCGCTCGCAGATCGCGGCGGAACGTCGGTCCTGCCAGACGATCGCGTTCCCCACGGCGCGGCCGGTGGCGCGGTCCCACAGGATCGTCGTCTCCCGCTGGTTGGTGATGCCGAGGCCGGCGATGTCGCGCGCGCCCGTCGCGCCCAACACCGCGCGGAGGCACGCGACGGAGTGCGCGAACAGGTCCTCCGGGTCGTGCTCCACCCAGCCCGGCGCCGGGAAGTGCTGCGGCAGGGGCACCGCGTGCGACGCCAGCGGCCGCAACGCATCATCGAAGGCGATGGCCCGCGTGGACGTCGTCCCCTGGTCGAGCGCCAACAGCACCGCACCTTCCCCCCACCCCGTTCCGCGCGCAGCATAGGGCGCATGGCCGTCCTCCTCCACGACCTCTGCGGCGCCGACCCGGCGCGACGGTTCTCCCCCTATTGCTGGCGGGTGCGGATGGCGCTCGCGCACAAGGGCGTGGCGCACGAGGCGATCCCCTGGCGCTTCACCGACAAGGCGGCCATCGCCGATGCGGGGACGGAGAAGGTGCCGGTGCTGCGGCACGATGGCCGGACCGTGTCCGAATCCTTTCGCATCCTCGAATACGTGGAGGACGCTTGGCCCGGCGGCCCGTCGCTGTTCGGCGGGGAGGGCGGGCGCGGCGCCGCGGCCTTCATGACCGCCTGGGCGGACCTCGCCACGGTCGCCGCGGTCGCCCGACTCGTCGTGTCGGACATCCCCGGCCACCTCGACCCGGAGGACGCGGGCTACTTCGTGCGGACGCGGGAGGCGCGCTTCGGCCGGACCCTGGCGGCCCATACGGCGGACCGCGACACGGCGGTCGAGGCCTTCCGCAAGGACCTCCACCCCCTCCGCGCGGTGGTGAGGGACCGCCCCTGGCTGTCGGGCCCGACCCCCGGCGCGCTGGACTACATCGCCTTCGGCGGCTTCCAGTGGGCGCGCGTCGTGTCCCCCTTCCCGCTGCTGACCCCGGACGACCCGGTCCACGCGTGGCGGGGCCGGATGCTCGACGCCTTCGGCGGCCTCGCGCGCGACGTGCCGCACGAGGACCGCACCTGACCCGCGCCTCGTGACACCCTGGCTCGACGCCTTCGTTCCCGCCTTCGGCCTCCTCGCCCTTGGCTTCGTCCTGCGCCGCGTGCTGCTGCGGGACGAGGCGGTATGGTCGGGGATGGAGCGCCTCGTCTTCTGGGTTCTCCTCCCCTGCCTCGTCGCGGGCGCCATCGCCGGGGTGGATCTCGCGCGGCTGCCGGTCGGCGGGATGGCGCTGGCGATCTGGGGGGCGGTCGCCGTCGGCACCGCCGCGTCCTGGGCGATCGCGCGGGCCTTCGGGGCGGAGCACGCCGCCGCGACCTCCGTGCTGCAAGGCGCAATCCGGTTCAACACGCTGCTGGCCTTCGCCGTGGCGGGCGGGGTGTTCGGGGCGCCGGGGGTTGCGCTCGGCGCGGTCGCCGTGGGGCTGATCGTGCCGACGGTGCAGGTCATCACCACCCTCGCCTTCGCCCTCGGCGGCGGGCGGCGCGCCAGCCCGCGGGCGGTGGTCCGGCAGGTCGTCCTCAACCCCCTCATCCTCGGCTGCGTGGTGGGGTTCGCCCTCTCCGCCCTCGGCGGGCTGCCGCCGGGGGTCGGCCCGCTCGTCCGCTCGCTCGGGCAGGCCTGCGTGGCGCTGGGGCTGCTGGGGGTCGGGGCGGCGCTGGCGGCCCCGACCGGCGCCGCGGCGCTGGCGGACCGCGCCGGCCTCCAGGCCGTGACGGCGGGGTGGAAGCTTCTTGCCATGCCCGCGCTGACGGCCCTCCTCGCCACCGCCCTCGGCGTGGAGCCGCTCGCCGTGGCGGTGGCCGCCCTGTTCATGGCGCAGCCCACCGCCACCACGGCCTACGTCCAGGCCCGGATCATGGGCGGCGACGCGCCCCTCATGGCCGCCCTCATCACCAGCCAGCACGTCGCGGCGGTGCTGACCCTGCCGCTCTGGGCCTGGTGGCTGCGGGGGTAGGCGCGCGGTTTGCGGGTGGCGGCGGGAGGGGCCATGATGCAGCGCAGACACCCCACCCACGGGAACCACCATGCTGACGCGTCGCGACCTCGCGCGCGGGGCCCTCGCCGGCGCCGCCCTGTCCCCCTCCCTCGCAGCCCACGCCCAGGGCGCCTACCCGGACCGGCCGGTGCGCCTCATCATCGGCTACCCGCCGGGCGGCGCCTCCGACACCTTCGGCCGCATCATCGCGCAGCAGATGACCACCCGCTTCGGCCAGAACGTCGTCGTGGAGAACCGCCCCGGCGGCGGCGGCGTGCTCGCCGCCGAGACCGTCGTGCGCGCCCCCGCCGACGGCTACACCGTGCTGCACGTGGACAACGGCATCATCGGCTACAACGCCGCGCTGTATTCCCGCCTGCCCTACGACCCCGACCGCGACCTCGCGGGCATCGGCTTCATCGGGCGCTTCCCCCTGTTCCTCGTCGTCCGCCCGGACAGCCCGGTCCGCGACTTCGCGGGATACCTGACCGCCACGCGGGCGCGGGCGCTGAACTACGGCACGCCGGCCGTCGCCTCCCCCCACCACCTCGCGATGGAATACCTCAAGCGCCGCGTCGCCGGCGGGTTCGAGACCACCCACGTCCCCTACCGCGGCGGCCCCGCGGCGATGCAGGACCTGCTGGCGGGCAACGTCGATTCCGTCGTGATCGACTGCGCCACCGGCATCCCCTTCATCCGCGACAACCGCGTCCGCACCCTGCTGGTGATGAGCGAGGCCCGCTCCCCCTCCGCGGGGGACGTGCCGACCGCCCGCGAACTCGGCACGGATGCCGTGGCCTACGGCTGGCAGGGCCTCGCGGTCGCCGCCGCCACCCCCGGCCCGGTCGTCGCCCGCCTCAACGCTGAGCTGAACCGCGCGGTGGAGTCGGAGGAGATGCAGGCCCGCTACCGCACCCTCGGCATCGAGAACGCCGCCATGTCCCCCGCCGGGTTCGCCGAGTTCACGCGCCGCGACAACGCGGTGTGGCGCCCGCTGATCCGGGAACTCGGCATCCGCCTGGACTCCTGACCCGCATGGCCGAGGGAGGCGGGCGCCGCCCGCGTCACGCGCTCGGCGCCGCCCTCCGCACCCTGCGCCGCACCCTCCGGGGCGCGACGGGGGCGGACGCGGCGCCGGCGGCGCGCGAGGCGCAGCTGGCGGCGTGGAACACGAAGGTCATGGGCTCCTGGCTCGCCGCCCGGCTGTACGAGACGGGTGTCGCGGGCTTCGACGCCCCTCGCCCGCCCGACCCGGTGACGATGGACCTCGGCGGCCGCCTCTGCCGGCAGGAGGACATCGAGGCGGCGTGGCTGCGGCACTGGTGCGGCCGCATCGGCTTCGTGCCCCTCTACCACCGCAAGGTCTGGGAGGATTGCTACGCCCTGCAGCAGATGCACGACCTCGGCGCGCTGCGCCCCGGCGCACGCGCCCTCGGCTTCGCGGTGGGGGCGGAGTGGATACCCTCCTTCCTCGCCGCCAACGGCCTGGACGTGCTGGCGACCGACCTCGACGCCGGGCACGAGGACGCGCGCCCGTGGGTCGGCACGGGGCAGCATGGCGGGGAGGTCGCGACGATCCACAAGCCCGGCCTCATCGACGAGGAGGGGTTCGCCGAGCGCGTCGCGCTGCGGTCGGTGGACATGAACGCCATCCCCGCCGACCTGCACGGCGACTTCGACCTCGTCTGGTCGGTCTGCTCCCTCGAACACTGCGGCAGCATCGCCGCCGGGCTGGATTTCGTGGTGAACGCCATGCGCTGCCTCCGCCCCGGCGGCATCGCCGTGCACACCACCGAGTTCAACCTCGCCGCGAACGGCCCCACCATCGAGGCGGGCCGCACCGTCCTGTTTCAGCGCCGCCACCTGGAGGCCCTGGGGGACCGCCTCGCGGCGGCCGGCCACCGCATGCTGCCGATGGACTGGGGCGTGGGCGGCGGCGTGCTCGACGCCTTCGTGGACCTGCCCCCCTATCCCAACGCGGACTGGCCCCTTCCCATCTCCACCACCCCCCACCTGCGGCTCTCCGTCCTCGGCCACGTCTGCACCTCCGTCGGCTTCGCGATCGTGGCGGGCGGCGCATGATCCGCCGGGTGAAGCGCTGGTTCCGCCCCGCCCGGCCAGACCCGGAGGCGTCCCGGCGCGCCCTGCGGTCCCGCATCGCCGACTGGGACGTGAAGGTGCTGGGCTCGGCGCTCGCGGCGCAGCACTACGCGCACGCGCTGGCGGGGGAGGGGGCGCCGAAGCCCGCCGCCCCCTCCCGCACGGGCTTCGCCGGGCGGCTGTGCCGGCAGGAGGACATCGAATCCGACTGGCTGCGCTTCTGGTGCGCCCAGATGAAGCTGATGCCACTGTATCACCGCAAGCTCTGGGAGGACTGCTACGCCGTCCAGATGCTGTATGAGCGCGGCATGCTCGCCGAAGGCCGCCGCGGCATCGGCTTCGCGGTGGGGGACGAGTGGCTTCCCGCCTTCTTCGCCTCCTGCGGCGTGGACGTGCTGGCGACCGACCTGCCGGAGGACGACCCCCGCGCCCGCGACTGGATCGCGACGAACCAGCACGGCGGGCGGGAGACCGCGCTGTTCAAGCCGGAGGTCGTGGACGAGGAGCTGTTCCGCCGCCACGTCTCCCTCCGCGCCGTGGACATGACCGCCATCCCCGCCGACCTCGACGCGCGCGGCGGGTCGGGCTTCGACTTCCTCTGGTCCGTCTGCTCCCTCGAGCACTGCGGCTCCCTCGAACGCGGCGCCGACTTCGTGGTGGAGGCGATGCGCTGCCTCCGCCCCGGCGGCATCGCCGTGCACACCACCGAGTTCAACATGAACCCGGAGGGGTCGACGCTGGAGACCGGCGGCACGGTCCTCTACCAGCGCCGCCACATCGAGGCGCTGGGCGACCGGCTGGAGGCGGCGGGCCATCGCATGCTGCCGGTGGACTACGCGGTGGGCGACCGCGTGCTGGACGGCTTCGTGGACCTGCCGCCCTACGAGCACGAGCCCTGGTTCATGCCGCGCCCGGTGACGCCGCACCTGCGCCTGGAACTGGCGGGGCACGTGGTCACGTCGATCGGGTTCGTGGTGGTGGCGGGGGGTTAGGAAGGGCGTCGCGCGCGATGAACAAGGTCGTCCGGAACGAGCGGCTGAAGTATCTGGCGGCCAGTCACGACCGGGCCTCGACGGCCTGTTTAGCTATCGGCGGTATCGCGCCGGCGACCTCCTTCTTCGCCGGTGCCCCTCTCCCACCCATCCCGCGTTGTTCTTCGCGGCGACCATCCTCTGGTTTATCGTCGGCATCGCCCTCAATCGGCTGGGCAGCGTGTTGCTGAAAGGACTGGAAGAATGAACGACGCGGCAATCTACGCCTTCGGCGCGGCACCGCTGATCATCCTCGCCTGGGCCGTCGTGACCTTCATCATGATACGCCGGGAAAAGTAGGGACGGCGCCCTACGCCCGCGCCAGGACGCGCCCCGCCACCGCGTCGAGCTTCGCCATCAGCGCGGGGTCGCGGTGTTCCGGGGCGGTGACGATCGCCGCTTCCAGCGCGCGGTCGCAGCCCGCCGGGCACGGGCCGCGCGGGGCGCCGACCCGCGGCACCACGGCCCGGACGAGCGCCTTGGCGTTGGCGGCGTTCGCCAGCAGCACCTTCACCACCGCATCGACCGTGACGTGGTCGTGGTCGGGGTGCCAGCAGTCGAAATCCGTCACCATCGCGACGGTCGCGTAGCAAAGCTCCGCCTCCCGGGCGAGTTTCGCCTCGGGCATGTTGGTCATGCCGATCACGTGGCAGCCCCAGGCGCGGTAGAGTTCGGATTCCGCCTTCGTGGAGACTTGCGGGCCCTCCATGACGAGGTAGGTGCCGCCGCGTCGGTGGGGCAGGCCTAGGTCGCGGCAGCCGGCTTCCAGCGCGTCGCCGAGGCGGGGGCAGACGGGGTGGGCGACGGAGACGTGGGCGACGCAGCCCGTCCCGAAGAAGGACTTCTTCCGGGCGAAGGTGCGGTCCACGAACTGGTCCGGGATGACGAAGGTGCCGGGGGGGAGCGAGCCGTCGAGGGAGCCGACGGCGGAGAGGGAGAGGATGTCGGTGCAGCCCGCGCGCTTCAGGACGTCGATGTTGGCGCGGTAGTTCAGTTCGGAGGGCGGGATGCGGTGGCCGCGGCCGTGGCGCGGCATGAAGACGCAGCGGGTGCCTGCCAGCGTTCCGAACAGCAGGTCGTCGGAGGGGGCGCCCCAGGGGGATTCGACGCGGCGCCACGCGCGGTCCTCCAGCCCCTCGATGTCGTAGAGGCCGGAACCGCCGATGAGGCCGACGACGGGGGTGATCTGGTCGGACATCGCGTCCTCCGGGGTTGCCGGGGGCGGTTAGCGGAGGGGCGGCGGCGGCGCCAGGGGCTGGCCGAGCAGGGCGGCGAGGGTGTCCGCGATCTCCGGCGTGGCGGCGGCGACGAGGGTGCCGGTGGCGAGGGTGCCGCCGTCGAAGAAGTCGTTCGTGCGGC
>CAXVWQ010000147.1:0-20873 GCA_964263755.1 Roseomonas sp. | reverse complement strand
TGCCGGGGGGCGGGGGGGCTGCGGGGCGCCTGGGGGGTGCGGCGGGGGCGGGGGGGCGCGGGGGGGGGGGCCGCCAGGGTGAGGGGGCGGGTGGGGGGCGCGGGCCACGGCCTGGCGCCCGGGGCCGTCCCACCGCCCATCGGGACCACGGTGACGGCGGCGTTGGACTGGGAGAGGCGGCACCGGCACATGCGGATGCACACCACCCTGCACCTGCTGTGCGCCGCGATGCCCGGCATCTACGCCACCGGCAACCAGATCGGGGCGGAGAAGTCGCGGCTCGACTTCGACCTGCCGGAGCCGCCGGCGAAGGAATGGGTGACGGAGCGCCTGAACGAGCTGATCGCGGCCGATCACGAGATCGGGGAACGCTGGATCACCGAGGCGGAACTCGACGCCAACCCGGGCCTGGTGCGGACCCTGTCGGTGCAGCCCCCCCGTGGCGCCGGGCACGTGCGGCTCGTGCGGATCGGGCCGGAGGCGGCGCCGGTGGACCTCCAGCCCTGCGGCGGCACCCACGTGCGCCGCACCTCGGAGATCGGGCGGGTGGAGGTGGTGAAGATGGAGAGCAAGGGGCGGCAGAACCGCCGCATCCACATCGTCTTGGCGTGACCGTGGCGCCCGCCCCCACGCCTTCCCCGGATCGGCCCCTCGTGATGTTCATGCACGTTCCCAAGACCGGGGGGAGTTCGCTCCGCGTCGCCCTCGCCGGCCTCTTCGGGCCGGAAAGGTCGGTTGGCCAGGAGGGGCGATCGCTCCCGCGCCATCGCCGCGGCGAGATACCGTGCTGGGAGCGGGCCGGCGCCTGGGACGACCTGCTGTGCTGCATGGGCCATTACGACGCCCGCCACCCCCTCGTGCGTTCGCTCCCGCGGGAGCGGGTGGTGCTCGCGAGCGTGCTGCGCGATCCCACCGCCCGTGCCGTCTCGCTCTACGACTACGTGCGGGCGAGGCCGGTGCACCATCTCCACGGGGCGCTCCGCGACGTGACCTTCCTCGACGCGGTGCGGGGCTCCGACACCTTCCGGTCGCGCGTCATCCTGGCCCAACTGCGATACGCCTTCGGCACCGCGGAACCGGACTTGGCTTGGTCGACGGCGTCGCAGCGACGCTTCGTGCTGGGCCGGACGGGCGACCTGGACGGCTTCGTGGCGGCGGTCGCCGAGGTGGCGGGCGTCGCCGCGCCCGGCCGGCCGGTGCCGCACGACAACGGCGCGGCCGTCCGGGCGCCCCTCGGCCGCCGCGCGCGGGAGCAGGACGGGTTCGAGGAGGCGAAGGCGGAACTCGACCGGCTGAATCGGCCGGAGGCGGATTTCATCGCGGAGCATCTCGCGGCACCCTACGTGTCCCCCGCGGCCCGCCGGCTCGCGGGACACCTCGCGGCCCGGACGGCGCGTGAGCGGAGGAGCGCGACGGCATGACATCCCTCATCGGCACGGATCAGTTGGCATCCGAACTGGGCTCGCCCGGCCTCGTGGTGTTCGACTGCACCCTGTTCCTGCCGAACGAGGCGGGGGACCGGGTGTCGGCGTTCCGGGAGGCGCATGTTCCGGGCGCGCGCATCTTCGACGTGGACGCGATATCCGACCCGGATGCGGACCTGCCGCACATGGTGCCCTCGCCCGCACGGTTCGCGCGGATGCTGGGGGCGCGCGGCGTCTCCAACGCCTCCCGGGTGGTGTTCTACGACGTGCACGGGCTGCGGGCGGCGGCGCGGGGGTGGTGGATGATGCGGCTGTTCGGGCACGAGAACGCCTTCGTGCTGGATGGCGGGCTGCCGAAGTGGCGGCGGGAGGGGCGACCGGTCGTGACGGGGGACGCCCCCTCCCCCGCCGCCGCGACCTTCGTGCCGGACTTCCGGGCGGACCGGCTGCGCGGGATCGGGGACGTGAAGCGGATCGTGCGGCAGGGCGGGGGGGAGGCGCTGATCCTCGACGCCCGGGCGAAGGGGCGGTTCGAGGGGACGGCGGCGGAACCGCGGCCGGGGCTGCCGTCCGGGCACATGCCGGGGGCCGGGAACATCCCGTTCACGGAATTGCTGGCGGTCGACGGAACGATGCTGCCGCGGGAGACGCTGCGGGCGCGCTTCGCGGCGGCGGGGGCGGACGGGGAGCGGCCGGTGGTGCTGTCCTGCGGCTCCGGCGTCACCGCCTGCGTGCTGGCGCTCGGGCTGTTGGAGGCGGGGCTGCCGGAAGGCTCGGTCTACGACGGGTCGTGGACGGAGTGGGCGATGCGGGACGAGACACCGAAGGCGACGGGGCCCGCCCATGCCGGATGACGCCGCGCCGCGCGGGCGGCGGGACGGGTTCGCCACCCGGATGTCCCATGGCGGGCGGCCGGGGGCGAAGGCGCACGGCTTCGTCAACCCGCCGGTCCATCGCGGCTCCACCGTGCTGTTCGAGACCTGCGAGGGGCGCAAGGCCGCGGCGCCACGGCGCTTCGAGCAGATCCTGACCTACGGCACCCAGGGCGGCCCGACCCACCATGCGTTGGAGGACATGATCGCGGAGATCGAGGGTGGGACCCGGGCGGTCATCCTCGGGACGGGGCTGGCGGCGGTGGCGGTGCCGCTGCTGGCCTACCTCAAGGCGGGCGACCACTGCCTCATGCCGGACAGCGTGTATGGGCCGGCGCGGAGCCTCGCGGGCGGGCTGATGACGGGGTGGGGGATCGAGACCCAGTTCTACGACCCCACGGTGGACGAGGCGGGGATGCGGGCGCTGATCCGCGGAAACACGCGCGTGGTCTACCTGGAGAGCCCGGGAAGCCATACCTTCGAGGTGCAGGACGTGCCGGCCCTCGCCCGCGCGGCGCACGATGCCGGGGCGAAGGTGCTGATGGACAACACCTGGGGGTTCCACACCTTCCAGCCCTTCGCGCACGGGGTCGATGTCTCGATCCAGGCGCTGACGAAGTATGCGGGCGGGCATTCCGACATCCTGCTGGGGTCCGCGACCGTGAACACGGCGGAGGACTGGGTCGCGGTGCGGGGGGCGGCGTCGCAGCTCGGGCAGTTCGCCTCGCCGGACGATGCGTGGCTGTGCCTGCGAGGGCTGCGGACCCTGCCGGTGCGGCTGCGGGCGCAGGGGGAGGCGGGGCTGGCGGTGGCGCGGTGGCTGGAGGGGCGGCCGGAGGTGCTGCGGGTGCTGCACCCCGCGCTGCCGTCGCATCCGGGGCACGCGATCTACGCGCGCGACTTCTCCGGGCCGTGCTCGCTGTTCGGGGTGGTGCTGCGTCCCCGGTGGTCGGAGGCGGATGCGGAGCGCTTCGTGGACGGGCTGCGGTTGTTCGGGATCGGCGCGTCCTGGGGCGGCTACGAGAGCCTCGCGCTGCCCACGGCGCCGTCGGTCGTGCGGACCGCGAGCGACCCGGCGCTCGGCGGGCCGGCGGTGCGTCTGCACATCGGGCTGGAGGACGTGGACGACCTCATCGCCGACCTCGCGGCAGGGCTGGACGCCCTGCCGCGGTAGGGGATCAGGCGGGTCGGGGGACCGCCGCGGCGGGCGGGGCGCCCTCGATCAGGGCAGCGCTCGCCTCCTGCTGACGGCCGAGCCAGTAGGCGATGGCGAGCCACATGGCGGAGAGCGGGATCGCCACGACGGAGATGCCGGTCAGTCCGAGGCCGAGCGCGCCGAGGCCGGCATAGGCCCAGGCGCCCACCTGATCCCCGCCGCGGTAGACCACCGTGTCGATGAAGTTCTTCGCCTTGTAGCGGTCCTCCCGCGGCAGGACCGTGAAGAGGAGTTCGCGGGTGGGGCGGGCGAGGGCGAAGTTGCCGACGCGCCGGGCCACTTGCACCACCACGATCGCCGCCACGCTCGGCGCCGCCGCGAGGACGCCGAAGCCGATGACGGCGAAGAAGGGCAGGGCGGCGAGGGTGATGGCGACGCCGGCGAAGGCCAGGATCCTCGCGGTGAGGAACACCTGGCAGACGAGGGTGAGGACGTTCACCCAGAGGTCCACCTCGGCGAAGAAGGCGGTGCGGGCGCGGCGGTCAGTGAAGCCGGTCTCCGCGATGCTCGCCTGCTGGAAGTAGAGGAAGGTGGAGGTGACGGCGTAGAGCAGGATGAAGGCGGAGATGCCGAGGAGGTAGGGGGAGCGGAGGGTGTGCGTCACGCCCGACAGGATGCCGCCGCCGACGGGCTGGCGGACGTCGCCGTGGCCCGCGGGGTGGCGGAAGCCCTCGGAGATGCGGGCGAGGTGCTTCGCGGCGAAGACCGCGACCTCCAGCAAGGCGATGGAGATCAGCAGCAGCGGCGCCTGGCCGAGGCGCTCGACGAAGCCGGCGGTGAGCGACGAGCCGGCGATGGCGCCGACCGTCGCGCCGGCCGCCAGCAGGCCGAACAGGCGCTTGCCCTGTTCCGAATCGAAGGCGTCAACGACGAAGGACCAGAAGACCGAGACGACGAAGAGGTTGAAGACCGAGACCCAGATGAAGAAGGCGCGGCCGACCCAGACGTTCCATTCCGCCGGGCCCCAGGCCAGCAGCGCCATGAACAGGAGGATGTTCAGCATGAAGAAGCGGTAGGTCAGGGCGATGAAGCGGTCCCGCGGCAGCCGGCGCACGGCGAAGCCGTAGAGCGGTTGCAGCGCGAGCATCGCGATGAGCGTGCCGGTGAACAGCCAGGGGAGGTTCCGCACGCCGCCGGCGACGCCCATCTCGTCGCGGATCGGGCGCAGGACGGAGTAGGAGAGGAACAGCGAGAAGACGAAGAGCCAGGACCAGAGGACGGCGCCCAGCTCCTCGCGCCGCACGTCCACCACGCGGCGGAGGAGGCGGAACCCCACCCCGCCCGGCGCGGCGGCGTCAGAGGGCATCGATGAACTGTTCCATGCGGCGGCGGGTGGCGGCGTCCGGCATGCGGCCGCGGGCCGCGCCGAGGTTGTCGGTGACGTAGCGGGCCTGGGCCATGCCGGGCTTGGCGCAGGTCACGGCGGGGTGGGAGACGACGTATTTCAGGAAGAACTGCGCCCAGGTCGCGCAGTCGAACTCCGCGGCCCATTCGGGGAGCGGGCGGTTGCCCACCGCATTGAACAGCCGCGACCGGCCGAAGGGGAGGTTGATGTACACCGCGATGCCGAGGTCGCCGGCGGCGGGGATGACGCGGTCGGCGGAGTTGCGGTCGTCCAGCGCGTAGTCGATCTGGATGGAGTCGGGGCGTTCACGACGGATCACCGCCTCGAAATCCGCGTACTGCCGGTCGAAGGAGGTGGTCATGCCGACGTAGCGGATGCGGCCGGCGGCCTTCAGGTCGCGCAGCGTCGCCATCTCGTCCGCCACGTCGCGCAAGTTGTGGACGGCGATGAGGTCGATCCTGTCCGTCCGCAGGTTGCGGAAGGACTGCTCGATCTGGGCGCGGCCCTGTTCCTTGTTGTCCACGGCGACCTTCGTCGCGAGGAAGAGGGAAGGGCGGATGTTCAGTTCGGCGACCAGCTGCCCCATCACGGGTTCGGCCACCCCGTAGGTGGGGGAGGTGTCCATGGCGAAGCCGCCCTCCCGCTGGAAGCGGCCGATGGTCTCGCGCAGCGGGCCGAGATCCTCCTCGGTGCGCGCGCTCTCGTAGCGGCGGGCGGTGCCGAGGCCGACCACCGGGATCATCTCCCCGGTGGAGGGGATGGGCTTGCGGACCAGCGGGCCGACGGGGGCGGCGGGCTGCGCCTCGGCGCGGAAGCCGAACGGCAGGATCGCGGCGGCGGCGAGGACGGAGCGGCGGGTGGGGGTCATCGGGCTTCCCTCGGGGGGCGGGATCGGAGGGGCGGGTGTAGCAGGGGATGCGAGGGGCGCCGATACCCCTTGCGCCGCGTTCTCAGGCCGCGGCGCAGGTCGCGCAGGTCCCCTCGACCTCCACGGTGGCGGCGGCGGGGTGGAAACCCGCGGCGTCGGCGGCGGCGGCGACCGCGGCGGCCACCCCGGGGTCGGAGAGTTCCGTCGTCCGCCCGCAGCCCCGGCAGATGAGGAACTGGTGGGCGTGATCGTGATCGTGCGCGTGCCCGGCCTCGATGCAGGGGAGGAAGGCATTGAGGCGTTCCACCTTGTGGATGAGCCGCTGGTCCAGGAGGAAATCGAGGGCGCGATAGACCGTCGGCGGCCCGGCGCCAGGGCGTTCGGCGCGAAGGCGGTCGAGGAGGGCGTAGGCGCCGACCGGGGCGTCGGCTTCGAGGACCATCTCCAGGACGCGGCGGCGCAGCGGCGTCAGCTGGGCGCCGCGGCGGGCGCAGGTCGCCTCCGCCACCGCGACGGCGCGATCCCGGTCAACGTGGTCCGTCGCGTGGTGCATCGCCGCAGCATATAGGGGGGCATGGCCGCCGTCCCCACCCGTCCCGCCGACCTGCCGCCCTGGGTGGCGCCCGACGCCGCTGCGCGCGCCGCCTTCATCGCGGCGCTGCGGGCGGACGCGAACGGGCTGGTGGCCGCCATCGCCCAGGCGCGGGGGACGGGGGAGGTGCTGATGCTTGCCTGGATGACCGCCGAGGCGGTGGAGGAGACGCTGGCGACGGGGCGCGTCACCTACTTCAGCCGGTCCCGCGGCGCGCTGTGGCGGAAAGGGGAAACCTCCGGGCAGGTGCAGCACCTGCTGGACCTGCGGCTGGACTGCGACGGGGACGCGGTGCTGGCGGTGGTCGAGCAGGAAGGGGTGGCCTGCCACACGGGCCGGCGGTCCTGCTTCTCCTGGGGGTTGCGGGACGGGGCGATGGCGGCTCTGGCACCGGTGCTGGCCGATCCGGCCACGCTCTACGGGCGTTGACGGGGCGGCGGGGCGCGGGCTTCCCTCCCCGCGCGATCCGGGGGATGGGCCATGCCGCTGACGTTACCGGAGGAACTGCTCCTCCTCATGCTCGACGACCGGACCGGGCGGCTGAACGAAGGGGCCGGGCCCACATCGAACTTCGCGATCGCGGCGGCGATCCTGTCGGAACTGGCGCTGCAGGGGCGGGTGGACACCGACCCGCAGCGGCTGTTCGTGACGGACGCGACGCCGACGGGCGACGCCCTGCTGGACGGGTCCCTGGCGCGCATCGCGGCGGAGCCCCCCTCCCCTCCCCGGCGCGGCGGCGCCGACGACGAGCCGACGGATTCGCGGCGCTGGATCGAGGTGCTGGCGCGCGACGCGGACGCGCACCGGGACGCCATCCTCGCGCGGCTCGTGTCGCGCGGCATCCTGCGGCAGGAGGAAGGGCGGTTCCTCTGGATCTTCCCGGAACGGCGCTACCCCGTGATCTCCGACAAGGAGGAGCAGGAGGTGAAGGCGCGGCTGATGGACGTAATCTTCCGCGACGCGATCCCCGAGCCGCGCGACTCGCTCCTGCTGGGGATCGTGCGGGCGGCGGGGCTGCTGCCGCTGATCCTCGCGCCCGACGCGCTGGACGCCGCCGCGCCGCGCATCGAGGCGGTGGCGAACCTGGAGGAGATCAACCGGTCCCTCGGCACCGCGGTGCGCGACATCTTCGTGGAGATGGCGCGCTACACGCCGATGATGTGAGGCGGCGGCCCGCCCGCACGCCGGGACGCGACTGTGCGGGGGCGTCGCCGCCGCCTCCCGGCCTGCCAGGAGGCCCGCTTGGTCCAGGCGCTTTCGCCGCCCGCCGGGCGCGCCTATGCAGGCGGCGATGACGGACATCCAGCCGGTGGTCGAGACGGTGACGGGCGCGGCGCTGCGCCCGTGCCTGCCGGCCGTGGCGGCGCTGCGGGCGCGGGTGTTCCGGGACTGGCCCTACCTCTACGACGCCGAGGACGGTTACGAGGAACGCTACCTGCGGGCCTACGCGGAGAGCCCCGGGGCGGCGGTCGTGCTGGCGCGGGCGGGCGGGGCGGTGGTGGGGGCCGCGACGTGCCAGCCGATGGCGGAGGCGCACGGGGTGGTGCGGAACGCGGCCCTTGCCGCGGAACTGGATGTCGGAACCACCTGCTACTTCGGAGAATCGGTGCTGCTGCCGGCGTTCCGCGGGCAGGGGATCGGCGTGGCCTTCTTCGCGGCGCGGGAGGCGCACGCGCGGGCGCTGCGGGCCGACCGGGCGGCGTTCTGCGCGGTGCGGCGGGACGCGGACGACCCGCGAAGGCCGGCAGGGGCCGGAACGCTCGACCGCTTCTGGCGGGCGCGGGGGTATGAACGGTTGCCGGGGATGACCGGCGAGATGGCGTGGCGCGAGGTGGGCGGCGGGGTCGTGCCGCACGTCATGGACTTCTGGGCGAGGCGGCTGGCGTGACGGTCCTCCGGCTCGGCGTTCTGGCCTACCCGGTGGAGCGGCCGCGCGGGGTCGCGGCCTATGCCGCGAAAATGGACCGGCTGTTGGAGGAGGCCCGTGCGGCCGGGGCAGGGATGGTGGTCATGCCGGAATACGCGCCGGTCGAGTTGGGGGCGGCCCTGGCCGGCACCGCCTGCCCTGACGAGGCGGCCGAACTGGCGGCCATGGTGGAGGCGGCGCCGGCGATCCTGGAGGCGATGCGCGCGGCGGCCCGGCACACCGGTCTCTGGGTGGTGCCCGGCAGCCTGCCGATGCGTGGAACCGGCGGCGCCGTGCTCAACCGATCGCCGGTGATCGCGCCGGACGGGCGCATGGCGTTCCAGGACAAGGTGGTGATGACACGGTTCGAGAGCGAGCGCTGGAGCATCTCCGGCGGGGCGGTGCCGAGCGTGTTCGAGACGCCGTGGGGGCGGATCGGGGTCTCGATCTGCTACGACATCGAGTTCCCGAAGCACGCGCGGGCCCAGGTCGAGGCGGGGGCGTGGCTCGTCCTCGTGCCGACCTGCACGGACACGCCGCACGGCTACAACCGGGTGCGGCTGACCGCGGCGGCGCGGGCGGTGGAGAACCAGTGCTTCGTGGCGGTGGCGCCGACGGTGGGCGCCGCGCCGTGGTCGGCCGCGCTGGACGAGAACCGGGGAACGGCGGCGGTGTTCGGGCCGGCGGATCGCGGCTTCCCGGAGGACGGGGTGATCGCGGAGGGAGTCCCGGATGCGCCGGGGTGGATCTTCGCCGACCTCGATCCGGCGCGGATCGACGCGGTGCGACGTGACGGGGCGGTGCGGAATCACGCGGACTGGCCCCGCCGGCCCTTCCCGAAGCCGCGGGCGGCGGTGTTCGCGTGACGCTCGTCTACCTCGTCGCGGGGGAATCGTCGGGCGACGTCCTCGGCGCGCGGCTGATGGCGCGGCTGCGGGAACGGCGGCCGGACGTCGCCTTCGCGGGCGTCGGCGGGGAGCGGATGGCGGAGGCGGGGATGCCCAGCCTGTTCCCGATGCACGAGCTGGCGCTGATGGGGCTGCTGGAGGTGCTGCCGAACCTCCGGCGGCTGGCCCGCCGGCTGCGGGAGACCGCGGCGGACGTGGCGGCCCGCCGTCCCGCCGTGGTGGTGACGATCGACAGTCCCGGCTTCACCATGCGGCTGGCGGCGCGGGTGAAGCCGCTGGGCGTGCCGGTGGTGCACTACGTCGCGCCGCAGGTCTGGGCGTGGCGGCCGGGGCGGGTGACGGAGATCGCCCACCGGGTGGATCGCATCCTCGCGCTCCTGCCGTTCGAGGCGCCGTTCTTCGAACGGGCGGGCATCCCCGTGACCTTCGTCGGGCACCCGGTGCTGGAGAGCGGGGCGGATCGCGGGGACGCGGCACGGTTCCGGGCCCGGCACGGCGTGCGGCCGGAGGAGCGCGTGGTGCTGGTGATGCCGGGCAGCCGGCGGTCGGAGGTGCGGCGCCTCCTGCCGGTCTTCGGGGAGACGCTGCGGCTGCTGGCGGCGCGGCATCCGGGGCTGCGTCCCGTGGTGCCGCTGGCGGGGCCCGTGGAGGAGGCGGTGCGGGCGACCGCCGCGGGGTGGTCGTCGGCCCCGATCCTCGTGCGCGACCTCGGGGACAAGCACGATGCCTACGCCGCGGCGTCGTCGGGACTGGTGAAGTCCGGAACGTCGTCGCTGGAGGTGGCGCTGGCCGGGGTGCCGATGGCGGTCGCCTACCGGGTCAATCCGGTCACGGCCGCGATCGTGCGGCGGCTGGTGAAGGTGCCCCACGCGAGCATCGTCAACCTGCTGGCCGACGCGCCGGTCATCCCTGAGTTCATCCAGGAGCGGTGCCGACCGGACCTGCTGGCGGACGCCGTCGGGGGGCTACTGGAGGGCGGGACCGCGGCGGCGGACCAGCGGGCGGGCTTCGGGTCGGTGCTGGGAATGCTGCGGCCGCCGGGGGGCGAGACGCCGAGCGAGGCGGCGGCGGCGGCGGTGCTGGAGGCGATCGGGGCCTGAACGCGCGAAGGGGGCCGCGACCTCTCGGTCGCGACCCCCCCGTCGCGGAGCGGGCGATCAGGTGCGGCGGGTGCCCGTGGTCGAGGTCCCCGTGACGGTCGTCCCGGTGACGGTGGTGCCGGCGGTGCGGTCGTCCTCGACCTCGACCTCGGTGCGACGGACCGTGTCGGTCACGGTCTCGGTGCGCTGGTCGACATCCTTGCGGATCACGAGTTCCTCGCGGACGCGCGCGTCCTTCGAGACGACGGCTTCCTCGTCATGCTCCACCGCCTCGATGGTGCGCTCGCGGAAGGCGTCATCCGCCGCGGAGAGCGGCAGGTCCACGGAGCGACGCTCGATGGACACGGTCTCGTTCCGCAACGTGATGGACTCGCTCACCGGCGTCTCGACGACGTAGGAGCGGACGCGGATGCGGCCGCGGTCGATCTCGCGCTTGCCAACGCGAAGCGTCTCCTCAACGACGGGGATGACCTCCTCGCCCTCGACGCGGCTGGCGACACCCATCGTCGGCGTCGTGGACGCCGTCGCGGTGGTGGCGACGCCCGCCATGGCCGGCGTGGTCGGCATCGCGGCAGCCTGCGCCGTGTAGCCGGTCCAGCCGGACTTGCGCCACTCGGTCTCGCGGGAGTCGAGGTCCACCGCGCCGTGCTCCTCGAACACGTCCATGGCGTGGTCGATGAGGGTCTCGTCCACCTCGGCGGAGACGACGAAGCCGCCGCGGCGGATGCCCTCGGAGTAGGCGTAGCGATCCTCGTCGGCGACGAAGACGTCGCGGAGGGAGGCCCAGAAGCCCTTGTCCTCGGTCGTGGCGGTGGTGGTGGTCGTCGTTGCGTCCACGCCGTGGATGCGGATGCTGCCAGCGGAGATCCCGTCGTGCTGCTTCAGGTGGGCGACGACGGCCTCGGCCTCGGCTCGGCTGTCGAACAGGCCGGTGATGACACGCTTCATGCGTCTACTCCTCTCGGGTCGGGTTGGGTGGCAGGCGTTGGACGATCGCGGATTGGACGCGACGCGTGGCGGGGTGCACCACCTCCTCCTCGGATTCGATGAGGCGGAGGTGGATTTCCTCGCGGAGGACGAGGCGCTTCTCGACGACGAGGACCTCCTCGACGACGGGGACGATGACGACGTCCCCTTCCTGACGGATGCGCGGGATCTCGGTCACCGTCGCCCCGACGGGGACCCGGGTCACCTCGGCGCGGCGGGTCCGAAGCGTTTCGCGCAGGATCTCCTCCACCACGTCGGTGGAGAGGTCCACGCGGACGCGGCCGGTCTCGACGGCGCGCTTCCCGATGCGGAGGGTTTCCTCCAGCAGGGGCAGCACGATCTCGCGGGGCTGCTCGCCCTCCATCCGGAATTCCTTTGCGAAGGCCAGGGGAACGACGAGTCGCGGATGGAGTTGCCGGATGGTGTCGTGACGATCCCGTGTCGCGTCACTCCGCCGCGCGGGCCAGCGTGGACGCGGGCGGCGACGGGCGTGACGGCGTCTCGTGGCGCTTCGGACGGGCCTTCCGCTTCAGCTCCAGCAGATCGGCCTCCTCGCGCGCGGCGTTCCGCAGCAGGGCGTCGTTGCCCCAGCGATACTGCGGCGGGCAGGACACGCCGCGGACGCCGTATCTCGCGGCGGCGTGGAGGGTGAAGGACGGATCGGTGAGGTGGGGGCGGGCGAGGGCGACGAGGTCGGCGCGGCCCGCGGCGAGGATGGTGTTCGCCTGGTCGGCGGAGGTGATGGAGCCGACGCACATCGTGGCGACCCCCGCCTCGTTGCGGATCAGGTCGGACCAGGGGACCTGGAACATGCGCCCGTAGTGCGGGGCGCTGTCGGCCACCGTCTGGCCGGTGGAGACGTCGAGCAGGTCGCAGCCCTCGGCGGCGAAGGCGCGGGCGATGGCGAGGGATTCGTCCTCGGTGATGCCGCCCTCCGCCCAGTCGGTGGCGGAGATGCGGACGGACATCGGGCGCTCGGTGGGCCAGGCGGCGCGGAGGGCGCGGAAGACCTCCAACGGGTAGCGCAGGCGGTTCCCGAGCGATCCGCCGTATTCATCGGCGCGGCGGTTCAGCAACGGGGAGAGGAAGGCGGCGAGGAGGTAGCCGTGGGCGCAGTGCAGTTCGAGCATGTCGAAGCCGGCGCGGGCGCCGCGTTCGGCCGAGGCGACGAAGGCGTCGCGGATGGAATCCATGTCGGCGCGGGTGGCTTCGCGCGGGACCTGGCTCTCCGGGAAGTAGGGGATGGGGGAGGCGGAGACGATGGGCCATGCGCCGTCCGGCAGCGGGCGGTCCATGCCCTCCCACATCAGCTTCGTCGCGCCCTTCTGGCCGGCGTGGCCGAGTTGCAGGGCGATGCGGCTGTCGCCGTGGGCATGGACGAAGGCGACGATGCGCGTCCAGGCCGCTTCCTGCGCATCGTTCCACAGGCCGGTGCAGCCGGGGGTGATCCGGGCCTCCGGGGAGACGCAGGTCATCTCCGTGAAGATGAGGCCGGCGCCGCCGGTGGCGCGGGCGCCGTAGTGCATGAGGTGCCAGTCGTCCGGGAGGCCGTCGGTGGCGGAATACTGGCACATGGGGGAGACCACGACGCGGTTGGCGAGCGTCATGCCGCGCAGGGCGAGGGGCTGGAAGAGCGGCGGGGCGTCCTGCACCGGCGCGAGACCCGTCGCCGCGACATCCTCGGCGAAGACGGCCTTGCTCTCCGCCACGAACGCCGGCGCGCGGAGGGCGAGGTTGTCCCAGGTGATGGCCTTGGATCGCGTCATCACGCCGAAGGCGAAGCGGGCGGCCGGCATGTGCCAGAAGCGGCGGACGTGCTCGAACCAGACGAGGGAGACGTCGGCGGCGTGCTGCGTCTTCTCCACCTCCTCGCGCCGCGCGCCCTCGAAGCGCGCGAGGCAGTCGGTGACGCCGCCGCCCGCCGCGAAGGCGGCGTGGAGGTGGATGGCATCCTCCATCGCGAGCTTCGTGCCGGAGCCGATGGAGAAATGCGCGGTGGCCTTCGCGTCGCCGAGAAGGACGAGGTTGTCGCGCGACCAGCGGCGGCAGCGCAGCATCGGGAAGCGGCGCCAGAGCGAGCGGTTGGTGATGAGGGGGTGGCCGGCGAGCTCGTCCCGGAACACGCCCTCTAGGTAGGCGGCGCCCTCAGACTCGCTCATGCCTTCCAGGCCGGCGCGGGCGAAGGTCTCCGGGTCGGTCTCCATCACCCAGGTGCTGGCGCCGCGCTCGTACTGGTAGCAGTGGGCGACGAAGATGCCCTCGGGGCGCTCCTTGAAGAAGAAGGTGAAGGCGTCGAAGGGACGGGTGCTGCCCATCCAGGCGAAGCGGTTCGGGCGCAGGTCCACCTCCGGCGCGAAGTGGTCGCGGAAGCGTTCGCGGATGGGGGAGTTGATGCCGTCGCCGGCGACGATCAGGTCGGCGTCCGGGAAGTCCTCCGGCGTCGCGTCGCGGCCGAAGAGGAGTTCGACGCCGAGTTCGCGGGCGCGGGCTTGCAGCAGAAGCAGGAGCGTGCGCCGGGAGCAGCCGCAGAAGCCGTTGCCGCCGATGCGATGGGTGGTCGCCGCGCCGTCGAGCGGGGTGCGGTTGATCTCGATGTCGTCCCAGTAGGCGAAGGCGTCGGTGATGGCGCGGTAGGAGGCGGGGTCGGCCCGCTCGAAGGTCTCGAGCGTCTGGTCGCTGAAGACGACGCCGAAGCCGAAGGTGTCGTCGGCGCGGTTGCGCTCGACGATGGTGACCCGCGCGGCCGGGTGGTCCCGCTTCATCAGGATGGCGAAGTAGAGGCCGGCGGGACCGCCGCCGATGATCGCGATGCGCATGGGGTCGTGCTCCGTCGCCGAGGGCGCGGCGATGTTTTAGGCTTCAAGGGTTCCGGGCGCAACGACGGCTTGCGGGACGACGCCGGAATGTTTTAGGCTTCAAGGGTCATGCAGGCCGGCACGCACGCGATCGTCACGGGGGGCGGCACCGGGATCGGCCGCGCGGTCGCGGTGGCGCTGACGGCGGCGGGACTGCACGTGACGGTGCTCGGGCGCCGCGCGGGGCCGCTGGAGGCGGCGGTGGCGGCCGGGGATGCGGCGCGGGCCGTGGTGGCGGACGTGACGGACGAGGCCGGTTTGGGGCGCGCCGTGGCGGGATCCGGGTCCCTGGGCGTGCTGGTGAACGCGGCAGGAGTGGCGGAGAGCGCGCCCTTCCTGCGGACCGACGCCGCGATGTGGGACCGGGCCCTGCGGGTGAACCTGCTGGGCGCGGCGTCGGCGATCCGCGCGGTGTTGCCGGGGATGCTGGCGGCGGGGCGCGGGCGGGTGGTGAACGTGGCCTCCACGGCGGCGCTGCGGGGGTATCCCTACGTGACGGCCTACGCCGCCTCCAAGCACGCCCTGCTCGGGCTGACGCGGGCGCTCGCGCTCGAGGTGGCGGCGAAGGGCGTGACGGTGAACGCGGTATGTCCCGGCTTCACGGACACGGAGATCGTCGCGGAGAGCGTGGCGCGGATCGTGGCGCGCACGGGGCGGGACGACGCGGCCGCCCTCGGCGAACTCACCCGCCACAACCCCCAGGGGCGGCTGGTGCGGCCGGAGGAGGTCGCGGCCACCGTCGCCTTCCTGTGTTCCGACGCGGCGGCGGCCATCAACGGGCGGGCCATCGCGGTGGACGGCGGGGAGGTGCCCTGATGCCCGACGGGCTGCACGCGGTGGACGCCGAGACGTCGCTCGGCCGCGCGTCGCCCGGCCGCAAGGACGAGCTGCGCCTGTGGCTGCGGCTGCTGTCCTGCACGCGGCTGGTCGAGGCGGAGATGCGCCGCCGCCTGCGCGTCCGCTTCGACACCACCCTCCCCCGCTTCGACCTGATGGCGCAGCTGGCGCGGGAGCCGGGCGGGCTGACGGCGGGCGAGGTCTCGCGCCGGATGATGGTGACGGGGGGGAACGTCACCGGGCTGGTGGCGCGCCTCTCGGAGGAAGGGGTGATCGAGCGCGGGGCGGCGGCCGACCGGCGGGCCGTGACGCTGCGCCTCACCGCGCAGGGCCGGCGGGAGTTCGCGCGGCAGTCGGCAGCGCACGAAGCCTGGATCGCGGAGTTGTTGGACGGGCTCGGCGCGGCGGACCGCTCGGCGCTGCTGCGGCTGCTGGATCGCACACGCGGCAGCGTTCGCGCCGCCCTCTCGACGGATGACCGAGCATGACCGGACTGGCCGGGTTCGCCGCGCGGCACGTGGTGCTGGAGGTCGCGGGCAGGGTCGCGACGCTGACCCTGAACCGGCCGGAGCGGAAGAACCCGCTGACCTTCGAATCCTACGCCGAGATGGCGGCGATCTTCCGGGCCGCGACCCACGACGATTCCGTCGACGCCTTCGTCGTCACCGGCGCCGGCGGGAACTTCTGCAGCGGCGGGGACGTGCACGAGATCATCGGCCCCCTGCTGGACCGCGACACCAAGGGGCTGATGGCCTTCACCTCCATGACGGGTGAGCTGGTCAAGGCCATGCGGGCCTGCCCGCAGCCGATCGTCGCGGCGGTGGACGGTGTGGCGGCCGGCGCAGGGGCGATCATCGCGATGGCGTCGGACCTGCGGATCGCGACGCCGCGCGCGAAGGTGGCGTTCCTGTTCAACCGCGTGGGGCTGGCGGGCTGCGACATGGGCGCCTGCGCGATCCTGCCCCGCATCATCGGGCAGGGGCGTGCCTCGGAACTGCTCTACACAGGGCGGGCGATGACGGCGGAGGAGGGTCTGGCCTGGGGGTTCTTGTCCCGCATCGTGGAGCCGGACGCGCTTGCCGGCGCAGGGGCGGACCTCGCCCGGCAGGTGGCGGACGGCCCGGGCTTCGCCAACGCCATGACGAAGCGGATGCTGGCGATGGAATGGGCCATGTCCGTCGAGCAGGCGATCGAGGCGGAGGCGGTGGCGCAGGCCCTGTGCATGACCACCGCGGACTTCCGGCGCGCCTACGACGCGTTCGTCGCGAAGTCGCGGCCGGTGTTCGAGGGGAACTAGCGGTGGCGGACCGGGACTTCCACGACTGGCCGTTCTTCGATGCTTCGCACCGGGCCTGGGCGGCGGAGGTGGAGGCGTGGGCGACCGCGCACGCCGCCACCCTGTCCGAGGGCGGCACGGACGACGCGACGCGTGCGCTGACGCGGGCCATGGGGGAGGCCGGCCTGCTGCGGGCAGCGGTGCCGGAGGACGGGCGGCTGGACGTGCGATCGCTCTGCCTCGCGCGCGATATCCTGGCGCGGCATTCGGGGTTGGCGGACTTCGCCTTCGCCATGGCGGGCCTCGGCACCGGGACGATCACGCTGTTCGGGGACGCCGCGCTGCGGGACCGGTTCCTGCCGGCGGTGCGGGACGGGCGGTCCCTCGCGGCCTTCGCGCTGTCGGAACCCGAGGCGGGATCGGACGTGGCGGCGCTCGCCACGACGGCGGTGCGGGACGGCGCGGACTGGCGGCTGGACGGTCGCAAGACCTGGATCAGCAACGGCGGCATCGCCGGGCACTACGTGACCTTCGCCCGGACGGGCGAGGCGCCCGGCGCGAAGGGGCTGACGGCCTTCGTGGTGCCGGCGGACGCCGCGGGGCTGGGCGTGGAGGCACGGATCGAGGTGGCGGCGCCGCACCCCTTGGCGACCTTGCGCTTCGAGGGCGTGCGCGTGCCGGACGCCCATCGGCTCGGCGCACCCGGCGATGGGTTCAAGGTGGCGATGGCGACGCTCGACGTCTTCCGCGCCACCGTCGGCGCGGCGGCGCTCGGCTTCGCGCGGCACGGGCTGGACCTGATGATCGAACGGGCGACGTCGCGGGTGATCGCGGGACAGGCCCTGTTCGAGGGCGGCATGACGCAGGCGGCGATCGCGGAGAGCGCGACCGAGGTCGAGGCGGCGGCCCTGCTGGTCTATCGCGCGGCCTGGGCGAAGGACCGGGGCGCGGCCCGGGTCTCGCGGGAGGCATCCATGGCGAAGCTGTTCGCGACCGAGGCGGCGGGGCGGATCGCTGACCGCTGCGCCCAGCTGCATGGCGGGGCGGGGGTGGTGCGCGACCACCCGGCGGAGCGGCTGACGCGGGAGGTGCGGGCGTTGCGGGTGTATGAGGGCGCGAGCGAGATCCAGCGCGTGGTGATCGCGCGGGCGGAATGGGCGCGGCGCGCGGGAGGCGCCTCGTGACGGCGGGCGATTGGTCCGGGGCGACGGAGGAACTCGCGCCGAGCGCGCATCGCGACGGCTTCGCGCGGGACAACCTGCCGCCGCGGGAGACGTGGCCGGTGCTGCGCTTCGACCTGCCGGAGGTGCGGTATCCGCTGCGGCTGAACTGCGCGGCGGCGTTGCTCGACGCCAACCTGGCCGCGCGGGGCGATCACCCTGCCCTCGTCACGCCGACGGAGACCCTGACCTATCGCGCGCTGGCGGACCGGGTGGACCGGATCGCCAACGTCCTCGTGCACGAGATGGGCTTCCTGGCCGGGAACCGCGTTCTACTGCGCGGCGCGAACAACGCCTGGATGACGGCGGCCTACTTCGCGGTGCTGAAGGCGGGCGGCGTGGTGGTGGCGACCATGCCGCTGCTGCGTGCCGGCGAGATCGCGAAGATGCTGCGGAAGGCCGAGATCACCCACGCGCTGTGCGACGCGCGGCTGCGGGATGACCTGGACCGCGCGGCGGCCGAGGCGCCGACGCTGCTCCACGTCGCCACCTGGGGCGACGGCGACTTGGAGGGGCGTTGCGCCCGGCAGCCCGCGGGGTTCGCCGCGTGCGACACGGCGGCGGACGACGTCTGCCTCATCGGCTTCACCTCCGGCACCACGGGCGAGCCGAAGGGCACGATGCACTTCCACCGCGACATGCTGGCGATCTGCGACACCTACGCGCGCCACGTGCTGCGGGCCTCAGCGGAGGACCGGTTCATCGGCTCGCCTCCCCTCGCCTTCACCTTCGGGCTCGGTGGGCTGGTGCTGTTCCCGTTCCGCGTCGGCGCGACGGCGATCCTGCTGGAACGCGCCTCGCCGGACGACCTGCTGGCCGCGATCGCGCAGCAACGCGCGACGGTGTGCTTCACCGCGCCCACCGCCTATCGCGCCATGGCGGCGCGGGCGGGGGAATTCGACCTCTCGTCGCTCCGGAAGTGCGTGTCGGCCGGCGAGACGCTCCCCCGGCCGGTCTTCGACCTGTGGCGGGATGCGACGAATCTGCCGCTGATGGATGGGATCGGCGGCACCGAACTCCTGCACATCTTCATCGCGGCGACGGAGGCGGCGGTGCGCCCGGGGTTCACCGGAATCCCTGTGCCCGGCTACGTCGCGGAGGTGCAGGACGAGGACGGGCGCCCGGTGCCCGACGGCACGCCGGGGCGGCTGGCGGTGCGGGGGCCGACCGGATGCCGCTACCTCGCGGATGAACGCCAGACCGCCTACGTGCGGAACGGCTGGAACATGACGGGCGACGTGTATGTCCGCGAGGCCCACGGCTACTTCCGCTACCAGGGGCGGGCGGACGACATGATCATCTCGGCCGGATACAACATCGCGGGTCCGGAGGTTGAAGCGGCGCTGCTGTCGCACCCCGCGGTGCGCGAATGCGGCGTCGTCGGTGCCCCGGACGGGGAACGGGGGACGGTGGTGAAGGCCTACGTGGTGCTGCGCGAGGGCCACGCGGCCGACGTGACGATGGTGAAGGCGTTGCAGGATCACGTGAAGCGGGAGATCGCGCCCTACAAGTATCCCCGCGCGGTGGAGTTCGTGGAAGCGATGCCGCGGACCGAGACGGGCAAGCTGCAACGCTTCGTGCTGCGCCAGCGGGCGGCCGGGGCGTGACGGCCCTGCGCGCGCTGCAGCCGCCGGGCTGGCCGACGCCGCGCGGCTACGCCAACGGGGTGGCGGGGCGCGGCACCGTCGTGGTGACCGGCGGGCAGATCGGCTGGCACCCCGACGGCACCTTCGCCGAGGGCTTCGTCGCCCAGGTGGCGCTCGCGCTGAGGAACATCCTGGCGGTGCTGGCGGAGGCCGGGGCGGGACCGGAGCACATCGCCCGGCTGACCTGGTATGTCACGGACATGGCGGAATACCGGGCATCGCTGCGGGACCTCGGCGCCGCCTACCGGGAGGTGATGGGCCGCAACTTCCCGGCGATGGCGCTCGTCGGGGTCATGGCGCTGGCGGAGCCCGCGGCGCGGGTCGAGATCGAGGCGACGGCGATCATCCCCGACTGATCCGGCCCGAGCGGGCGGGCGGCGGCGCAGGAGCAGACCACCGACCCATCGGCCCGACGGTTCGGCACCGTCGGCTCGCCGCAGTGCGGACATTCCCGGACGTCCTCCATTGCCCCTCCCTCGCCCCGGTGCCAAAACCCCGCCGATTCCCGCGGAGACCCGAGGACCGGCATGGCCAAGATCGCAGTCAAGACCCCCGTCGTCGAGATGGACGGGGACGAGATGACCCGGATCATCTGGGGGTTCATCAAGGACCGCCTGATCCTGCCCTACCTCGACATCGACCTGAAGTATTACGACCTCGGCGTCGAATACCGCGACCAGACGGACGACCAGGTCACGATCGACGCGGCCAACGCGACGAAGCAGTACGGCGTCGGCGTGAAGTGCGCGACCATCACGCCGGACGAGGGGCGGGTGAAGGAGTTCAACCTGAAGAAGATGTGGCGGAGCCCGAACGGGACGATCCGCAACATCCTCGACGGCACGATCTTCCGCGAGCCGATCATCTGCCAGAACGTGCCGCGGCTGGTGCCGCACTGGTCCAAGCCCATCGTCGTCGGGCGCCACGCCTACGGCGACATCTACCGCGCGGTGGAGATGAAGGTGCCTGGCGCCGGCACCGTGAAGATGACCTACACCCCGGAGGGCGGGGAGGCGCAGGAGATCGGCGAGTTCGTGTTCAAGGCGGGCGGCGTCGCGATGATGCAGCACAACCTCGTCGCCTCGATCGAGGGCTTCGCACGGGCGTCGTTCAACTACGGGCTGGCGCGGAACTATTCCGTCTACTTCTCGCACAAGAACACGATCCTCAAGGCCTATGACGGCACCTTCAAGGACATCTTCCGGGCGATCTACGACGCCGACTTCAAGGCGGAGTTCGAACGCCGCGGGATCACCTACGAGGACCGGCTGATCGACGACATGGTGGCCTCCGCGCTGAAGTGGGAAGGCGGCTACATCTGGGCCTGCAAGAACTACGACGGCGACGTGGAGTCCGACATCGTCGCGCAGGGCTTCGGCTCGCTCGGCCTCATGACCTCCGTGCTGCTGTCGCCCGACGGGAACACGGTGGAGTCCGAGGCGGCGCACGGCACCGTCACGCGGCACTACCGGGAGCACCAGAAGGGGCGCGAGACCTCGACCAACCCCATCGCCTCCATCTTCGCCTGGACGCGCGGGCTGGCCTACCGCGGCAAGTTCGACGGCACGCCGGACGTGGTGGACTTCGCCAACGCGCTGGAGGCGGTGTGCATCGAGACGGTGGAGTCCGGGCACATGACGAAGGACCTCGCCATCCTCATCGGCAAGGACCAGCCGTGGCTGTCCACGCAGGCCTTCCTCGCGAAGCTCGACGAGAACCTGAAGACGAAGATGGCGTGACGCGGTGGCGCGGGGGGGGCCGCCCGGCCCCCCCCCCCCCCCGCCCCCCCCCCCCCGCGCACCGAAGAACCCAACGCCCCGG
>CAXVWQ010000146.1:0-5261 GCA_964263755.1 Roseomonas sp. | reverse complement strand
CGCATCCCCGCCTCGCAAGCGATGCGCCGCACGCCGAGTTCCGCCGCGGCCTCCGCCAGCGTCGCGATGCCCGCGACGCCGCGCCCCGAGAGCAGCGCCTCCCGCGGGTCCGCCAGCAGCGGCGCGTCGTGCCGGAACAGGACCAGTCCCGCATTCGTCGCGAACAGCACCACGGGCCGCCCGACGGCCGCCGCCCCCGTCGCGAGGACGAGGGCGTAGTGCGCGGCGTCGTGCCCGCCGGAACGGAGGAGGATGCCGAGGGTGCGGCCGGCCACGGGGGATCACCTCGGCCCCGGGGAGCGGGGCGCCGCGGGGGACTACCCCGCCGCGGGCCGCCGCGCCATGCCGTCGTCGTGCTCTAAAGCGTGACGCGCTTGTTCTCACCGCCCTTCGGCGATTCCCCCGTGATCGCCGCCTTCACCGTGCCGTAGGCGTGCAGCAGCGTGGAGGACGGCGCGTCCCAGTACTCCGCGCTCTCGGCGGTGACGGCGATGAGGGCGATGGAGGGGTCCTCCGGGCCGCCGGGGAACCAGGTCTTCATCGTCGTGGTCCACAGCTCCTTCTGCTTCACCACGTCCTTCACGACGCGCGCCTTGCCCGCGACGGACACGTAGTTCTGGTTCGACGGGTCCGAGTAGGCGAGGAGGACGTGGGAATCCATCCCGATCTCCTGGTTCTTCTCCGTGCCGGCCTTCGAGAAGAACCAGATCGTCTTCCCGTCGGAGTCCATCCCGGCGGAAGCCATCGGGCGGCCCCGCATCTCGGCGCCGTCATGGGTGACGAGCATCGCGACGGCGATGTCCTTCACCATCTCGCGGACCTTCTCGCGCTGCTCCTGCTCGGTCTTCTCGGCCATGCGTGGCTCCTCTCGTCGGTTGCGGATCGGCGGGACAACGGGGCGGGGTGGACGGGGTTGCCGGCCGGGGTCACGCTGTTCCGTGACCGCCATGCCCCCGGAATGACGCCCGCCACCTTCCGCGAGATCATCCGCCTCTCGCTCCCGACGGTCGGCGTCGCGCTCGTGCAGGGCGTGGCGCAGACCGCGGAGATCGCCTTCGCCGGCCGCCTCGGCGCCGGCCTCCCCGATGCGGGAGAGGTCGGCACCCGGGCCCAGGCCGCCTACGCCCTCGTCCTGCCGCTCCTCCTCCTCCTCCAGATGATGAGCACCGGCGCCATGGGCGGCGGCGTCGCCTCCTCCATCGCCCGCGCCATGGGGGCGGGGCGGATGGAGGAGGCCCGCGCCCTCGTCCGCCACGCCATCCTCATCGGCGCGGGGATGGGCGTGGTGTTCACGATAGCGGTGCTGGCGGGCGGCCCCGCGCTGTTCCGCCTCATCGGCCGCGGCGACGCCCCGGTGGACCTCGCCTATTCCCTCGCCCTGCCGATCTTCGCGACGGCGGTGCTGCCCTGGCTCGCCAACACCCTCGCCGCCGTGCTGCGCGGCACGGGGGACATGGCGACGCCCGGCCGCATCCTCGCCCTGACCTGGGCCGCCGACGCGGTCCTCTCCCCCCTCCTCATGCTCGGGATCGGCCCGTTCGGCGGCCTCGGCCTGCCGGGCGCCGGGATCGCCTACGCCCTCGTCTTCCTCGGCGCCTGCGCGGCGATGGCGCTGGCGGTCCGCCGCGGTCCCCTCGGGCGTGCCGCCGGACCCGCGCCCGGCCTCGACCCCGCGCTGTTCCGCCGCATCCTCTCCGTCGGGGCCGTCGCCTCCGTCATGGCCCTCCTGGCGAACGTGACGACGCTGCTGGTGACCGGCCTCGTCGCCGTCCACGGCACCGCCGCCCTCGCGGCCTACGGGATCGGCGTGCGGCTGGAGTTCCTCATGGTCCCCCTCGCCTTCGGGATCGGCGCCGCCCTCGTCACCCTCGTGGGCCGCCGCGTCGGGGCCGGGGCCTGGGACGCCGCCCGGATCACGGCGTGGCGCGGCGGGTTGCTGGCGGGCGGCATCGCGCTGACGATCGGCGGCGGCTGCGCCCTCTTCGCCCCCGCCGTGGCCGCGGCCTTCACGACGGACCCGGCGGTGCGGGAGGCCGCCACCCTCTACCTCCGCATCGTCGGCCCCGCCTTCGGCGCCTTCGGGGTGGGGATGGCCCTCTACTTCGCGGCCCAGGGCGCGGCGCGGCTGGCCGGTCCCTTCGCGGCGGCGCTGGCCCGGATCGGGCTGGCGGCGGGGGGAGGGGCGGTCCTGGGGGCGTGGTTCGGGCTGGCCGGCGTGTTCGCCGCGATCGCGCTGGGCCTGCTGGCCTACGGGGCGGTGGTGGCGGGGAGCGTGCGGGCGGCGGTGTGGAGGGATCGGGCGTCGGCCGTCGTCGCGTAGGGAGCCGGCGCCCGGGCGATGCGCCGCGGTGCCGTGAAGGCATCGGGCGTTGCGGAACCGCGGTATCAGGTCACATTCCAGGCGGACGGTGGCCTCGCGTGTCATGGCCATGGTCGCGATGATCCGACGGGCGTCAGTTGAGTTTTATACCGCCTGCCAGTATCACTCATGTGTGGATATCCAGTTCGACCCCGCGAAGGACGCCGAGAACCAGGCTCGCCGCGGCCTGCCTCTCGCGTTCGGCGCTGTGGTGATCGAGGCGCAGATCGGCACCGTCGTCGATGACCGTCACGAATACGGCGAAGTCGGTCTCAAGTCCTTCGCGATGATCGACGGCCTCTGGTTCGTCTGCACGCACACGGTGCTCGGCCGGGTCTGCCGGATCATCTCCGTCCACCGTGTCCGCGAGAAGGAAGCCAAGCGATGGCTCGCATGAAGCGCATCACCCTCACCGACGACACGCGGGCCGCCATCCTGGCTGAGTTCCGGGCCTCACGCGCCTTCACCATGACCGACGAGGAGGTGGACGCGGCCCGCCGCGCGGACCCCGACGCCCTCCCCCCGATGACCGACGCCGAGATCGACGCCGCGAAGGGCGAGGCCGTGCGCCGCGTCCGCCGCGCCACCGGCCTGACCCAGGCCGCCTTCGCCGCCGCCCACGGCATCCCGCTCGGCACCCTGCGGGACTGGGAGCAGGGCAAGGCGACGCCCGACGCGACGGCCCGGACCTACCTCCGCGTGATCGGGGTGGACCCGGACGGCGTCCGGCGGGCCCTCGCGGCGTAGCCCCGCGCCGAAGATTCACCGGACCGGAGCCCCCCGCCATGTTCGACACCCTCGCCCAGGCCCGCACGGCCCTGCGCCGCGGCCTCCCCGCCGGCGTGCGGGACGCGGTCCTCGCCGCCCTCCTTCCCTGCGTCGCCCTCCCGCCGATCCCCGGCGGCCGCATCGCGCCGGGCGGCACGCGCTTCGGCGGCGCCCCGGACCTGCCCCCCGACCTCCCCTGGCCCCGCCAATCGCGTCCGGACGACGTCGAAACCATCCTCCGCGGCGGATCCCCGGAGAGCGCGGAGGAGCTGCGTCGCCACCTCGCCCTCGACCTGCCCTTCGCCTTCATCGGGCAGGTGGACCTCGCGGAGGTCGCGGCGACCGGTTCCGCCGCCGTCGCCGCCCTGCCGGCCGAGGGACGCCTGCTGTTCTTCCACGACCACGTCCTCGGCGTGCGGCAGAACGGCGCCCGTGCCGCGCGCGTCCTGTGGGACCGCACGCCCTGGCGCGACCTCGCGCCCGCCGCCATCCCCCCGGACCTGACGGCCGCCGCGGCGCGCTGGCGGGAGGAGTTGGCGGCCGGAATGGCGCAATACGGCCTGCCGGCGCCCCCGCCGGGAGCCCCGACGCCCTACGGCGGCCCGCCGCGCGCGGTGCAGCCTCGCGCCGCGCTCGCCCTGCCGAGCCCCTTCGCGGTGGAGTCCCGCGGCATCCCCGCCCTCGTCGCCGCCTATTCCGGCACGGCCGGGGACGCCGCGGCCGACCTGCAGGAGGCCTACGACGCACTGCTGGAGCGGCACGACGCGCCCAACGCGGCCCGCGGCCACCACCGCCTGCTCGGCCCTCCGCGGCCGGTGCAGGACGACCCCCGCTACGACGCGGTGGTGGTGACCCGGTTCGGCCGCCAGCACCTGCCGAGCGAGGAATGGGCCACGCACCGCGACGCCGTCATGGCCGAGGCCGCGGAATGGGCCCTCCTCCTCGAACTCGACGTCGCCCACTGGATGGGCGACGCGCAGGGGGAGGGGAAGGTCTTCTTCCTCATCCGCCGCGCCGACCTCGCGGCCCGCCGCTTCGAGGCGGTGGTGACCGTCTACCAGCAGACCTGACGACCAGCAGACCTGACGACCAGCAGACCTGACCCCCGCCCCCGGGTCGCGCCCGCCGCCCCGCTCCGCTAAGGGCGGGGCAACCGCGGCCCCCGCGCCGCCCGACACCGCTTCACGGGACCCCCGCATGGCCGCGCGCATCGGCATCCTCGGCATCACCGGCCGCATGGGCCGCCTCCTGCGAGAGGAGGTGGAGGCCGCCGGCGCCGCCCTCGCCGGCGGCACCGCCCGCACGGGGGACGACTGGCCCGCCGACCCCGCCGCCCTCGCCCGCACGGCCGACGCGCTGATCGACTTCACCCACGCCGATGCCGCCGCCGCCCATGCCCGCGTCGCCGCCGCCGCCGGCATCCCCCTCGTCCTCGGCACCTCCGGCCTGTCGCCGGCCGCCGAGGCCGTGGTGCGGGAGGCCGCGACCCTCGTCCCCGTGGTCTACGCCGCGAACTTCGCCCCGGGCGTGAACCTCCTCTTCGCCCTCGCCGAACGCATGGCCGCCGCCCTGCCGGGGACGGAATACGACGCCGAGATCATCGAGACCCACCACCGCATGAAGGTGGACGCCCCCTCCGGCACCGCCGTCGCCCTCGGCCGCGCCGTCGCGAAGGGACGGGGAACGACGCTGGAGTCGGCCGGCCGCGAAGCCGGCCGCGACGGCCACACCGGGCCCCGCAAGCCCGGCGCCATCGGCTTCTCCGCCGTGCGCGCCGGCGCGGTGGTCGGCGAACACACCCTCCTCTTCGCCGCGGGCGCGGAACACATCGCCCTCACCCACCGCTCCTTCGACCGCCGGGTCTACGCCACCGGCGCGGTGAAGGCCGCCCTCTGGACCCTCACCCGCCCGCCAGGCCTGTACGACATGCCGGACGTCCTGGGCCTGAGGTGAACAGAGACGGTTCGCGCCCTTTCCCTGGCTTTCCGGGGGTTGCGCGTGTGGGCCGGAGGGAGGGCTTTGCCCCATAGGCGCGAAGTTAGGTTGGGATGAGGGAGGCGGCCTGTGAGGTGCGTTGCCTGGAGGCTTCGGTGATGGGGGCGCGCCAGGCGGCGAGGCGACGGCGGTGGGAGCG
>CAXVWQ010000145.1:0-4381 GCA_964263755.1 Roseomonas sp. | reverse complement strand
GCGCTCGGCCTCGCCGTGGCTCTCGCGCCGGCGGCGCTGCACTGGACGGCGGGGCGGCCCCGGGCGGCGCTGGGCTGGGTGGTCCTCTGCCTCCTCGCGGGCGTGGCGGGCCTCGGCGTCCTCGCGCTCGACCCCGAGGCGGCGGACGGGCTGCGGACGCTGGAGCGCCTCACCGGCGAGGGCCTCGCCGCCTCGGCCCGGCCCATCCTCTGGGCCGATGCCGTGGCCTGGGCGGGGGAGGCGGCGCCCTGGGGCCTCGGCACCGGCGGCTTCACCATCGCCTCCGGCTCGGGCGAGCGACGCGGCCTCTACCCCCACAACCACGCGCTGGAGGCGCTGGCGGAGGGGGGGCTCCCCGGCATTCTCCTCTGGCTCGGGGCCTTCGGCGGCGGCGCCGCGCTGCTCCTGTCGCGCCTCGGGCGGCTGCCCCCGGGGGACGGGGCGCGGCTGCTGGCGATGACGGTGCCGGTGGGGGTGGCGGTGATGACCTCCACGGATCTCGGCAACCGGATGGCGTGGTTCGCCCTCGGGCTGGCGGTCTCCGCCGGGGTATCCGTGGCGCCCGCGTCAGGCGCCCCGGTCCGTCCGGCGACGGGGCGCGGCCCGTGGACGCCGCCCGTGAAGCCGCCCGTGAAGCCGACGATGAACCGGCCCGACGGGCCGCCGCGTGGTCCGGAGGGCTGGTATGCCCGGCGCGGCAAGCGCGCCCTGGACGTCGTCGGCGCCGTCGCCGGCCTCGTCGCGCTGGCGGTGCCGTTCGGACTCGCGGCCTCGCTCGTCCGGCTGCGGCTGGGCCGGGGGGTGGTGTTCCGACAGGTCCGGGCGGGACGGGAAGGCCGGCCCTTCACCCTCCTCAAGCTCCGCACGATGCGCGCGGAGGCGTTCCCGGGGGAGCCGGACGCGGATCGCCTGACGCGGCTCGGCCGGGCGTTGCGCGCCTCGGCGCTGGACGAGGTGCCGCAGCTGGTGAACGTGCTGCGGGGGGAGATGAGCCTCATCGGGCCCCGGCCCCTGCCGATGGCCTACCTGCCGCACTACACGCCGCGTCAGGCGGAGCGGGCCCGCGTGCGGCCGGGACTTGCCGGCGCATCCCAGGCGATGGGACGGAATGCGGTCCCCTGGACGATCCGCCTGGAATGCGACGCCCTCTACGCGGGCGACGTGACGCTCCGGGGCGATCTCCGCGCGCTGATCGGCACGATCGCCGTCCTCGCTTCCGGACGTGGCGTCCATGCCCCAGGGCACGCGACGATGCCGGCGCTGGGATCAGCAACGAACACGTGTCGCGGGGGGACACGATCAATCCTGAAGCGCGTATCAGCGGTCGAATCGATAACCTCCGGTTGAAATTATCCTTGTCTCTGCTCGTGAAATGCGCTCATGATTTCGTGAGCAAGGGGGAAGGGGCGCGACATGGCCCTCCGATTGACGCCGACGCCCCAGGGCGCCGCCGAGGCGCCGGACATTCCGGGGCGTGTCATCGCCTTCCCCGCGCACGCCACCCGACTCCGCGCCGCCCTGCCGACGTCCCGACCGGCCGGGGAGCGGGGCCGCATCCTCCTCTCCCCCCCGCAGGTGACGGGCGGGGAGATGGCGGCGATCGGCGACACCATCGGCGGCGGCTGGCTCGCCCCCGCCGGGCCGACGCCCGCGCGGTTCGAGGCGGCGGTCGCCGAGGCGTGCGGCATCCCGCACGTCGCGGCCGTCTCCTCCGGCACGGCGGCGCTGCACCTCGGCTACCGGGTGCTGGGGCTGGAGGCGGGGGACGGGGTCTGGACCTCCACCTACACCTTCGTCGCGACCGTGGCGCCGGCGGCGCAGATGGGGGCGGCGATCACCTTCCTCGACGCCGCGCCGGACTCCTGGGGGATGGACCCCGGCATCCTGCGCGACGCCCTGGCGCGGGCGGCGCGGGCGGGGCGGCTGCCGCGGGTGGTGGTGCCGGTGGACCTCTACGGCGGTCCCTGCGACCTCGACGCCATCGTCGAGGCCTGCGACCGCTGGGGCGTGCCGGTGCTGTGCGACGCGGCGGAGAGCCTCGGCGCCACGATCCGCGGGCGGCCGGCGGGGGCGGCGGCGCGGCTGGCGCCCTTCCCCCTCACCGGCAACCAGCTCGTCACGGCGGCGGGGGGCGGGGCGCTGGCGTCCTCCGATCCCGCACTCATCGCCCGGGCGCGGCACCTCGCGGCGCAGGCGAAGGAGGCGGCGCCGCACTACCAGCACGAGACGACGGGCTACGCCTACGGGCTGTCCTCCGTCCTCGCGGCGGTCGGGCTGGCGCAGGTGGCGGTGCTGGGGGAGCGGGTGGCGGCGCGGCGGGCGACCTTCGCGCGCTACGTCGCGGGGCTGGGCGACCTCCCCGGCGTATCCTTCATGCCGGAGCCGGACTGGGCCACCTCCACCCGCTGGCTCAGCGTGGCGCTGTTCGACCCGGCGGCGGGGCCGGACCGCGAAGCGGTGCGCCGGGCGCTGGACGCCGCGGGCATCGAGAGCCGGCCGACCTGGAAGCCGCTGCACCTGCAACCGGCCTTCCGGGGCGCCGGGTACCTCGGTGGCGGGGTGGCGGCGGGGCTGTTCGAGCGGGGGCTGTGCCTTCCCTCCGGCGCGATGACGCGGGAGGAGGCGGGGCGGGTCATCGAGGTGGTGCGGGCGGTGCGGGGATGACCGGCGCGCCGGCCCCGGCCGGGGCGCGACCCGCGGCGGCCCCGGGCCCGGTCCTCAACGACTCGTCCCGGGTTCGGTATCGTCCGGGCGGCTCGTGCCGGGGGACCGATGATCGACTTCAACAACAGCAGCTTCATCAAGCTCTCGTCCGACGATTCCTACGCGGCGATGGTGACCGACCTCCTCGTGCCGAACGAGGGGGTCGTGTGCGCCTTCCGCGGCATCCGCGACGGCGTCGTCTTCACCGACAAGCGGATCATCGCGGTCAACGTGCAGGGCCTGACGGGCAAGAAGAAGGACTACACCTCCCTGCCCTACAGCAAGATCACGGCCTTCTCCGTGGAGACGGCGGGGACCTTCGACCTCGATGCGGAACTCGACCTGTGGTTCTCCGGGCTCGGCAAGGTGCACTTCGAGTTCCGCGGGAAGACCAACATCCAGGAGATCTCGCAGATCATCGCCCGGTATGCGCTGGAATGATCCGTCGTCGCGTCCCCTCGCCCGCGCGGCGCCGCGTCGGGCCCGTCCCGTCGCGCGTCGCGGATGTGGGGAGGACGGACGGCGGACCGCCGCACCCGCCGCGTCCCGAACCATGACGCCGTCGGATCCTGAGCGGGCGCGTGGCCGGACGCCGATCCGCATCCTCTACCTCCACCAGCACTACTCCGGGCCGGAGGGGGCGACGGCGACGCGGGCGCACGCCATGGCCGGGGCGCTCGCCGCGCGCGGCCACCGCGTCACCCTCGCCTGCGGGCGCTACGACGGGGCGGAGACGGGGCTGCGCGGCGCCTTCGTCGGCGGGCTGCGGCGGGGGCGGGTGCCGCATCACTGCGTCGGCGGCGGGTTCGAGGTGGCGGAGTTCGACATCCGCTGCGGCAACGCCATGGGCCTCGCGGCACGTACCGGCGCCTTCCTGCGCTACGCCGCGCGGGCGACGCGGCTGGCGCTGGCGGAGCGGCCGGACGTGGTGTTCGCCTCCTCCACGCCGCTGACCGTCGCGATCCCGGCCCTGGCGCTGCGCCGCTGGCGCAGGACGCCCTTCGTGTTCGAGGTGCGCGACCCCTGGCCGGAACTCCCCGCCGCCCTGTCGGGCGCGCTGCCCGGCCCCGGGGGACGACGGCGCGTGCCCCGGCCGGTGCTGGCGGCGATGGGGCGGCTGGCCGATTCGGCGCATCGCGCCGCCGCCGCGGTGGTGACGCTGACCGAGGGAATGGCGGAGGTCGCGCTGGCGCGCGGGGCGGATGCGTCCCGCGTCCACGTCATTCCCAACGGCTGCGACCTCGACCTGTTCGGGCCGGGGGTCGCGCCGTGGCGGCCGGACGCGGCGGCGTCCTGGGAGATGCTCGCCACCTACGCCGGCGCGCACGGCGCCGCCAACGGCCTGGACGCGCTGCTCGACGCCGCCGCCGTGCTGCGGCGGGACGGGGAGCGGCGGGTGCGGATCGTCCTCGTCGGCGAGGGGGCGGAGAAGGCGCGGCTGGTGGCGGAGGCGGCGCTGCGAGGCCTCGACAACGTCACCTTCCTCCCGGCCATGCCGAAGCGGCACGTCGCGGGGCTGCTGGCGGGCAGCGGGGTGGCGCTGCACTGCCTCGCGGACGTGCCGGGTTTCGCCGAATGGACGTCGCCGAACAAGATCATGGACGGGCTGGCGGCGGGGCGGGCGGTGGTGACGAACGTGCCGGGACGGGCGGCGCGGATCCTCGCCGATGGCGGCGGC
>CAXVWQ010000144.1:0-4599 GCA_964263755.1 Roseomonas sp. | reverse complement strand
CCGACCCCGGCGGCGCCGCCTTCGACCTTCCGCCGCGCCGGCACGCCCTCGTCCTCGATCCCTGCCGCGCCGACCGGGCGGCGGAGGCGGCGGCGGCCCTCGCGGCGGCGCGGGCGACCGGCTCGCCCGTCCTCGTCGCGCGCGACCCCTGGGCGGACCCGGACTTGCCCCCCGCCCTGGCCCCGTCCCGCGGCGAGCGCAGCCTTCCCCAGCCCCTCTCGCCCTGGACGCTCCTCGACGCGGCGGCGTCCCTCCACGGCGCCCACCCCCCGATCGCCGCGCTCGCCGAGGCGGCGGGCGTGCCGCACGACGCCGCGCCCGGACGCCTGCCCGACCTCCTCGGCCGCGCCCGGGCGGCGGACCCATTCCGCGCCCGGCCCTGGACGGTGGCGGAGGGGCTGGACCTGCTGGCGGACTGGGCGACGATGGAGCGGGAGAACCGCGGGGTCTCCGTCGCCATCGACATCGCCCGCTGGAAGCGCCGCCACGTCGCCGCGGCGTTTGCCCACGCCGGGGGAGAGCCCGCCTTCACCCACGACATCCCGGCCGCGATCGGCCGCGCCCTCGCGGAGGGCGGCGCCGTGGTGTCCTGGGCCGCGGCCACCCCGGACGGCCTGGCCGACCTGATCCGCGGCGGCGGGGCCGAACTGCGGCTGCTGGAGGACGGCTTCGTCCGCTCCCGCGGCCTCGGCGCCCGCTTCCTCCCCGGCGCGTCCTACTGCCTCGACCCGGTGGCGCACTACGACCCGCGGCGGCCCTCCCGACTGGAGGCGATGCTGGAACGCGGCGGCTTCGACCCGGCGCTGCTGGCCCGCGCCGCCCGCCTTCGGACCGCGATCGTCGAGCGGGGGGTGTCGAAATACAACCTGACCGGCGGCGCCCCGCCCCCCACCGTGCCGGAGGGTCGCGATGCGGTCCTCGTCGTCGGGCAGGTGGAGGACGACGCCTCCGTCGCCCTCGGCGCCGGGCCGATCCGCACCAACCTCGACCTGCTCCGCGCCGTCCGGGCGGCCGAGCCCGACGCCTTCCTCATCTACAAGCCGCACCCCGACCTGGAGGCCGGGTATCGCCGCGGCCGCATCCGGGCGGAGGATCTGGCCGGCCTCGCCGACGCCGTGGCGGCGCGGACGCCGCTGCCCGCCCTGTTCCCCGGCCTCGCCCGCCTGCACACCATGACCTCGCTCTCGGGCTTCGAGGCGATCCTCCGCGGCGTGCCCGTCACCACCTGGGGCCGGCCCTTCTACGCGGGCTGGGGCGTGACGACCGACCGCGACCCCTTCCCCCCCGGCCGGCGCGGGGTGACGCGGACGGTGGAGGACCTCGTCGCCGCCGCCCTCATCCTCTACCCCCGCTACCTCGACCCCGTGACGATGCTGCCCTGCCCCGTCGAGGTCCTGCTGGACCGCCTGGACTCACCGGAGGGTTGGGACGTCTCCCCCTGGACCGCCCATCGCGGCGTGGAAGGATTCGTCCGCGGACTCCTCGCCCGCCTCGGCCGACGCCGTTGACCTTCGCCTTCGTCATCCTCACCGGCGCCTCGCGCGGCCTCGGCGCCGCCCTCGCCACCCGCCTCGCCGCCCCCGGCGTCACCCTCGGCCTCATCGCCCGGTCCGAGGCGGGGCTGCGCGACACCGCCGCCGCCTGCGAGGCCCGCGGCGCCTCCGTCCGCACCGCCGCCCTCGACGTGCGCGACGCCGCGGCGATGGCCCGCACCGTCCTCGCCTGGGACGCCGGACATCCCGCCGACCTCGTCGTCGCCAACGCCGGCATCGCCCACGGCACCCGCCCCGGCGGCGCCTGGGAAACGCCGGAGGAGGCGGCCGCCCAGATCGGGGTGAACCTCCTCGGCGCCATGAACCTCGTCGCCCCGCTCCTCCCCGCCATGCGGGCGCGGCGGGCCGGGCGGATCGGCCTGATCGCCTCCGTCGCCGCCTTCCGCGGCCTGCCGGACTCCCCCGCCTACTGCGCCTCCAAGGCCGGCCTCTGGGCCTGGGGCGAGGGGCTGCGCGCGGCGCTGCGGACGGACGGCGTCGGCGTCACCCTCGTCGCGCCGGGGTTCTTCGAGAGCGACATGGGCCGGGCGTGGCGCGGACGCCGCCCCTTCTCCCTCTCCACCGAGGACGCGGCGGCGCGGGTGGAGCGGGCGCTGCGGGATGGGCGGCCGGTCAGCGCCTTCCCCCTGCCCCTCGTCCTCGGGCTGCGGGCCGCGTCGCTCCTGCCGGCGCGGCTGGCCGACCGGGCGGCGGCTCTCCTGCGCTTCCGGATCGACGGGCCGGGGGCGTAGCGCCCCGCTACGTCGCCGTCGCCCCGCTGGACCGCACCGCCGCGGACCACGTCGCCCGCTCCCGCGCCAGCAGCGCCTCCGCCTCCGCCACCGTCAGGGGTTGCGGGTCCGAATGCAGCGCCGCGAGGTCGGCGCGGTAGGCCGCGCTCCGGTTCAGCGCGTCCACCTCCGCCCGCAGCCGCGCGAGGACCGGCGCCGGGGTGGCCGACGGCGCCGCCAGCCCGAACCAGGTCGGCGCGTCGAGGTCGGGGAAGCCGGATTCGACGAGGGTGGGGGCGTCCGGCAGCGGGGCGATGCGGGCGCCCGTCGTCACCGCCAGGGCCAGCAGCCGCCCCTCCCGCACCGGCGGCAGCGCGACGGGGGTGCCGGTGAGGCAGAACCCGATGCGGCCGGCCAGCAGGTCCGTCATCAGCGGCGCCGCGCCACCGTAGGGGACGTGCAGCAACGCGATCCCCGCCGCGCGGGCCATCACCTCCACCGTGAGATGGGCGAGCGACCCCGCCCCGTTGGAGCCGTAGGAGATCGCGCCCGGCCGCGCCTTCGCCACCGCGATCAGTTCGACGAGGGACCGCGCGGGCGCCGCCGTCGGGTGGGCGATGAGGACGTTCGCCGAGGATCCGGCCATGCCGAGGAACGCCAGGTCCGCGACGGGATCGTAGGGCAGGCGGGGATACAGCGCCGCGTTGATCGCGAGGATCGCCTGCCCCGCCAGCAGCAGCGCGTGCCCGTCCGGCGCGGCGCGCGCCACGTGCTCGGCGGCGATGTTGCCGCCCGCGCCGGCACGGTTCTCCACCACCACCGGCTGCCCGAGGCGCGGGGAGAGGGAGCGGGCGGCGAGGCGCGCCGTCAGGTCCGCGGTGCCACCCGCGGGGAAGGGGACGACGATGCGGACGGGGCGGCTGGGCCAGGGCGCGGCGTCCTGCGCCATCGCTGTCCGGGGGGCGATCCCGGGGACGATCCCGGGCGCGGCGAGGGCGCCGAGGAGGATGGCGCGTCGGCCGGTGGCGGGGCGGTGCATGGGCCGGGTCCTTCCGGGGCGGCCCGACGTTTCACCCGCGCGCCCCGGGGGTCAACGGACGGGTCCGCGGCCGGCGCGGGTGACCCGGGCCCCGCGCCGGGACAGGATCGCCGCGGACGCGCGGGGGGAGACGGCGGGGATGACGGACGGGGCCATGGCGGGACGGGTGGTGCTCGTGACGGGCGCCGCGGGCGGCATCGGGCGGGCCATCGCCGCCCGTTTCCGCCGCGCCGGCGCGCGGCTCGTGCTGATGGATCTGACGACGGAGGGCCTGACGGCGACGGCGGACCGCGCGCTCCTCCACCCCGGCGACGTGGCATCGCCGCCCGACGCGGCGGCCGCCGTCGCGCTCGCGCTCGGCGCCTGGGGCCGCCTCGACGTGCTGGTGAACAACGCCGCCGCCATCACCCCCTCCTTCCCCGTGGCCGACACGCCGCTGGACGAATGGGATCGGACCTTCGCGGCGAACCTGACCGGCGCGCTGGTGATGAGCCGCGCGGCGCTCGCCCCGATGCGCGCGGCCGGGCGCGGCGTGGTCGTCTCCATCGCCTCGCAGCTCGGCCACGTCGCGCAGCGGGACCGCGGCGCCTACTGCGTATCGAAGGCCGCGCTCATCGCGCTGTCCCGCCAGATCGCCGTGGACCACGCGGCGGAGGGCATCCGCGCCGTCTCCATCTCCCCCGGCGCGGTGATGACCGGGCGGCTGCTGGCCCGCTACGGCACGGCGGCCGCCGCGGAGGCCGCCGTCGCCCCGAACCACCTGCTGAACCGCACGGGACGGCCGGAGGAGATCGCCGAGGCCGTGCTCTTCGCCGCCTCCGACGCCGGGTCGTTCGTCACGGGCACCGACATCCTCGTGGACGGCGGCTACACGGCGCGCTGAACGGGCCCATGTCGCGCGGCATGCCCGACCTGCCCGAACTCCCTCCCGGCGCGTTTCGAAAAGCCGACGGCTCGCCCGACCCGCTGTTCTACGGGATGCCGCGGCTGGTGACCCACATCGACGACGCCGCCATCGCGGCGGTGACGGACCTGTACCGGGAGGTGGTGCCGGCGGGCGGCGCGGTGCTGGACCTCATGTCCTCCTGGGTCAGCCACCTGCCGGGGGAGGTCGCCTACGCCGAGGTGATCGGCCACGGCATGAACGCGGAGGAACTCGCGGCGAACCCGCGCCTGGACCGCTGGTTCGTGCGCGACCTGAACGCGGAGCCGGTCCTGCCGCTGGGGGACGCGACGGTGGACGGAGTGACCTGCTGCGTCTCCGTGCAGTACATGCAACGCCCGGTCGAGGTGTTCG
>CAXVWQ010000143.1:0-2727 GCA_964263755.1 Roseomonas sp. | reverse complement strand
GGGGCGGATGGTCCAGCTGGACCCGGACACCGCGATGAACGCCCATTCGGCCGAGGCGGCGCTGCGGGCCGCGGGCGCGGCGGTGGCGGCGGTGGACGCGGTGGCGCGGGGCGAGTTCGCGCGGGCCTTCTGCGCGACCCGCCCGCCGGGGCACCACGCCGAGCCGGCGCGGCCCATGGGCTTCTGCCTGTTCGCCAACGCCGCGGTGGCCGCCCGCCACGCGCAGGACGCCCACGGGATCGCCCGGGTGGCGGTGCTGGATTTCGACGTGCACCACGGCAACGGCACCCAGGCCTGCTTCGAAGCGGACCCGACGCTGTTCCTCGCCTCCTCGCACCAGATGCCCCTCTATCCCGGCACCGGGGCGGCGTCGGAGACGGGGGTGGGCAACATCCTCAACGTGCCGCTTCGGCCCTACACCGACGGGGTCGCCTTCCGGCGGGTCTGGGCGCGGGACATCCTGCCGGCCGTGGAAGCCTTCGCGCCCGGCCTGATCGTCGTCTCCGCCGGCTTCGACGCGCACCGGGCCGATCCGCTCGCCAACCTCGAACTCGACGAGGCGGACTTCGCCTGGGTGACGGAGGCGATCTGCGACCTCGCGGGCCGCGTCTGCGGCGGGCGGGTGGTGTCGCTGCTGGAAGGCGGCTACGACCTCAACGCCCTCGCCCGCTCCGCCGCCGCGCATGTCCGCGCCCTGATGCTCGCCTGACCGGAACCGCATGTCCGACGCCCCATCCAGCCCCCCGGCCGTGGAATCCCTGTCCTTCGAGGACGCCTTGCAGGAACTGGAGGGCATCGTCCGTCGCCTCGAAGGCGGGCAGGCGCGGCTGGAGGAGGCGATGCTCTCCTACGCCCGCGGCACCGAGCTGCGCACGCATTGCGAGCGGAAGCTGGCGGAGGCGGAGGCGCGGGTCCAGGCCATCGTGCCCGGGGCCTGCGGCGCCACGCTGCGGGACGTCGAGTAGTGCCGCACCACGTCCCGCCCGCCGACCTCGCATCGGCGATGGCGGAGGCCGCGTCCGAGGTGGACGCGGCGCTCGACGCGCTGCTGCCCGTGGAGGAGGGGCTGGAGGCGCCGCTGCTCGCCGCGATGCGCTACGCGACGATCGGCGGCGGCAAGAAGATCAGGGCCTTCCTCGTGCTGGAGGGGGCGCGGCAATTCTCCGTCGGGCGGTCGTCGGCGCTGCGGGCGGCGGCGGCGGTGGAGATGCTGCACGCCTATTCCCTTGTCCACGACGACCTGCCGTCGATGGACGACGACGACCTGCGCCGCGGCAAGCCGACCGTTCACAGGAAGTGGGACGAGGCCACGGCGATCCTCGTGGGGGACGCGCTGCAATCCGCGGCCTTCGCGACCCTCGCGGGGGAGGACACCCACCCCGACCCGGCGGTGCGGGCCGAGTTGTGTCTCCGGCTGGCGCTCGCCTCCGGCGCGCGGGGGATGGTCGGCGGCCAGATGCTCGACATGATGGCGGAGGCGGCGACGGCGCCGCTGGACGAGGCGGCGGTGGGGCGGTTGCAGCTCCTCAAGACCGGCAAGCTCATCGAGTTCGCGGCGGAGGCCGGGGCGGTCCTGGGCAAGGCCGCGACCGGACCGCGCCACGCCCTGCTGGGCTACGGGCGCGACGTGGGGGCGGCCTTCCAGATCGCCGACGACCTGCTGGACCTCACCGCGACGACGGAGGAGATGGGCAAGGCCACCGCGAAGGACGCCGGGGCCGGCAAGGCCACCCTCGTCGGGCTGCTGGGGCCGGAACGGGCGCGGCTGCAGGCGGAGCGTCTCGTCGCGGACGCTCGGTCGCACCTCGAGGTGTTCGACGAGCGGGCGGACCTGCTCCGCGCCCTGGCGGACCACATCGTGAGCCGGCGCAGCTGATCCGTCAGGGCCGGAACCACCGGGCGGCGTTGACGAGGGTGGCGAGGGCGGCGGCCACGTAGGTCAGCGCTGCCGCGCGCAGCACTTGGCGCGCGGCCGGGAGGTCCGGGCCGCGGAGGTAGCCGCCGGTCTCGATCACGGGCAGCGCCTTCCGGAAACTGGCGTCCCACTCCACCGGCAGGGTCACCGCGTGGATCGCGAGGCGGCCGAGGAGGAAGAGGATTCCGAGCGCGAACTGCGCGGCGGCGAGGCCCGGCGCGCGGACCATCGCGAAGACGAGCGGGGCCGAGAGGAGCACCACCAGCGCCACCCGGTCGAAGGGGCCGATCCAGCGGAGGAGCGCGAGGCGGCGCCGGAAGGCCGGCTCGTCGCGCGCGTGCTGGATGGCGTGGGCGACCTCGTGCGTCGCGACCGCGACGGCGGCCACCGAGCGGCCGCGGAGGTGGTCCGGGGTGAGGCGCACGGCTCGGGCCTCCGGGTCGTAGTGGTCGCCGTCGGGGGTCTCCTCCACCGTCACGGCGGACAGGTCCGCCTCGTCCAGGAGGTGGCGGGCGAGTTCGCCGCCCGTGCCCGGAAGGTCCGGACGGTCGGCGCCCTGCCGACGGAGGACGGCGGCGACCCAGAGCGAGGGGCCGAAGACGAGGGCGAGGAGCAGGATGGCCCCGAGGAGGAGGATGACCGGCATGCCCCCCAGGTGGGAAGCGGGACCGCTTCCGGCGAGCGTCGGACCCCCACCCTTGGTCACGCCGCCGCGGGCGGGGTATGACGACGCCATGACCGCACGAATTCCCACACCGATGCTGGACCGGATGCGGTCGCCTGGGGACCTGCGGAACCTGTCGGTGGAGCAG
>CAXVWQ010000142.1:0-2821 GCA_964263755.1 Roseomonas sp. | reverse complement strand
GCGCCGGCCGCGTCGCCGCGCTGCTCGTGGACACCGCGCCGCGTCCGCAGGCCGCCGCCGCGCGCCTCGCCGCGGCGATGGACGCCCGCTACGTCCCGCTCCCCCATGCCGGCGCCGCCGCCCTCTCCCGCACCGTGCGGGAGGCGATGCCGGGCCGCTCGCGATGAGCGCGCACCCGTCCTGGGAGGGCGAGGGCCGCGACTGGCCCAACCGCGAGCACAGCCGCTTCGTGACGGCGAGCGGCCTGCGCTGGCACGTCCAGGTCATGGGGCAGGGGCCCGTGTGCCTTCTCGTCCACGGCACCGCCGCCGCCACCCATTCCTGGCGCGACGTCGCGCCGCGCTTGGCGGAGCACTTCACCGTCGTCGCGCCGGACATGCCGGGCCACGGCTTCACCTCGGCCCCGCGCCCGGGCGGCCTCACCCTTCCGGGCATGGCCGCCGCCCTCCGCGCCCTGCTGGACGCCGGCGGCTGGCGCCCGGAGATCGCGGTCGGCCATTCCGCCGGGGCGGCGACCATCCTCCGCCTCTGCCTCGACGGCGGCATGGACCCGCGCGCCGTCGTCTCCCTCAACGGCGCCCTCATGCCGATCGGGCGGGAAGCCGCGGACTTCTTCTCGGGCGCCGCGCGCCTCCTCGCCGGCATTCCCTTCGTCCCCCGCCTCTTCGCCTGGGGCGCCTCCAATTCAGGGGTGGCGGACCGCCTGCTCCGCGACACGGGCTCCCGCATCGAACCGCGCGGCGTGGACCTCTACGCCCGCCTGTTCCGCCACTCCGGCCACGTCGCGGCGGCGCTCGGCATGATGGCGAACTGGGACCTGAAGCCGCTGCTGCGCGACCTCGCGCGCCTGCGGCCCGCGCTCATCCTCGTGGTCGGCGCGCGCGACCGCGCCGTGCCGCCCGCCGATGCCGGCCGCGTCCGGGCCGTCCTCCCCGCCGCCCGCATCGTCACCGTCCCCGAGACCGGTCACCTGACGCACGAGGAACGCCCGGAGGAGGTGGCGCGGATCGTCCGGCAGGTCGCGGAGGACGCCCGTGCCCCCGCCTGACGTGCCCACGCCTGACATCCCCGTCGCCGCGGATGGGCCCGCCCTGCCGGCGCAGCACCCGCAGCGCCGCGCGCTGAACGACGAGGCGCATGCCCGCCCCTCCTCCCCGCTGTCGCCGCCGCTCGACATCTCCTACGTCGCGCTTCTCGGCGATGCCGTCGCGCGTGAGGGGGTGCTCACCGCCATACGCGCCCTCGCGGGACGGGCCGGGCTCACGGTGCCCGACGGGGCCGACCACTTCGCGGCCGATCTCGGCGGGTTCTGGCTCCGCTGGGAACGCCACACGGAGTTCACGCGCATCGCCGTCTCCGTCCCGGGCGATGCGGCCGGCAATCCCTTCGCCCGGACCGCCGCGGCGGCGCTGCCGCACGAGTGGCTCGCGGGCCTCCCCGGCCAGCTCCTCGTCGCCATCCACCTGTCGCTGCGCCGCGCCGATCCGGGCGCGCCCGCCGCCCATGCCGCCACCGCCGCGCGGGTTCTCGGCGGGTCGGAGGCCATCGGCGCGCAGGTCCTCGACGGACGCGGCGCCGCCTTCACCGACTTCCGTCTTCACGACGACGGATTCTCCCGCATCCTCCTCCTCGACCACGGCATGACCGCCTCCCAGGCCGGCCGCACGGCGCAACGCCTGCTGGAGATCGAGACCTACCGGATGCTCGCGCTCATGGCCTTCCCCGTCGCGCGCTCCCTCACCCCCTTCCTCACCGACCGGGAGAGGGAACTCGCCGCGGTGGCCGCGACGATGGCGCCCGCCCGGCCGGAGGACGAGGCGCCGCTCCTCCAGCGCCTCACCACCCTCGCCGCCGCGATCGAGGCGGAGGAGGCGACGCACCTCAACCGCTTCGGCGCCTCCGCCGCCTATTACGACCTCGTCCGCCGCCGCATCGCCGAGCTGCGGGAGATCCGCATCGAGGGCACCGCGACCTTCGAGGAGTTCGTCGAGCGCCGCCTCGCCCCCGCCATGGCCACCTGCGCCGCGGTCGCCGCGCGGCACGACGCCCTGTCCCGCCGCGTCGCCCGCGCCACCCAGCTCCTCTCCACCCGCGTCGAGCTGACGCGCGAGGCGCAGGTGCTCGGCGTCCTCGCCTCCATGGACCGCCGCGCCACGATGCAGCTGCGGCTGCAGCAGACCGTCGAAGGGCTGTCGGTCGCGGCGATCACCTACTACGTCGTCGGCCTCATCGGGCAGCTCACGAACGGGCTGGGGACGATGCGCTGGGGCGTCGCGCCCGGCCTCGTCACCGCGCTGTCCATCCCCCTCGTCGCGTTCCTCGTCTGGCTCGGCCTGCACCGCGTGCGGCGCCGCATCGAGGAGGCGCGCCCCCATGCGGAAGTCTGAATGGACGCGCTGAACGACCGCCTCGCCGCCCCCGCGCTGCACGCCGCGCGCCCGCACGCCGTGGTCATCGGGGCCGGCATCGGCGGCCTCGCCGCCGCCATCCGCCTCGGCGCCCGCGGCTACCGCGTCACGGTGCTCGACCGCCTCGACGCGCCGGGCGGGCGCGCCACGACGCACCGGCAGGACGGCTTCACCTTCGACGCCGGCCCCACCATCGTCACCGCCCCGTTCCTGCTGGACGACCTCTGGGCCCTTCGCGGCCGCCGCCTGTCGGACGACGTGGACCTTCGCCCGCTCACGCCCTTCTACCGCATCCGCTTCGACGACGGCGCGACCTTCGACTACTCCGGCGACCGCGAGGCCATGCGCGCGGAGGTCGCCCGCTTCTCCCCCGCGGACGTCGCGGGCTTCGAGCGCTTCATGGCGCTGAGCGA
>CAXVWQ010000141.1:0-4500 GCA_964263755.1 Roseomonas sp. | reverse complement strand
GCTGGAGCACGCGACGCAACCGCGGTTCCTCTTCTCCCACGTGTGGCGGGAGCACGACTACCTCATCTGGGACAACCGCTGCCTCATCCATCGCGCGACGCCGTTCGATGCCGCGCGCTACGAGCGGATCATGTACCGCACCACCGTCGCGGGCGACGAGACCTTCGGGCCGGGCTCGGACAAGGCCGCCGCGCTCATGTCCCGCGCGGCGTGAGCGGGGCGCTCGGCTCCGCCCTCGTCGTCGGGGCCGGGATCGTCGGCACGGCGTCGGCCCTCGCCCTGCAGCGCGAGGGTTTCGCCGTGACGCTCGTGGACCGCGGCGCGCCGGGGGAGGCGTGTTCCCTCGGCAACGCGGGGCACATCGGGACCGCGTCCGTGCTGCCGCAGGCGGCGCCGGGGATCGCGCGCGCCATCCCGAAACTGCTGCGCGACCCCGCGGGGCCGCTGGCCGTGCGCTGGGGTTACGTCGCGCGGAACCTGCCGTGGTTCGCGCGCTTCCTCCACGCCGGCACGCGCGAGAGGGCGGAGCGCACCGCCGAGCAGATGGCCGTCCTCCTCGCCCGCGTCGGCGAGGCCTTCGCGCCGCTGCTACGCGACGCGGGGGCGGAGGATATCGTGGCGCCCACGGGCCTCCTCCACGTCTTCCGCACGGAGGCCGCGCTGAACGGCGGGCGCTGGGCCTACGACCTGCGCCGGCGCCTCGGCATCGCCGTGCGCGACCTTTCGGCGGAGGAGACGCAGGCGATGGAGCCGGCGCTCGACGGCCCGCTCGCGGGCGGCGTGCTGCTGCCGGACGTGGCGACGGTGCGTGACCCGCTCCTCCTCACCCGACGCCTCGTCGCGCTGTTCGAACGACGCGGGGGGACGGTGCTGCGCGCCGACGTGCGCGACCTGCTGGTCGAAGGCTGTCGCGCCCGCGGAATCCGCACCGCCTCCGGCGACCTGATCGAGGCGGACCTCGTCGTCCTCTCCGCCGGCGCGTGGTCGCCCGCCCTCGCCGCCAAGACCGGCGCCCGCGTGCCGGTGGCGGCGGAACGCGGCTACCACGTCATGGTCGGCGGTTCGAACGCCGGGGTGCGGATGCCGCTGCTGCTGGCGGAGAAGCGCGTCGCCGTCACGCCGATGCTCGGCGGCCTCCGCCTCACCTCCATGGCCGAGTTCGCCGACCCCGACGCGCCGCCGGACCACGACCGCGCGTGGCGCACCATCGAGGGTGCCGCGACGATGCTCCCCGGCGTCACCTCGCAGGTCACGTCGCGCTGGGTCGGCGCGCGGCCCTCCACGCCCGACGGGCGGCCGGTGATCGGCCGTGCGCCGCGCCTCGGGAACGTCGTGCTGGCCTACGGGCATGGCCACCTCGGCATGACCCTCGCCGCCGTCACGGGCGAACTCGTCGCCGACATCGCCCAGGAGCGCGCCCCGTCGCTCGACCTCTCGCCCTTCGCGCCGGATCGTGGTGCGGACCGGATGGCGGCCTGATGCGGATCTGCGTGTTCGGCGCCGGGAGCGTCGGCGGCTTCCTCGCCGCGACGCTGGCGCACGCGGGCCGGGATGTGCGGGTGATCGCCCGCGGCCCGCATCTCGCGGCGATACGGGACCGTGGGCTGACGCTGCGGAGCGACGAGGATACCGTCACCGTCCGCCCGCCGGCGAGCGACGACCCGTCGGACTTCGGCCCGCAGGACCTCGTGATCGTCGCGGCGAAGACGCCCGCGCTGCCGGACGTCGCCCGCGGCATGGCGCCGCTGCTGGGGCCCGACACCCTCGTCGCCTTCGCGGTGAACGGGGTCTACTGGTTCTACGCCCACCGCTTCGCGCCGGGCGGGGCCGCGCCGGACACGCGGCGCCTGGACCCCGGCGACGTGCTGCGCGACCACATCGGGCCGGACCGCGCGCTCGGCATCGTGGTCCGCTCCTCCAACGAGGTGACGGAGCCCGGGGTTGTCGTGAACACCGGGCGCAACGGCTTCACGGTGGGCGACGCGACGCCCGGCGACCCGGCGCGGGCCGAACGGGTGGCGGCGGCGCTCGCGGCCCCCGGGATGGATGTGACGGCCACCGCCGACCTGCGCCGGGAGATGTGGCGCAAGCTCGTCCGCAACGTCGGCTCCTCCGCCATTTGCGCCCTGACCTCCGCGGATTCCCGCGCGGCTTTCGAGGCCCCCGGCCTCGGCGCGCTCAGCGCGGCGCTGATGCGGGAAACCCTCGCCATCGCCGCCGCGCACGGCTTCGGCGGGATGGACGACGCGGCGGTGGAACCCGCGGGCGGGCGCCTGCCGGTGAAGCCGTCCATGCTGCAGGACCTGGAACGGGGACGGCCGATGGAGATCGACACCCAGATCGCGATCGTCCGCGACTTCGGGCGCGGCGCCGGCGTGCCGACGCCCGCGCTGGACACCGTGTTGCCGCTCCTCGCCCTCCGTGCCCGCATGGCCGGCTGCTACGACGGGGACGCCGCGTGACCCGCCTCGACCGCCTGCACAACATCGCGGACCTGCGGGAAGCGGGCCGCCGCGCCATGCCCCGCGCGATCTTCGAGTTCATGGATCGCGGCTCGGAGGACGAGACCGCCCTCCTCAACAACCGCGCGGCCTTCGAGCGCATCCGCATCCGCCCGCAGGTGATGGTGGACGTGTCGGATCGCGACCTGTCCACGACGATCCTCGGCGGCCCCTCCGCCCTGCCGCTGGCGATCGCGCCGACCGGCGCCGCGGGCCTGTGCTGGCACGAGGGCGAGATCGCCCTGGCGCGCGCCGCGGCGCGGGCCGGCGTGCCCGTGGCGCTCTCCACCACCGCGAGCACCTCGATGGAACGAATCGCGAAGGCGGTGCCGGACGGGCGACTGTGGTTCCAGCTCTACATGTGGCGGGACCGGGCGCTGTCCTACGAACTCGTCTCCCGCGCCCGCGCCGCGGGCTACGAGGCGCTGATCCTGACGGTGGACACGCCGGTCGGCCCGAACCGCGAGTACAACCGGCGCAACGGCTTCGGCGTGCCCTTCAACCCGTCCTTCGCGACGAAGCTGGGCATGCTGCGCCGCCCCGGCTGGATGCGCCGCGTGCTGCTGCGCTACCTCCGCGAGGGCGGGATGCCGCGGCACGAGAACTATCCCGCGGCGTTCCAGCGCAAGATCAACACCGACCCCGCGACGAAACTGGCGATGCGGAGCGACTCCCTCACCTGGGACGACATCCCGCGGCTGCGCGAGGTCTGGCCCGGCCGGCTGCTGATCAAGGGCATCCTGCGTGCCGACGACGCGGCGCGCGCGGTGGCGGCGGGGGCGGACGCGGTCATCGTCTCGAACCACGGCGGCCGCAACTTCGACAGCGCGGTCGCGACGCTTGACGCGCTCCCAGGGGTGGTCGCGGCGGTCGGCGGCCGGGCGACGGTCATCCTCGACAGCGGCGTGCGGCGCGGCAGCGACATCCTCAAGGCCGTCGCCCTCGGTGCGACGGCGGTGATGGTCGGCCGCGCCACGCTCTACGGGGTGATGGTCGGGGGCGAGGCCGGGGCGTTCCACGCGCTCGGGCTGCTGCGGGACGAGTTCGACCGCACCATGGCCTTCGCGGGCTGCCGGGCCGTCGCTGACATCGGCCCGCACCTGCTGGAGGAGCGTTTCAGCCCGCCTCCGTGAACCGGGTGACGCGGAACGGTTCGATCGGCAGCGCGCTGCGGCCCGTCGTCGCGAGGTCGGCGAGGATTTCTCCGACGATCGGGCCCAGCTGGAACCCGTGCCCGGAGAAGCCGAAGGCGTGCAGCACGCCGGGGTGACGCGCGCCCCACCCGATCACGGGGATGCGGTCGGGCATGAAGCCCTCCAGCCCCGCCCAGGCGCGCGTGATCGGCACGGCGGCGAGGTTCGGCAGCAGGTCCGCCACCGTTGCGGCGCTGATCGCGAGTTCGGCGGGATCGAGGTCCGGCTCCTCCCCCTCCGCCAGCCGCGCCCGATGGCCGCCGCCGATCACCACCGTGCCGTTCGAGACCTGCTTCAGGGTGAGCTTGCGGCCGATGGTCTGGATCACCGGCTCCAGGAACGGCGCCGTGCGGGCGGTGACCATCATCATCGGCGCCTCGGGCGTCAGCGGCACGCCCTCGTCCTCCGCCATCGCTGCGATCCGTGCGCCCCACGCCCCGGCGCAGTTCACCACCAGCGGCGTCGCGTGCACGCCGGTCGCAGTGCGGACGATCCAGCCTTCGCCCTGGCGGTCCAGCGTCAGCACCTCCTCGCCCTCCCGCACGCGCACCCCGTTCGCCTCGGCGCGGCGGCGGGTGGCCGCCACCGTGCGCATCGGGTTCGCGGACCCGTCCGTCTTCGCGTAGAGCGCCGCGACGACGTGGGTCGCGAGGGCGGGGGCGAGGTGACGCACCTCGTTCGCGCGGATCACCCGCTCGAAGTCGTAGCCCAGCGCGGCGGTGCGGGCCGCGCGCTCCTCGATGATCCCGACCTCCCGCTCATTCTCCGCGAGGAGGAGGTGGCCGCCGGCGTGGAACTCCACGTCC
>CAXVWQ010000140.1:0-4606 GCA_964263755.1 Roseomonas sp. | reverse complement strand
GGTCACCCCCCGCCGGGTTTGCGCGCGGGTGGTGGCGCGGGCGCCGGCCGGGGCGCCCGCGCCGTGGGGGAGGAGTTGGGGGGCGGGGGGGGCGGCGTGGGCGATGTGGGGGGGGCCATTGGGGGGGGGGGTCTCCTGGCGTGGATGACCTGACATTATTCCTATGATAAGACGAAAGTCAAGGAAAACGCGCCTTGTCGCCCCCGGCACCCCGCGCGATGGTGGCGGGAACCCGCAGGTGACCCGCGCCCGATGAACGAGATCCCCGTCCCGCGTCCGAACGACCTCGATGCGTTCTGGATGCCGTATTCCGACAACCGGTCCTTCAAGTCGAACCCGCGGCTGCTCGCCCGCGCCGAGGGGATGCACTACTACACGCCGGAGGGACGGGAGATCCTCGACGGCACGGCGGGGCTGTGGTGCTGCAACGCCGGTCACGGGCGGCGCGAGATCGTCGAGGCGATCCAGCGACAGGCGGCGATCATGGATTTCGCGCCGACCTTCCAGATGGGCCATCCCGTCGCGTTCGAGGCGGCGTCGCGCGTGGCGGAGATGACGCCGGCGGGGCTGGACCGGGTGTTCTTCACCAACTCCGGCAGCGAGAGCGCGGACACGGCGCTGAAGATCGCGCTGGCCTATCACCGGGCGCGCGGGCAGTCGCAGCGCGTGCGGCTGATCGGGCGGGAGCGGGGGTATCACGGCGTCGGGTTCGGCGGGATGTCGGTCGGCGGCATCGGCGGCAACCGCAAGCAGTTCGGGGCGATGCTGCCCTACGTGGATCACCTGCCGCACACGCACCTGCCCCGGCGCAACGCCTTCTCCCGTGGGCAGCCGGAGCATGGGGCCGACCTGGCGGACCACCTGGAGAACCTCGTCGCGCTGCACGGGGGAGAGACGATCGCGGCGGTGATGGTGGAGCCCGTCGCGGGCTCCACGGGCGTGCTGGTGCCGCCGGTCGGCTACCTCGAACGGCTGCGCGCGATCTGCGACGCGCACGGCATCCTGCTGATCTTCGACGAGGTGATCACGGGCTTCGGCCGCATCGGCGCGGATTTCGGGGCGGAGCGCCTCGGCGTGACGCCGGACATCATGACGATGGCGAAGGGGCTGACGAACGCGGCGGTGCCGATGGGCGCGGTGGCCACGTCGAACGCCATCTACGACGCGATCGTGGACGGCTCCCCCGCGGGGATCGAGCTGTTCCACGGCTACACCTATTCCGGCCATCCGCTGGCCGCCGCCGCCGCCATCGCCACGCTGTCGCTGCACCGGGCGGAGGACCTGCCGGGCCGGGCGCGGGCGATGGAGGGCTACTGGGAGGATGCGGCCCATTCGCTGCGCGGCGACGGCGTCGTGGACGTCCGCAACCTCGGACTCATCGCCGGGATCGAACTTCGCCCCCGCGAGGGCAAGCCGGGCGCGCGGGCGATGGACGTGTTCCGCCGCTGCTTCGACGAGGGCGTGCTGGTCCGCGTGACCGGCGACATCGTGGCGCTGTCGCCGCCGCTCGTCATCGAGAAGCCTCAGGTGGACCGCATCGTCGAGACGCTCGGCGAGGCGATCCGGACGATCCACTGAGGCCGTTGACAGGCGGCGGCACCGGGGTTCCCCTCGCGGCCATGCCGATCCGCCGCCCGTCACGGGCCCTCCTCCTCGCCGCCGGCCTCCTCGCGCCCGCTCTCCTCGCGCCCGGCACGTCCGGCGCGCAGACGTTGACCTTCGGCAACAACGCGACGATCACAAGCCTCGACCCGCACTTCTACACCGCGACGCCGAACTTCGAGGCGGCGCGCCACCTGTTCGACGGCCTGACGCTCATGCGCGCCGACGGCAGCGCCGCCCCGGCGCTGGCGGAGTCCTGGGAGGCGGTGGGGCCGCAAACCTGGGAGTTCCGCCTCCGCCCCGGCACGGCCTTCCACGACGGCACGCCCTTCACGGCGGAGGACGTGGCCTTCACCGTCGCCCGCGTCCCGAACGTCCCCAACTCCCCCGGTTCCTTCGTCGTGTTCACCAACACCGTGGAGCGGGTGGAGGTGGTGGATCCCCGCACCGTCCGCGTCCACACCCGCACGCCGGACCCGCTCATCCCCATCAACTTCGCCTGGGTGATGATGCTGTCCCGCCGCGCGCACGAGGGCGCCACCACCCAGGGCTTCAACGACGGCACCTTCGCCGTCGGCACCGGCGCCTACCGCCTCGTCTCCTTCTCCCCCGGCGAACGCCTGGAACTCGCGCGGAACGACGCGCACTGGGGGCCGCCCGCGCCCTGGGCCCGCGTGGTCAACCGTACCATCCGCAACCCCGCCGCCCGCACCGCGGCGCTGCTGACGGGCGACGTGGACGTGATCAACGGCGTGCCCACCGCGGACCTCGCGCGGCTGCGGGCCGACCCGCGGATCGGCGTCGCGGAGACGGTCGGGCTGCGCATCGTCTATCTCGGCTTCGACCACCTGCGGGACGTCACGCCGTTCGTCACCGGCCCGGACGGCGAGGCCCTTCCCGCCAACCCGCTGCGCGACGCCCGCGTGCGCCGCGCCCTCTCCCTCGCGGTGGATCGCGCGGGGCTGGCGGAGCGCATCATGGAGGGGTCGGCCGTCGCCACCGCCCAGGTCGTGCGCGACGGGCTGAGCGGCAACGTGCCGGATCTCCGGCCGGTGCACGACCCCGCCGCCGCGCGCCGCTTGCTGGCGGAGGCGGGCTTCCCCCGTGGGCTGCGGATCACCCTGCACGGCCCGAACGACCGCTACCCGAACGACGCCCGCGTGCTGCAGGCCATCGCCCAGATGTGGAACCGGATCGGCGTGGTGGCGACGGTGGAGGCGCTGCCCTGGGCCTCTTTCTCCGGCCGGCAGGGGCGGCAGGAGTTCTCCACCTACCTGCTCGGCGGCACCGCGGTGACGAGCGAGGCGTCCTACCCGCTCCGCTCCATCCTCAACCTCCGCGACGCCGCGCGCACCAACCGCCGCTACGCCAACCCCGCCTTCGAGGCGCTGCTGGACGAGGCGGGCCGCACCACCGACCCCGCGCTGCGCGAACCCCTGCTGCGCCGCGCCGTCACCACCGCGATGGAGGACGTCGCCATCGCCCCGCTCTACATCCAGAAGGCGACCTTCGCCGCGCGCCGGTCGCTGCGCTTCGAGCCGCGGGTGGACGAGATGCTCCTCGCCGCCGACGTGACCGATACGCGCTGAGGAGGCCCGACCCGATGACCGCCACCCGCGAGGGCGCCGTCGCGCGCGCCCGGGGCCTGTTCGACGACGGCTCCTACCTCTCCCGCCTCGAAGCCCTCGTCGCGGTGCCGACGGAGAGTCACCCGCCGCTCCGCAAGCCCGAACTGGAACGCTACTGCCGCGACGTGCTGGGACCGATGGTTGCGGCGATCGGGTTCGAGGTTCAGACCCTCGACAACCCCGACCCCGTCCACGGCCCGGTCCTCGTCGCCCGCCGGGTGGAGGACCCGTCGAAGCCGACGGTGCTGTTCTACGGCCACGGCGACGTGGTGCGCGCCATGCCCGAACGCTGGCGCCCCGGCCTGGACCCCTGGCGCATGACCATCGAGGGCGACCGCATCTACGGGCGCGGCACGGTGGACAACAAGGGCCAGCATCTCCTCGGCATCGACGGGATGCGCGCGGTGATGGCGGAGCGCGGCGGAACCCTCGGCTTCAACGCGACGATCATGGTGGAGACGGGGGAGGAGGCGGGGTCGCCGAGCCTGCTGCCCTTCATCAGGCAGCACCGCGACCTGCTGGCGGCCGACGTGTTCATCGCCAACGACGGCCCGCGCGTGTCGCGCTCGGTGCCCGACGTCACGCTCGGCACGCGGGCGGGGGTGGCGATCGACCTCGTGGTGAAGCTGCGGGAGGGGTCGCACCATTCGGGACACTGGGGCGGGCTGCTGAAGGACCCCGGCGTGGTCCTCGCCCACGCCATCGCCGCGATCATCTCGCCGGACGGCCGCATCCTCGTTCCCGGCTGGACGCCCGCCACCGTGCCGGACGCCGTGCGCCGCGCCGCCCGCGCCGTGGTGTCCGAGCGGATGGAGGGCGCCCCGGTCCCGGAACCCGACTGGGGCGAACCGGGCCTGACGAACGCCGAGCGCATCTACGCCTGGAGCAGCGCCATCGTCCTGGCGAGCATCTCCGGCCAGCCGGAATCCCCGGTGAACGCCGTGGCCGGCGAGGCCCGCGCCCGCATCCAGCTTCGCCACACCGTGGACGTGGACGGCGGCGCCGTGGTGCCCGCCCTCCGCGCCCACCTCGACGCCCACGGCTTCCACGAGGTGGTGGTCGTGCCGGTGACGGAGCGGGACATGTTCGTGGCCTCCCGCACCGATCCGGAGGACCCGTGGGTGGCCACCGTCGTCGGCTCCTTCGCGCGCACGTCCGGCACCACGCCGAACGTCATCCCGACGATCGGCGCCTCCGGCCCCTCCGAGTTCTTCCGGGAGGTGCTGGGCACGCCGGTGATGTGGATCCCCCACTCCTACGGCGGCTGCGGCCAGCACGGGCCGGACGAGCACGGGCTCGGCACGCTGTTCCGCGAGGGGCTCGGCCTCATGGCCGGCCTGTGGTGGGACATCGGCGAGCGCGGGCGCGTCTAGCCC
>CAXVWQ010000139.1:0-3824 GCA_964263755.1 Roseomonas sp. | reverse complement strand
GGCGTCTCGCCCGCGAGGGCCGCGAACTCGCGGGCGAGGTGGGCCTGGTCCGCGTAGCCCGCGTCCGCGGCGATCCCGGCCCAGCCATGGGGAGGGGCGTCGCGGGCGAGGGCGCAGGCGCGGTGGAAGCGCATCATCCGCGCGACGGTCTTCGGGGACGGCCCGATCTCCGCGCGGAAGCGGCGGACGAGGTGGCCGCGGCTCCAGCCGACCTCCGCGGCCACCGCCGCGACCCGCGCGCCGCCGCGGGCGAGGCCGCGCCAGGCGAGGACGATGCCGGGGGAGGGCGCGTGGACGGCGCGGCGGGCGACGAAGTCCTCGACGAGGTCGAAGCGGTCCGCCCAGCCGGGCGTGGCGCCGAGGCGTTCGCGGAGGGAGCGTCCCGCGGGGCCGAACAGGTCCTCCACCCCCACCATGCGGTCGGCGAGGGCGGCCGCGGCGCCGCCGAGGAACCGCACCGCGCCGAGCGGGGTGAAATCCACCTGGAGGCATTCCGCCGCACCGTCCGATTCGATCAGGACGGGGCCGGCGAAGAGGCCGGCGGCGAAGCTGCCCCGGGCCGCCGCGTCCCCCTGCCCGAGGGCGATGCGGAACGGGGTGCCGAAGGAGATGATGAGCGGGACGATGAGGGACGACGCCTCCCGCTGGTGCAGGCGGCCGGCGCGGGTCTCGCGGTAGCCGGTGATGCGGGAGACGATGCCGCGGAGGTGCGGCGGGGGCTCCCGTCGGGCCAGTTCGAAGGGCGGCGCGCCGGTCATCGTCGCGCCGCGCCGGCCGCTACCGCCGCCGGAACCGCTCGACGGCGCCGACGAGGGCGGTGCGGACGCCCGGCTCCAGCGCGGAGTGGCCGGCGTCCGGCACCACCGTCAGGCGGGCGCCGGACCACGCCTCCGCGAGTTCGAAGGCGGAGGTGGGGGGGCAGACCATGTCGTAGCGGCCCTGGACGATCTCCGCGGGCACGTGGCCCAGGCGCTTCATGCCGCCGAGCAGCCCCTCCCGCGGCAGGAACAGGCGGTGGGCGAAGTAGTGCGCCTCGATGCGGGCGAGGCCGAGGGCGGAGCGGTCCTGGGCGAAGGAGGCGACCGTGTCGGGCGAGGGCAGCAGGGTGGAGCACAGCCCCTCGTAGTTCGACCACGCCCGGGCGGCGGCCATGTGCACGCCGGGGTCGGGGTCGGTGAGGCGGCGGAGGTAGGCGCCGAGCAGGTCGGACCGCTCCTCCGGCGGGACGTGCTCGGCGAAGTTCGTCCAGGCGTCGGGGAAGATGCGGCGGAGACCGTAGAGGAACCACTCCACCTCGTCGTCGCGCCCGAGGAAGACGCCGCGCAGGACCATCCCCGCCACGCGGTCCGGGTGGGCCTGGGCGTAGGCCAGCGCCAGGGTGGACCCCCAGGAGCCGCCGAACAGCAGCCAGCGGTCCACGCCGAGGAAGCGGCGGAGCGTCTCGATGTCGCCGATGAGGTGTTGCGTGGAGTTGTCGCGGAGTTCGCCGAGGGGGCGGGAGCGGCCGGCGCCGCGCTGGTCGAAGATCACCACGCGCCAGTGGGCGGGGTCGAAGAAGCGGCGATGCACCGCGCCCGCGCCGGCGCCGGGGCCGCCATGGAGGAAGAGGACGGGCTGGCCGCGGGGGTTCCCGACCTGCTCCCAGTACATCACGTGCGACGGGCCGGTGCCGCCCCCCGCCTGGTTTGGGGGGGACAGGGGCAGGAGGCCCGTCTCGTAGGGGGCGATGTCGGGGAACAGGTCGCCGCGCGGCATGTCGGGACGACTTGTGCCGCGGGGGGCCCGGGGGCCGCAACGGGGGGGGTGCAACGCGAGCGTGACGGGTCGGAGCGCCGCGACCCCTTCGCGCGTCGGCCCGGCGGGACTACCTATCGTCGATGGCCCGTCCCGCGCCCCCCGGCCCCATCCCGCTGCACCGGCACGACCCGCGCTCGATGGCGCCGCGGCCGAGCAGCGTGACCTGCGCGGTGTGCGGGACGGAGAGCCGCCAGCCCCGCTTCCGCCCCGCCCCGCCGGAGGGCGCGCCGGACCTCGACCTGCGGCCGGGCGAGCCGCTGCGGGGGACGATGGAGTCCTGGCTGCAGCAATGCCCGGGCTGCGGCTACGCGGCGCCGGAAATCGCCCGCGCCCATCCCGCGGCGGCGGAGGCGGTGGGGACCGCGCCCTACCGATCGATCATTGTCGAATCCACGCACCCGCCGCTGGCGCGCCGCTTCCTCGGCTACGCCTACGTGCTGGAGGAGACGGGGGCGCTGCACGCCTCGGCCGAGGCCACGTTGCAGGCGGCCTGGGTGGCGGACGACGCCCGGCGGGCGGACCTCGCGCTGGCGTGGCGGCGGGACGCGGTGGCGCTGTGGCGCGCCGGGCCGCCGCTGGACGCGGAGCAGACGGTGCGGGTGGTGGACGCGCTGCGACGCGCCGGGGCCTTCGACGACGCGGAGGCGACCGCGAAGGCCCTTACCGCCTCCCGCCCGCCGGAAGCGGTGGCAGGGGTGATCGCGCTGGAGAGCCGGCTGATCGCGGCGGGGGATGCCGGGCGGCACACGGTGGCGACGGCACTGCCGCCGCCGTCGCGCCGGCCGCACGCCTCGCACGGCGCGGTGGCGAAGCGGGGCGGCGGCTTGGTGGGGTGGATGCGGCGGCTGTTCCGGCGGGGGTGACGGCCTTCGGCGGACGGTTGGTTTACGGGCGTGATGTTATGTTATAACGTTCTGCATCGCCGCTGATCGAAGGTCCGCCCATGCGCCGTCGCCTCCTCCTCGCCAGCTCCCTCGCCCTGCCGGCCCTCCTGCGCCCCGCCTTCGGGCAGACGGCGCTCCCGGTCGTCGCGTCCTTCACCATCCTCGCGGACATGGTGCGGCAGGTGGCGGGGGATCGGCCGCTGGCGCTCACCGCCCTCGTCGGTCCCGATGCGGACGCGCACGCCTTCAACCCGCGGCCGTCCGACGTGGAGCGGCTGCGCGGCGCCGCCGTGGTGGTCCGCAACGGGCTGGGGTTCGACGGGTGGATGGACCGCCTCACCCGCGCCTCCGGCTTCGGCGGCACGCTCGTGACCGCGACCGACGGGATCACGCCGCGGGTGGCGGAGGGCGGGCATTCCCACGCGGGCCATTCGCACGGCGGGGGCGGCGCGGGGCGCCGGCAGCCGCACGCCGTGGCGCCGTCCCGCGCGCCCGACCCGCACGCCTGGGGGGATGCCCGGCACGCCGCGGCCTACGCCCGCAGCATCGCCGCCGGGATGGCGGCGGCGGACGCGCCGAACGCCGCCCTCTACCGCCGCAACGCCGAGGCCTACGCGGCCCGGCTGCTGGCGCTGCACGAGGAGGTGCGGGCCGCCGTGGCGGCGGTGCCGGAGGCGCGGCGCGTCGTCGTCACCTCCCACGACGCCTTCGGCTACACCGGCGACGCCTACGGCATCCGCTTCCTCGCGCCAGCCGGGCAGGCGGGGGCCGACGAATCGGCCGCCGCGGTGGCGTCGCTGATCCGCCAGATCCGGGCGGCGAACATCACCGCCGTGTTCGTGGAGAACATGAGCAACCCCGCGACGCTCGACCGGCTGGCGCGGGAGGCGGGGGTGCGGGTGCGCGGCAAGCTCTACGCCGACGCCCTGTCGGCCCCCGGCGGGCCGGCACCGACCTACGAGGCCCTGATGCGACACAACACCCGCCTGATGGTCTCCGCGATGCGGGGGGACGCGTCGTGAGGCGCGCCCTCCTCGCGCTCGCGCTGATGGCCGCACCGGCCGCGGCGCCCGTCCTGGCCCAGGAGGCGGTGGCGCCGCAGCCGGGCACCGGCGTGACGGCGGGCGGCGGCGCGGGCGGCTC
>CAXVWQ010000138.1:0-3396 GCA_964263755.1 Roseomonas sp. | reverse complement strand
TCGGCTTCGTGCTGGCGGTGCTGGCGGTGGCGGCGGCGCGGTTCGACGCGGCGGGGATCTCCTTCCTCATCGTGCCGCTGCTGCTGTTCGCGCACCTGTTCGACACGGGGTTCACCCTCGCGCGGCGCATCGTCATGGGGGAGCCACCGGCGGCGCCGCACCGCACCCACCTCTACCAACTCGCGTCCCGCACCGGGATGGGCGTGCGGGGCATCACCGCGATCCACGGCGGCTTCGTGCTGCTGCACGCGGCGCTGGCCCTCGCTTTCCCGCACCTGGCGCCCGGCGTGAAGCCGCTGGTGATCCTGCCGGCGCTGGCGGTGCAGGGGGCGTGGCTGGCCTACGTCGCCGGACGGGTGCGGCGCGCCGGGCTGTCCTGGCGGGGCTGATGGGGCGCGTCGTCAGGTCAGCCCGTGCAGCGGGATCTCGAACAGCCCCGTCCGTTCCAGGCCGATGCGGCGGAGGTCCGTCACCGGGCGGGCCAGCAGCGCCGCGACGCGCGCACGCGCCTCCGCCGCCTTGCGGCGCACCGGGCCGGCGCCGGCCGGGGCGGACGGGGCGCCGAGGGCACCGCGGCCGTCCCAGGTCAGTCGTTCCACCCAGGCTTCGGCGTGGGGGCGGCCCCGCCACCCCTCGGCGCAGGGTCCGGCGACGCGGGCGAAGCGGTGGCTGACCTCCAGCCCGCCCTCGCCGCCGGTGAAGGACGCGGAGAAGGTCGCGTCGGAGAGGCACCCACCCGCCTCCGCCGCATCAAGGTTCTCGATGCCGATGACGCGGAGGCGGCCCGCATCGTCCATCGCGACGACGGCGACGAGGGTCTGGCCGATCCCCGTGCCGGCGTTCCCCGGCATCTCCGCGAGGATGACCTCCCGCCCCCGCAGCGGCAGGGCGCGGATCGGCGGGCGGGCGCCGTAGCGGGAGGGCAGGATGACCTGCGTGCCCGGCGCCCCGTCCCCTTCCACGCCGAGGCGGACGAGACGTTCGGGCGCGTCCTCCGTCGTCGCCCGCACGATCCAGCCCGGGCCGCCGGGACGAAGGCGGACGGTGACCGGGCGGTCGGGCGGCGGCGGGGGTGGTTCCGGCGGGAACTCCGTCGGCAGCGGGACGTCCGGGCCGACAGGCGGCGCGTCCGCCACCTGGGCATGCGCGGGGAGCGCGAGGAGGCCGAGGAGCAGGGCGCGACGCGGGAGGCCCATGGGCGGCTCAGTTCGTCGCGCGGGGACCGAGATATTCCGTGACCGTGCGCCACGCGACCGCGCGGAGGAAGGCTGCCGTCCCAGCATCCAGCCCGGCGGTGTAGGTGCTGGGCTCCGGCGAGCGACCGGTGAGCGCCGCGACGGTGGTCGCCGCCGCGAGGTAGGTGCCCGCGAGGCTCGGGTGCCGCAGGTCCGCGACGTAGAGGTCGAGGTCCGGCCGTTCGGCGATGGAACGGGCGAAGGCGAGGCCGGCGGGGATGACGAGCGCGCCGTTGGCATTGCCCGCGACGGTGTAGGCCTCGGCGAGTTGTGCCGTCATCTCCGGCTTGTCCTTGTAGGCCCAGGACATGAAGAGCACGGGCCGGGCGCCGTTCGCGCGCACCGTCTCGGCGTGACGGCGGGCATATTCGGTGAAGGTGCGCGAGAGCGTCGGGTGGATCGGGCACTGCGAGCAGTCCATCATCACCACCGCGTCGAACAGGCGATCCCGGCGGTTGAAGACGATGTTGTTGTTCGCATCGAAAGAATAGGCGCCGACGGCGTTCGGGCGGAAGTGCGAGCCGACGTCGTGCCAGTCGAGGCCGGAACCGGAGATGGTGACGGAGACCGAGGCGATGGGCGGGGCGCCCATGCCGCGGAGCATCAGGCCGACGTGGCCGTGCATGGAGTTGTTGTAGTAGAAGAACGAGTTGCCGACGTAGAGGGCCGTCGCCGGGGTCTCGGGCAGCGTCCGGACCTCCGCCCGCGTCTGCGCGACGGCCGGCGCGGCGACGAGGAGCAGCGCGGCGGCGGCGATGAAGGTCTTCATGGTGTTCCTCCCGTTCGGTGCGCGCATCATGCGATGGCGCGGGGCGGCCGGGGAAGGGGTTCAGCCCCGCACGGCGTCGGCGAGCGCCCGCACGTCGTCCAGCACGGCGCGCACCGTGCCCGGCGTCGCCCGCCCCTCCGCGTCCAACGTCGCCGCGAGCGTGTCGGTCAGCGCGGAGCCGACGATCGCGCCGTCCGCCACGCGGGACGCCTCCGCCGCCTGAGCCGGGGTGCGGATGCCGAAGCCGATGGCGAGGGGAAGGACGGTGCGCGCGCGGATGCGGGCGACGAGGCGGGCGAGGTCGTCCGTGTCGGCCGAGCGCGTGCCGGTGATGCCGGCGATGGCGACGAGGTAGAGGAAGCCGCCGGCGCCATCCAGCACGAGCGGGAGGCGGGCGTCGTCGGTGGTCGGCGCGACGAGGCGGATCATGTCGAGGCCCGCGGCGTGCGGCGCGATCTCGTCGGATTCCTCGGGCGGCATGTCCACGACGATGAGGCCGTCCACGCCGCTGCTCCGCGCATCGTGGCAGAAGCGGGGGACGCCGTAGGCGAGGATGGGGTTGAGGTAGCCCATCAGCACGACGGGGGTGTCGTCATCGTCGCGCCGGAAGTCGCGGACCATCGCGAGCGAGCCGGCGAGGGAGCCCCCGGCCTTCAGCGCGCGCTGCCCCGCGCGCTGGATGGTGGGGCCGTCGGCGGCGGGGTCGCTGAAGGGGACGCCGACCTCGATGAGGTCCGCGCCGGCGCCGGGAAGGCCGCGGAGGATCGCCATGCTCGTCGCGGGGTCGGGGTCGTAGGATTCGATGAAGGGCATGAGGGCGCCGCGGCCTTCCGCCCGCAGCTTCGCGAACCGGGTCGCGATGCGCGACATCAGAGGTCGGCGCCCATGTGGTGCGCGACGGTGAAGATGTCCTTGTCGCCGCGGCCGGAGAGGTTGAGGACGATGACCTGATCGGCGCGCATCGCCGGGGCGCGCTTCATCACCTCCGCCAGCCCGTGCGCGGTCTCCAGCGCGGGGATGATTCCCTCCAGGCGCGAGCACAGGGAGAACGCCTCCAGCGCCTCGTCATCCGTCGCGCCGACGTATTGCACGCGGCCGATCTCGTGCAGCCAGGAGTGTTCCGGGCCGATGCCGGGGTAATCGAGGCCGGCGGAGATGGAGTGCGCCTCGGCGATCTGTCCGCGCGAATCCTGCAGCAGGTAGGTCTTGTTCCCGTGCAGCACGCCCGGCGAACCGCCGTTGATGGCGGCGGCGTGCTCGCCGCTGTCGAGGCCGCGTCCCGCCGCCTCCACGCCGATCAGCGCGACCTCCGCGTCGTCGAGGAAGGGGTGGAAGATCCCCATGGCCGACGACCCGCCGCCGACGGCGCAGACGATGGCGTCGGGCAAACGT
>CAXVWQ010000137.1:0-3204 GCA_964263755.1 Roseomonas sp. | reverse complement strand
GAACGTGCCGCCCGCGGCCCGCGCGACGCTGCAGGCGGCCGGCCTCCGCGTGACGGGGGAGGTCGAGTTCGTCGAACGGCACCTTCGTCGCGTGGACCTCGCCTCGCTTCCGGCGAACTGGCTCGACGACGCGCGCGCCATGCGGGAACTCGTCGTGGAGCGAGCGCTGCGCCGGACCTTCGACATCGTCCTGTCGCTCGCCCTCGTGATCTTCACTCTCCCGCTGACCGCCCTCGCCGCGCTCGCCATCCGCCTCGACAGCCCCGGCCCGGTCTTCTACCGGCAGGAGCGCGTCGGTCGCGGCGGCCGGGTCTTCCGCCTTTACAAGCTCCGCTCCATGCGCGCGGACGCCGAGGCCGCGGGCACCCCGCAATGGGCCGTGCAGCGCGACCCCCGCGTGACTCGCGTCGGCCGCCTCCTCCGCCTCACCCGCGTGGACGAGATCCCCCAGGTGCTGAACGTCCTCCGCGGCGACATGGCCTTCATCGGTCCGCGCCCGGAACGCCCGGCCTTCGTGGAGAAGCTGGCCCGCGCCATCCCGCACTACGCCGACCGCGCCGTCGTGCGGCCGGGGATCACGGGCTGGGCGCAGGTGAGCTTCCCCTACGGCGCGTCCGAGGAGGATTCCCGGCACAAGCTGACCTACGACCTCTACTACGTCCGCCACCGCAGCCTGTTCCTCGACCTCCTCATCCTCGTCGCGACGGTGCGCGTCGTGCTGTTCCAGGAGGGATCGCGGTGACCGCCCCGGCGCGGGGCCTTCCGCGGTGATGATCCTCGTCTCCGTCGCGCCGCACGCCGCCGCCGCCGCGGTCTGCGGCGCCGTGGCGTTGCTGACGTGGTGGAAAGGCCGCCCGGGCGCCGCCGCCCGCCTCCTCGCGGCCTGCGCCGCGGCCATGGCGATCGGCGGCGCGGCGAACGCGCTCGATCCCGTCGTCGCGCCGTTGCAGGACAGGACGGTCCCCATCGAACTCGCGCGGATCGGGTTCTCGGTCGCCCTCCTCCTGCACCTCGCGGGCCGCACGGGCGCGGGGGAGGCCCGCGCGGCCCACCTCGTCGGTGTCATGGCCGCCGTGCTCGGTGCGGTCGCGCTCCTGCCCGTGGCGTCCGGCCTCGTCGGCGTGCCGGCCACGCCCGCCCTGCTGTTCGCGGGCCTTGGCGCCCGCCTTCCCCTCGCTCTCCTCGTTCTCCTGCTCGCGGAGAACGCTTACCGCAACGCGGGCGAGGCGGAGCGCTGGCACGTCAACCTGCCCTGCATAGCCCTCGGCGGGCTCGCCTTGTTCGACGCGGTCATCGCGGCGGACGCCGTCCTGTCGCGCGGGTTCTCGCCCGCCCTCCTCGATGCGCGCGCGGTCCTGTCCGCGTTCGCCGCGCCGCTTCTTCTCGTCGCCGCGCTGCGCGACCGCCGCTGGCACCCCCGGGTCCGGATGCCGCGGCAGGCGGTGTTTCACGGCGCGACGCTCCTCCTCGGCGGTGCCTTCCTCGCGGGCCTCGGCTCCGTCGGGGAAGCGGTGCGCGAGGCCGGCGGCAACTGGGGCCTCGTCGCGGAGGCCAGCCTGCTCTCCGGCGGTGCCCTCGCCCTCGCCGTCGCACTCTCCGCCCGCTCCGTCCGGTCGCGCCTTCGCCGGCACCTCGTGGACCCGTTCTTCCGCGCCCGCTTCGATTACCGCCGGGAATGGATGCGCTGCGTCGCCGTACTCTCGGCACCCGACTCCGAGGCACCGGCGGAGGTCCGCGCGATCCGCGCGCTGGCCGACGCCGTGGACAGCCCCGCGGGCGTGCTGCTGCTGCGGGACCCCGGTGAGGACGGGCTGCGGTGGGGCGGATCGTGGAACGCGCCGGCCGTCGCGGCACCCTCCGCGTGGCCGCTGGACCACGCGCTCGCGCCGGACCGCGTCCTCGCCTTCGCGCCGGACGCGCCCGCGCCCGCCGCGCTGACGGCGACCTACGGGCCGATCTGGCTCGCCGTCCCCCTGCTGCACCACCGCGACGGCGTGCTCGGCGCCGTCCTCCTCTCGCCTCCGCGCGCCGCCTTCCCGCTCGACGAGGAGGTGTTCGACCTCCTCCGCACCCTCGGGCGCGAGGTCGCCCTGCTCCTCGCCGAGCGGCGTGCGGCGGCCCGCCTTGCCGACGGTCGCCGCCGCTCCGACTACGCCGCCCGTTTCGCCTTCGTCGCGCACGACGTGAAGACCGTCTCGGGCGGCCTGAAACTCCTCCTCGGCAACGCCGAGGCGCACATTGCGGACCCGGAGTTCCAGCGCGACATGCTCCTCACCGTCCGCGCGGCGACGGCGCGGATCGACGGTCTCATCGCCCGCCTCCGCGAACCGGCCGAAGCGGCGCCCCCGCCCGCCCCGCTGCGCCACTCGGCCGACCTGCCCGAACGCCTCCGACGCATCGCCGCCGCGCGCCGGGCGGACGTCGTCATCGAGGGGAACCCGCCGACCGCCCCGCTCGCCATCGAGGCCGAGGCCCTCGACACCGCCATCGGCCACCTCCTCGACAACGCGGTGGAGGCGTCGGTCCCCCGTGTCCCCGTGACGCTACGCCTGCACCGTGCGGAGGGCCGTGAAGTCCTGGACATCACCGACCGCGGCCCCGGCATGACCGAAGCCTTCATTCGGAACGAGTTGTTCCGTCCCCTCCGCACCGGCCGCCCGGACGGCAACGGCATCGGCGCTTGGCAAGCCCGCGAACTCATGCGGGAGGCCGGGGGCGCGCTGGAGGTGCTGAGCCGCCCCGGGATCGGCACCACGATGCGGCTCGTCCTGCCACTTCGCGACGAGCCGGCCACCGTACCGGAGACGGTGGCGGCATGACGAAGCCCATCATCCTCGTCGTCGAGGACGATCCCGGTCTCGCCGCGCAGTATCGCTGGGCCTTTCCCGCGTGCCGCGTCGTCCTCGCGGCCGACCGCGCCGCGGCCGAGGTGGCGGCGAAGCGAGAACGCCCGGACGCCGTCCTCCTCGACCTCGGCCTTCCCCCGGACGCGGAGGGCGTGACGGAAGGCTTCGCGACGCTGGAAGCGCTCCGCCGCCTCTGCCCCGGCGTTCCCGTCGTCGTCGCGAGCGGGCGGGACGAGCGCGCGAACATGCTGCGCGCGATCGCCGCGGGCGCCCACGACTTCTGCGAGAAGCCCGTGGACCTCGACGTGCTGCGGATCGCCGTGGACCGCGCCCTGCGGGTCTCCGCGCTGGAGGAGGA
>CAXVWQ010000136.1:0-25613 GCA_964263755.1 Roseomonas sp. | reverse complement strand
GCCGTCGGTGCCCGCCTCGCGCAGCGCGTCGTGCAGGCCGCGCAGGCCGGTGGCGGCGTCGCGGTCCACCTTCCGCAGGGTGCCGAAGGACCGGGTCTCGTGACCCGAGATCGGGCCGAACAGCCCGACCTTGTCCGGCAGCGCCGCGAGGGGGAACTCCTCGAAGGCGCCGGGACCGCCGCGGTCGTTGTCGTAGACGCGGAAGCGGTCGAAGTCCGTGACGACGGTGAGGCGCGGGAGGTCGCGGTCGCGCAGCCCGTCGAAGTAGTCCCGGGCCTGGGCGGCGGCCCGGTCCAGGTCCGCCCCGCGGGACTTGTGCTCCGCCAGCAGGCGGCCCTTCCAGAGGAGGTCGATCCGGCCGGACGAGCCCTTGGCTCCCTGGGCCGAGGTGAACAGGTTGCGGACCGGCTCCTCGAAGGAGGCGACGCGGCGGCGCTCCACGCCGAAGACCGTGAGGAACTCGTTCCAGAAGGTCTGGGCCTCCTGGCGTTCCAGGCCGCGGTCGTCGCGCCAGTCCCGGGCGAAGGCGGCGGCGCGGGCGCGGATCTCGTTGGGCGAGAGGAGCATGGGCGGCCATGTTGGACGGGGGGGCCGGGGCGCGGAAGGGGGGCCGCCCCGACGGGTCCGACCCGGCTTGCGTTGAGGGCTCACCGGCGCATCTATGGGGCGACAGTCCCCAACCAGGCGCCAGGACACATGGACACGCTGATCAACGCGGGCACCAAACCGGGTGCCGCCCCGGCCCCCGGTGCGCCGGCCGATGCCGACATCATCCGGGACGGCGACCAGAAGACCTTCATGCAGGACGTCATCCAGGCGTCGCGGGAGGTCCCGATCCTCGTGGACTTCTGGGCGACGTGGTGCGGTCCCTGCAAGACGCTGACGCCGACCATCGAGAAGGTCGTCCGGGCCGCCGGCGGCCGCGTGCGCCTCGTGAAGGTGGACATCGACAAGAACCGCGCCCTCGTCCAGCAGCTGGCGCAGCTCGGCTTGCCGCTGCAATCCGTCCCGACCGTCGCGGCCTTCTGGCAGGGCCAGATCGCCGACCTGTTCCAGGGCGCGCTGCCCGAGGGCGAGATCAAGAAGTTCGTCGAGTCCCTCCTGAAGCTGGCCGGCGGCCAGATGCCCTCCGCCGACCTGCTGGCCGAGGCGCGCGCCGCGGCGGAGGAGGGCGATCACGGGGGCGCCCTCGAACTCTACGGCGCGCTCGCCCAGCAGGAGCCGGAGAACGCCGCGGCCTTCGCCGGCGTGGCGCGGGCGCTGATGGAACTCGGGCAGGAGGACCAGGCGCTCGCCGTGCTCGACTCCGTGCCGCCGAAGCTGCGGGACCACGCGGAGGTCGCGGGCGTCCGCTCGGCCCTCGAACTCGCCGCCACCGGGCGCGAGGCGCGGGAGGGCCTGGCGGGCTTCGAGGCGCGGATCGCCGCGGACCCGGACGATCACGAGGCCCGCATCGCCCTCGCGACCGTGCTCAACGCTTCCGGCGAGCGGGACGCGGCGGCAGGGGCCCTGCTCGAATCCTTCCGGCGCGACCGTGCCTGGAACGAGGGCGCGGCGCGGGCCCAGCTGCTGAAGTTCTTCGAGGCCTGGGGCTTCGACGACCCCGCCACGAAGTCGGCGCGTCGGCGCCTGTCCTCCCTCCTGTTCTCGTGACGGCGTCCTAGGTGGCCCCGGACGGGCCGGACCTGCCGGGGGAGATCGGCATCTTCCCGCTGCCGGGCGCCCTGCTGCTCCCCGGCGGGCGGCTGCCCCTCAACGTGTTCGAGCCGCGCTACCTCGCCCTCATCGAGGAATCGCTGAAGGCGGAGCGGATGTTCGGGATGATCCAGCCCGACGAATCCGCGCCCGTCGGGGAACACGGGCCGGGCCTCTACCGGGTCGGCTGCCTCGGCCGCCTCTCCTCCTTCGCCGAGACGGAGGATGGGCGCTTCCTCGTCGCGCTGTCCGGCGTCGCGCGCTTCCGGGTGGCGGAGGAGGTGGCGCCGCACCGGGGCTTCCGCCGGGTGCGGGTGGATTACGCGGGCTTCGCGGCCGACCCCTCGCCCGCCGACCCGGCGGTGGACCGGCCGCGGCTGGTGACGGCGCTGCGGGCCTATTTCCGGTCGAAGGGCATCGAGGCGAATTGGGAGGCCATCGAGCGCGCGGAGATCGCGGCGCTCGTCGTCAACCTCTGCATGGTCTGCCCCTTCGACGCGCGAGAGAAGCAGGCGCTGCTGGAGGCGCCCGACGCCACGGCCCGGGCCGCGACGCTGGAGGCCCTGCTGCGGATGGACAGCCTCGCCGCGCCGGGGCAGGACACGCGGCCGAGCTAGGGGCCGGTTTGGGGGAAGAGCGCATGAGCGACGCGATGCCGGCCGAGGTGGACCCCCGGCTGCTGGAGATCCTGGTCTGCCCCGTGACGAAGGGCCCGCTGCGGTATGACCGCGCGGCGGGCGAACTCGTCAGCGAATCCGCGGGGCTGGCCTACCCGATCCGGGACGGCATCCCGGTGATGCTGCCGGACGAGGCGCGCCGGCTCGACGCGGGGTGAGCGACGCGCCCACCGAGATCCGCCTGCTGCGGGCGGAGAAGGCGCTGGAGGTGGCCTTCGCCGACGGCGAACGCTTCCGGCTGCCGGCCGAGTACCTGCGGGTGGAGAGCCCGTCCGCGGAGGTGCAGGGGCACGGCCCCGGCGAGCGGACATGGGTGGCCGGCCGACGCCAGGTGGGGATCATGGCGGTGGAGCCCGTCGGCAACTACGCCGTGCGGATCGGCTTCGACGACCTGCACGACACCGGCCTCTACGACTGGGCGCTGCTGCGCCGCCTCGGGCGGGAGCGCGACGCGCGCTGGGCGGCGTACGAGGCGGCGCTGGCGGAGCGCGGCCTGTCCCGCGACCCGCCGGCCCGGGGGTAGCGCCCCCTACCCGATCACCGCGATGTCGGCAGCCGTGAGCGCGGGGATGCCGGCGAAGGTCGCCAGCAGGATTCGCGCGCCCGCCCCCGTGCCGTCGGCGTCCCACCACAGGCGGCCCGCGTCGGTCTCGTAGGCGAACTGGCCGGAGGCGGCGGTGGCGAGCCCGGAGGCGTTGGCGACGAACCGCGCGGCCGGGAGGGCGCCGGGGGCGAGGCCGACGCCGAAGCCCGCGGCCGAGACCTCGACCCTGTCGTCCGCGGGAACGAAGTCGAAGACGAGGTCGCCGCCCTCCGACGCGTTGGCGTAGCGGAGGGTGTCGGTGCCGCCCTCCCCGTAGAGCCGGTCGACGCCGAGGCCGCCGCGGAGGGTGTCGGCGCCGAGGCCGCCATAGACCTTGTCGTCCCCGCCGAACCCGTCGAGCAGGTCGTTCCCCCCCTCGCCGAGGAGGGTGTTCGCGACGCCGTTGCCCTTCACGGTGTTGGCAAGTTCGTTGCCGACGCCCTTCGCGGCGGTGCCGGTGAGGGTGAGGCTCTCGAAGTCGGCGTCGAGCGCCCAGGAGACGGAGGCGACGACGATGTCGATGCCGCCGAGGGGCCCCGCACGGTCGCGGACCCGGTCGAGGAGGTCGTCCACGACGTAGCCGTCGTCGCCGAAGCCGCCCCACATCGTGTCAGCGCCGAGGCCGCCGTTGAGGAAGTCGTGGCCGCCGTCCCCGAACAGCGAATCGTTCCCGGCGGCGGCGATGAAGAAATCGTCTCCGTCGCCACCCTTCAGCGTGTCGTTCGCGTCGGAGCCGCCGAGGCTGTCGTCGCCGCTCCCGGCGGTGACGAGGCCGCCATCGGCGTCGGACCCGAGGTCGAGGATGTCGTTCCCGGAGCCGCCGGTGAGGAGGTCGAAACCGGCGCCGCCGTCCACCGTGTCGTTCCCGTCGCCGCCGTCGATCTCGTCGAAGCCCGCCGAGCCGGTGATAAGGTCGTTCCCCCTTCCGCCCTCGGCGATGCCGCCCTCCGCGTCGGTGCCGAGGCGGAGCACGTCGTCGCCGTCGTCGCCGCGGAGCTGGTCGTAGCCCCCGGCGCCGTCGAGGGTGTCGTTCCCGTCGGGGGGCGGGATCTCGTCCCCGTAGAACTCGTTCCCGAAGTCGCCGCCGAGGAGGACATCGTCGCCGGTGCCGCCGAGGATGGAGTCGTCCCCCCGTCCACCGGACGCGAAGTTGCCCGTGACGTCGTTCCCGACGCGCAGCAGGTCGTTCCCGAAGCCGCCGAACAGGAAGTCCCGCCCGCCCGCGCCGTCGAGGGTGTCGTTCCCGGCATCGCCGGCGAGCGAGTCGTCCCCCGAATTGCCGGTGAGCCTGTCGCCCCCGGTGCTTCCGGTGAAGAAGATCTGCTCGACCCGGATCACCTCGGTGCCGTCGCCGAAGACGATGGCGCCGGCGCTCGGGCCCGACAGGGTGAAGACGAGGGGGCCGGTGGAGTCGCTCCGGTCCACGACGGCGATGTCGTTCCCGTCGCCGCCGTCGAGGGTGTCGAGGCCCGCGTAGGATTCGAGGATGTCGTCGCCCCCGCCGCCGTAGAGGCCGTCATTCGCCGCCACCACTTCCCCCGGGCCGCGCTCGTTCGAGCCGGCGTTGAGGAGATCGTTCCCGCCGGAGCCGATGAGGGTGTCGGCGCCCTCGCCGCCAAGGGCCGTGCCGCCGTCGAGGTCGGTGCCGAGGGCGAGGTTGTCGTTCCCGTCCCCGCCGTAGAGTTCGTCGGTTCCCGTGCCGCCGTTGATGCGGTCGTTCCCGCCGAAGCCGTGGATCTCGTCGTTCCCGCCGAGGCCGCGGATGGTGTCGTTCGCGGCGTCGGTCGCCGGGTCGTCGGTCGGGCCGCCGTAGATCGTGTCGGCGCCCTCCGTGCCGACGAGGTTGTTGGCGGCGGCGGTGCCGAAGAGCGTGGGCATGGTCTGGGGCTTCTCGTCCGGGGAGCGTGCGGGGGCGCGGGGCTCAGGCGATCACGACGAAGTCCGCGGCGGTCACCGTGGGGACGCCGGTGAAGGTCGCGAGGAGGGTTCGCGCGCCCGCCCCCGTGCCGTCGGCGTCGAACCACAGGCGGCCGGCGTCGGTCTCGTAGGTGAACTGGCCGAAGGGGGCGTCGGCGGTGCCCGCGACGTTCGCGTTGAACCGGGCCGCCAGCAGGGAGCCGGGGGAGCCGAGCCCGAAGCCGGCCGAGGAGACCTCGATGACGTCGGCGGCCTGGAAGTCGGCGATGATGTCGCCGCCCTCGCCCGCCGCGAGGAAGCGGAAGGCGTCCGCGCCCGCCTCCCCGTAAAGGCGGTCCGCGCCGAGGCCGCCGAGGAGGGTGTCGGCCCCGTCGCCGCCGAAGAGCTTGTCGGCGCCGCCCGCGCCGTCGAGGAGATCGTCCCCTGCAAGCCCCGAGAGGACGTTGGCCGCGTCGTTGCCGGTGAGGCCGTTGTCGAGGTCGTTGCCGACGCCCTTGAGGGTGTCGGTGCCGACGAGGAGGAGGTTCTCGATGTGGAGGGCGAGGTTCCAGGACACGCCGGCGATGACGATGTCCATGCCGCCGAGGGCGCCGGGGCGCTCGCCGGTCCGGTCGGCCACGTCGTCCACGAGGAAGGAATCGTCGCCGTTGCCGCCCCACATCGTGTCGGCGCCGAGGCCGCCGTCGAGGAAGTCGTTGCCGCCGTCGCCCATGAGGGAGTCGGCGCCCGCGCCACCGAGGACGTAGTCGTCGTCGTCCCCGGCGACGAGCACGTCGATCCCGGCGGAGCCGAAGATCGAATCGTCGCCCTCGCCGCCGGTCGCAACGCCGCCCGCGGCGTCGGTGCCGAGGGTGAGGCGGTCGCGCCCCTCGCCGCCGGAGAGGATGTCGAAGCCGTCGCCGGCGACGAGCGTGTCGTCCCCGAAGCCGCCGTCGAGGTCGTCGAGGCCCTTCGAGCCGACGAGGGAATCGTCGCCGGCCCCGCCATCGGCGGTGCCGCCGTCGAAGTCGTTGCCGAGGAACAGCTCGTCGTCCCCGTCATTGCCGCGGAGGATGTCGTGACCGGCACCGCCGAGGAGGGTGTCGTCCCCGTTCCCGGGGGAGAAGGGCGGAGCGCCGACGACGTTGGCCTCCGCCACGTCCTCGTCACCGGCGAGGACGTCGTCGCCCGCCGAGCCGGTGAGGGAATCGTCGCCGACGCCGCCGAGGGCGGAGCCGCCGCCGAAATCGTTACCGAGGCGCAGGACGTCGTTCCCGTTGCCGCCGATGAGATAATCACCCGCCGTGTTGCCGGCACCGCCGTCGAGCGTGTCGTTCCCCCCGCCGCCCCTGATCTGGTCGGTGAAGGCGCCGCCGGTGATGCTGTCGTTCCCGGAGCCGGCGGTGAAGGCGATGGACTCGACCCGGATGATCTGCGTGCCGTCGCCGAAGACCGTCGCGCCGCCGGTCGGGCCCGCGAGGGCGAAGGACAGGGCGCCCGTCGCCTCCTCCCGGTTGAAGTAGGCGATGTCCGCCCCGTCGCCGCCGTCGAGGGTGTCCGCCCCCGATGCGGAGAAGAGGGTGTCCCCCCCGGCGCCGCCGGCCAGGAGGTCGTTCGCGGCGACCGCTTCGGGCGCGAAGAACGACGGAGCGTCGACGAGGACGTCGCCCCCGTCGGAACCCGTGAGGGTGTCGGCGCCCTCCCCGCCGGCGGCGAGGCCGCCATCGGCATCCGCGCCGAGGGAGATCACGTCGGCACCGTCGCCGCCGAGGATCGTATCCCGCCCGAGGCCGCCGAGGAGGGTGTCGTTCCCTGCGTCGCCCTCGAGGACGTCCACCCCCGCGGAGCCGGTGATCGAATCGTTCCCGTCACCGCCCTCCGCGGCGCCGCCGAGGGTGTCCGTGCCGAGGCGCAGGACATCGTCCCCGAGCGCGCCGCGGAGGGTGTCGGCGCCGCCCGCGCCGTCGAGCGTGTCGTTCCCGGCGCCGCCGGAGAGGGTGTCGGCCTCGGCGCCGCCGGTGACGCTGTCCGCGCCGAAGCCGCCGGAGAAGATGAGGCGCTCCGCCCGCACGACCTGGGCCCCGTCGCCGAGGAGGGTGGCGACGGTGTTGCCGGAGCCGAGGGCGAAGGTGAGGTTCGCCGCCACGGCGACGCGGTCGAGGAAGGCGATGTCGTTCCCCGAGCCGCCGTCGAGGTAATCGGCGCCGACGTAGGAAGTGAGGAGGTCGTCGCCCGCGTTGCCGTAGAGCGCGTCGGACGCCGCCACGGCCTCCCGGAAGTTGCTCTCGCTCCCATTGCCACCGTCGGACAGGGCGTCGGCGCCCGAGGAGCCGCCGAGCGTGTCCGCGCCCTCCCCGCCGTAGCCGAGGCCGCCGTCGAGGTCGGCGCCCATGGACAGCACGTCGTTGCCGGCGCCGCCGACGAGGGTGTCGCGCCCGAGTTCACCGAGGAGGAAGTCGTTCCCCCCGAAGCCGTAGATCAGGTCGCCGCCGCCGTTGCCGTAGAGCGTGTCGTTCGCGGCGTCGCTCGACGGGACGGAGGTGGGGCCGCCGTAGATCGTGTCGTCGCCCGCGCTGCCGGTGCGCGTGTCGGCGCCGGCGGTTCCGAAGACGATGGCCATGGTGGGCCCTCCCGATTTAACCGGAGAGGGTGCCGTCTTCGGGGGGCCGGGGCAACAGTGCGGGGGGCGTGCGAGCCGGACGACCCGCGGTGCGGGACGGGTTGGCGGCGTCAGGCGATGACGAGGATGTCGGCCGCCGTCAGGGACGGCGGGGCGGCGAAGGTGGCGAGGAGCGTCCGGGCGCCGGTGCCGTCGGCGTCGAACCACGGGCGGGCGGCGATCGATCGCGACGGGCGCGATCCCGGCCCCGATCCCCGGAAGGCGGCAGAAGGCCGGGGCATCGGCGGGGTCAGGGCGGGAGCGACGCGAGCCATTCGACGACGCGGACCGCGGTTCCCGGCCAGCCGGCGTCGAGCATCATCAGGTGCCCCGCCTCCGGCAGCATCGTCGGCAGCGTGCCGTGCCAGGCGGCGCAGCGGGCCACGGCGTCGGCGGGGATGAGGCGGTCCTCGGCGGCGCCGAGCACGAGCACGGGGCGGCCGTGGATCCAGGCGGGGATGACGGGCTGCGGCAGCTGCGCCTCCAGCAGGGCGGCGCGGGGCTGCGGCACCATGCGGGCGACGTGTCGGGCGGCGGCGCGGGGGTCCATGCGCGGCCCGAACAGGGCGCGGACGATGCGGGGGGAGGGGGTGCCGGCCTCGGTCATCCGCGCGATCTCCCGCCACAGCGCGGGGTCCGCGAGGGCGAGGCGGGCGTTGGAGGGGAACAGGCCCTCCGGCGGGACGGGGGCGAGGAGGACGGCGCCGCGGACCATCGGGTGGTCCAGCAGCCGCTGGGCGATGAGGGTGCCGAGGGAATGGGCGACGAGGACCGTCGGCGCGTCGAGCGTGCCGCGCACCGCCCGCGTCTGGTCGGACAGGCCGAGGTGGGGGGCGGTGAGGGACAGCGCCGTGCCGGGGTGGCCGGCGGCGGCGATCCGCGCCGCGAAGCCGTCCGCCCACACCCAGGGCCCGGCGGCGGCGCCGTGGAGGTAGAGGATCCGGAGGCCCGGCGGGGTGCCGGCGGGGGCGGCGAAGGTGAGGCGGGGCATCGGGGGCGGATCAGAGGCTCTCGCTGATGGGGCGGGCGCGGAGGACGTCGACCGTGGCCTGGGCGGTGGTGGCGGCGACGCCGAGGCGCTGCATGGCGAAGTCCGCGATGCCGAGCGCGACCTCCCGCGCGCCCATCACCACCATGCCGGCGCCGACGGTCTTCTCGAGCCAGAGGACCTCCGCGTCGTCGTGGGCGCGGACCGTGACCTCGATGGCGGGATTGAGCCGGCGGGCGAGTTCGACGACGGCGCGGGCCTGCCACGCGCCGGGGAGGGCGACGATGAGGAGGCGGGCCTGCGGCGGGCCGGCGGCGGCCAGCACCTCCTCCCGCGCCGCGTCGCCCCAGATGACGGGGATGCCGGCCGCGCGCGCGAGGTCGGCGCGGCGTCGGTCGTCCTCCACCACCACGAAGGGCAGGTGGTGGCGCCGCAGCGCGAGGGCGATGGTGGAGCCGACCCGGCCGTAGCCGACGAGGATGGCGTGGGCGTCGAGCTTCGGGAGGGCGGCGGCGAGGCGGGCGCGATCGGCGTCGTGGGGATCGGCCGAGGCCGGCACCTTCGTGGCGAGCCAGGCGAAGCCGCGGCGGGTGAGGGGCATCAGCAGGATGGCCCCGAAGGCGCCGAGGAGGATGGGCGCGCGCACGGCGTCGGGCAGGGTGCCGGCGGCGATGGCGAGTTCCATGAGGACGAAGGAGAACTCGCCGATCTGGGCGAGCGCCGCGGCGACGGTGGCCGCGATCGCGGGGGGCGTGCGGAGCACGACGAGCAGGATGAAGGTGGCGAATCCGGTGGCGAGGAGGACCGTGGCGAGGGCGGCGAGGCTGGTGACCGGCGCGTCGAGGATGGTCCAGGGGTTGAGGAGCATCCCGATGGAGACGAAGAAGATCGCGGCGAAGACGCGCTGCAGCGGCAGGGATTCGGCGGCGGCCTGATGGCCGAGGTCGGACTCGCCCAGCACGACGCCCGCGAAGAAGGCGCCGAGGGCGAAGGAGGCGCCGAACAGCGACGCCGAGGCGTAGGCCACCCCGAGGGCGACGACGATCACCGCGAGGGTGAAGAGTTCGCGCGACCCGGTGCGGGCGACCTTGGCGAGCGCCCAGGGGAGGACGCGCATGCCGACGACGAGCATGAGCGCGGCGAAGGCGACGAGCTTGGCGCCGGCGAGGAGGAGGGCGAACGCGATGCCCGTGTCCGCCCCCGTCAGCGCGGAGCGGCCGGAGAGGGCGGACAGCAGGACGAGGCCGAACACCACGAGCAGGTCCTGCACCACGAGCCAGCCGAGGGCGAGGCGGCCCGCGGATCCGGCGAGGGAGCCGCGCTCCTCCAGCGCACGGGTGGCGACGGCGGTGGAGGCGATGGCAAGCGCCAGCCCGAAGGCGAGGGCGGGGGCGAAGGCCAGCCCGAGGGCCACGGAACCCAGGCCGGCGCCGATGAGCGTGCCGAAGGCGACCTGCGCCACGGCCCCGGGGACCGCGACGCGCCATACGGCCAGCAGGTCCTTCAGGCGGAAGTGCAGCCCGACGCCGAAGAGGAGAAGGCCGACGCCGACCTCCGCCAGTGTCTGCGTGAAGGCCGCGTCCGCCGTCAGCCCGGGCGTGTGCGGGCCGACGGCGACCCCCGCGACGAGGTAGCCGACGAGGGGCGGCAGGCGCAGCGCCCTGGCGATCAGCCCGAAGGCGAAGGCGAGCGCGAGGCCGAGCACGAGGCCCGCGAGGAAGGGCGGCGCGTGGTCCATGCGGCCGGAGTGTCGCCCGGGCGTCGCGGGGACGCCAGGGCGGGGGGCTCAGGTCTTCCGCATGTTCCACACGTAGGGCGCGGCGGCGCGGAGCATGCCCGTGACGTTGCGGCGAAGCGCGGTGGGCAACTGATACTGGCCGAGGGGGACGTAGGGCACGGCCTGGAAGGCTTCCGCCTCCATCCGCGCGGCGACGGCGCGCTGGGCCGCGAGGTCGGGTGCGGCCATCCATTCGAGGCGCAGCGCCTCCATGGCCGGGTTGGTCGGCCAGCCCGGCCACGCCGCGCGCCCGTGGCCCCGCAGCGCGAGGTGCGAGGCGGGGGACATGAATTCGATGGAGACGGCGGTGGTGTGGAAGATGCTCCACCCCCCGCGCTCCGGCGGCTCGGTGGAGGCGCGGCGGGCGAGGACGGAGCCCCAGTCCGTCGCGACGAACTCCACGTTCATGCCGAGGCGCCGCAGCAGGTCCTCCGTGACCAGCCCGGCGTTGTGCAGGTAGCCGAGGTCGGTGGGGGAGATGACGGTGACGCGCTGGCCCGCATACCCGCTCTCCCGCAGCATGGCGCGGGCGCGGTCGAGGTTGCCGATCATCGCCTCCCCGCCGGTGCCGGTGGACATCGGCGTGCCGCAGGGGAAGAAGGCCTTGCAGTCGCGGATGCGCGACGCGTCGCCGGCGATGGCCGTCATGTATTCGGACTGCGTGACCGCGGCCATCACGGCGCGGCGGACCGCCGGGTTGTCGAAGGGCGGGTGCAGGTGGTTGAAGCGCAGCAGCGCCACCGAGCCGAGAGGGTCGTAGGACGTGACCTCGATGTCGCGGTTGCGGCCGAGGAGGGGGACGAGGTCGCCGGACGGCTGTTCGAGCCAGTCCACCTCGCCGCGCTGGATCGCGGCGGCGGCGGTGCCGGCATCGGGGATGGTGAGCCATTCCACCCGGTCGAAATGCACCTGCTTGCCGCCGGCGGCACCGTCCGGCGCCTCGCTCCGCGGCACGTAGGCCTCGTTCCGCGCGTAGGCGGCGCGGGAGCCCGGAACCCACTCGTTCTGCAGGAAGCGGAAGGGGCCGGAGCCGATGGCCTCGCGGATCGCGGTGGTCGGCGACACGCTCGCCAGCCGCTCCGGCATCATGAAGCACACGGGGGAGGAGGGGGAGCCGATCGCCTCCAGCAGCAGCGGGAAGGGAGCCTTCAGGCGGAAGCGGAAGGTGCGGTCGTCCACCGTCGCCAGTTCGTCCGTGACCGCCATGATCGTCTGGCCCATGCCGTGGCGGGCGGCCCAACGGCGGATCGAGGCGACGCAGTCAGCCGCGCGCACCGGTTCCCCGTCGTGGAAGCGCAGCCCGTCGCGCAGGCGGATGGTAACGGTCCTGCCGTCATCCGCGATGTCGTGTCCCTGCGCCATCTGCGGCCGCGGACGGAACTCGGCGTCGAGCGAGTAGAGGGTGTCGAACACCATGTAGCCGTGGTTGCGGACGACGTAGCCCGTGGTGCCGATGGGATCGATCGAGGACAGGTCGGCGTGCGGGATGAAGCGCAGGGTGCGGTTCGCCGCCACCTGCGCGAGGGCGGGGGCGCCGAGGGCGCCCGCCGCGATGGCCGCGCCGGCCCGCAGCGCGTCACGACGTGCGATCATCGGTCGTCTCCCGAGTTGGTGCCCATGTTCGAGCCGGCGAACGGATCGTCCACGCGCGGCCAGAAGGGGGTGGTCTTCTTCGTGTAGGGGATCGCCGCGTAGTCCGGCGTGATCGCCCCGCTCGTCGTCGCGACGTAGCGGATGGCCCGCGCGATCGGCGCGAAGTTCGCGTGGAAGTGCTGCGTGGATTTCACCACGACGATCGCCTTGTCGTGCAGCGTCATCCCCAGCCCGGTGAAGGCGTCGGGCGAGAAGGTCTGCTGCCGCACGGAGTTCAGCAGGATGTGGATCCCGCCCGCCTCCACCCACGCGCTCGGCCCCATCTCCGCCCGCCCGCCGGACAGCCCGGCCTGGGTGTGGTCCGGGGCCAGCCCGCGCACGGTGACGCGCAGGTCCACGGGATCGCCCGACGCGACGCCGCACTTGCCGCCGATGCGGAGGTCGAAGGTCGCGCCGATCCCTGCCTCCATGCAGATCGAGACCGCGACGGGGTCCCAGTAGCAGCCCGTCGCCACGTTCCTCAGCCCGCGGTCCACGATGCGGCGGAGGATCTGCGTGTTGTCCGACGGCGCGCCGCCGCCCGCGTTGTCCGCGACGTCGGCCAGCACGAGCGGCCCGCCGGCCGCGCCGTCCAGCCCCGCGTCCAATCCCTCGTCCGGCGTGTCGTGGCGGGTCAACGTCTCCTCCCGCAGCGCCCAGATGCGGTCGCCGAGGGTCTTCGCGAGGGACTGCGCCTTCGCCACGTCGCCATCCGCGACCACCACCACCTTCGCCCCGACCTCCGCCACGTCGCCCCAGGGGAAGCCGTGGCCGAAGGAGATGGACAAAATGCCGTCGCGGCCTTCCAGCGCCGTCATCTCCCGCACGAAGCCCTTCATCGGCTCCACCGTCGTGCGCCACATGTTGACCATGCGGAGGTCGTGATACGCGATCACCGGCCGCGTCTCCCCGCGCGCCGCGAGAAGGCACACGGCGTAGAGGTCGCGCGCCCGGTCCGCCACGTCGGTGTGCGGGTATTCCTTGAAGGCGATGATGACGTCGGCGTTCGTCCGCATCGCCTCGGTCAGGTGGCAATGCAGGTCCAGTTCGATCCCGACCGTCGCGCGCGGCCCGACGACGCCGCGGACGTGCGCGAGCGTGTCGCCCTCGCAGTCGTCGTAGCCGTCGGCCACCATCGCGCCGTGCATGAACAGCAGCACCACGTCCACCGGCATCGCGGCGCGCAGGTCGGCCAGCAGCGTGTCGCGCAGCTCCTCGTACACCCCGCGCAGCGTGTTCCCCGCGGGCTGCGCGAAGGTGGAGATGCTCTCCACCACCTCGTGCCCCTCCGCCTCGCCCATCCCGCGCCACTCGATGAGCGGGATGTTGCCGAGCCGCGGCGGGTGGCGCGATCCGTCGTTCCGGAAGAACTCGCGCTCCATGAACGCCGCGCGTCCGGTGGGCAGGGGGGAGAAGGTGTTGGTCTCCGTGGCGAGGGTGGCCATGAAGATTCGCAACGCGGTGTCCCCCGGGGCGTCCGCCCCGACGATGCGCGCCGCCCCCGGCGACGGTCAAGTTGCCCCGCGCGATCCGCCGGGGCACCCTGACCCGTACGGGCCGGGGACACGGCCGCCGGGAGACGTTCCATGCGCCGCCTCATCCTCGCGATGCTCGCCTTCGCCGTGCCCGCCATCGCGCAGGCCCAGGACTGGACGCCTGACCGGCCGGTCCGGATCATCGTCCCCTTCCCGCCCGGCGGCGCGTCCGACCTCGTCGCCCGCATCCTCGCCGACCGCGCGGGCCGCGACACGCCGCACAAGTGGATCGTCGAGAACCGCTCCGGCGCCAACGGCAACATCGGGATGGAGGCGGTCGCCCGTTCCATGCCCGACGGCTACACCCTCGGCCAGTGCACCGTCGGCAACTGCGCGATCAACGCCTCGATTTACGCCCGCATGCCCTACGACATCGAACGCGACCTCGTGCCGGTGTTCTGGTCCGCCTCCGTCATCAACCTGCTCGTCGTCCATCCCTCCAACCCCGCGCGCACCCTGCCGGAGTTCATGGCCTGGGCGAACGCCAACAAGGGCCGCGTGAACTACGGCTCCTCCGGCTTCGGCTCCTCCAACCACCTCACGCCGGAGATCCTGAACGGCCGGCTCGGCCTCGGCCTCGTCCACGTGCCGTTCCGCGGCGGCGCCCCGGCGATGCAGGCCCTGCTGTCGAACCAGGTGCAGCTCATGATCGAGAACGTGCCGACCCTCATCGGTGCCGTGCGCGGCAACGGGATCCGCCCGATCGCCGTCACCGGCCGCCAGCGCGACCCCGCCCTGCCGGACGTGCCGACCTTCGCGGAGGCCGGGACGCCGGACGTGGTGGTGGAGCCGTGGTTCGGCTTCATGGCGCCGCGCGGCACGCCGGCGAACGTGGTGAACGGCCTGAATGCGGCGTTGCAGGTGGCCCTGGCGGACGAGGTGGTGCGGCGCCGCCTGATCGACCTCGGCGCGCGACCCGAGGGCGGCGACGCCGCCCGCTTCGTGGCGCACGTGCGGAGCGAGGTGGCGCGCTGGCGCGAGGTGTCGGAGCGCGCGGGCATCGAGCGGCTGAACGAGTGATGCCCCTCGTCCTCACCCAGGCCATGCACGCCGACGGGATGCGTGTGCTGGCGGAGGCGCCGGGACTGGAGGTTGCGGTCGTCGAGGACTTCGCGGGCGCGCCACGGCTCCCCGACGCGGCCGCCCTGATCGTCCGCAAAGGGCACGTGGATGCCGCCGTTGTGGCGCGGGCGGCGTCGCTGCGCCTCGTGTCGCGGCACGGCGTCGGGCTCGACAACCTCGACCTCGGCGCGCTGGCGGCGCGCGGCGTGACGGTGACGGACGTGGGCGACGCGAACATCCTGCCCGTGGCGGAGCACACCGTGGCGATGATCCTGGCGGTGGCGAAGAACATGGCCGCGCTGGACCGCGCCGTGCGGGAAGGCCGCTACGGCGAACGCGAGGCGCTGACGACGACGGAGATCACGGGCAAGGGCGCGCTGCTGCTCGGCTTCGGACGGATCGGCCGGCACGTCGCGCGGCTGCTCGGGGCCTTCGGGATGCGGGTGATGGTGCATGATCCCCTCGTGCCGGAGGGCGTGATCGCCGCGGCGGGCTGCGAGGCCGTGGCGGACTGGCGCGCCGCGCTGCCGCGGGCCGACGTGCTGTCGCCGCACGTGCCGCTCGACGATGCGACGCGCGGCATGATCGGGGCGGCGGAGATCGCGGCCATGCCGGGGGGCGCCATCATCGTGAACCTCGCGCGCGGCGGCATCGTGGACGAGGCGGCGCTCGTCGCCGCGGTGCGATCCGGCCACCTGCGGGGTGCGGGGCTGGACGTGCAGGTGGCATACCCGCCCGCCCCGAACGACCCGCTGCTGACGGAGCCCCGGATCATCCTCTCCCCCCACGTCGCCGCGCTGACGGGGGAGGCGGCGTCGCGCATGGCCGTGCGGGCCGCGCGGAACGTCGTGGAGTTCCTCGCGGGAACGGTCGATCCCGCCTTCGTCGTGGGGCGCCGCTAGCGCCCGAGGACGACGAGGACGACGGAGGCGACGATCAGCAGCGCGCCCGCGGCGTCCCGCGGCAGGGTGCGTTCGCGGAGATACCAGCGGGAGAAGGCGAGGGTGAACAGCATCTCCGTCTGCCCCACCGCGCGCACGAGCGCGACGGGCGCGAGGGCGAAGCCGGTGAACCAGCAGGCCGACCCGAGCGCGGAGAGGAGCCCGACCGGCGCGGCGACCCGCCAGCCGCGCAGCACCGCGAGGAGCGAGGCGGGCTCGCGCAGCAGCATCCAGCCGCCCTGCATCGCGGTCTGGAGGAGGTTGGTGACGACGAGGATGGCGAGCGCCGCGAGGATCGGATCGGGGGCCGCCATGTCCTGCGTCGCGGCGCGGACGCAGATGCCGGTGAGGGCGAAGCAGGTGCCCGCGCCGAGGCCGTAGAGCGCCGCGGGCTGCGCCGTGGCGCCGAGGAGGTCGCGGAACGACCCGCCGCGTCCGGCGAGCGACAGCCACAGCACCGCCGCGACGCCGACGCCGATGCCCGCCCAGGCCAGGGCCGACAGCCGTTCGCCCAGGACCGCGAGCCCGAAGACCGCGGATTGCAGCCCCTCCGTCTTCGAGTACGCCGTGCCGACGGCGAAGCCGCGCGGCGCGAACGACGCGATGAGCAGGTTCGTGCCGAAGATCTGGAGGAGCCCCGCGGCGGCACTCAGCGCCACCGTGCGGGCGCCCATCGCGGGAAGCGCCGCGCCCGTCGCCCAGGCGTAGCCGAGCAGGAGGGCGAGGCCTGGCGGGACGCCGTAGAGGTAGCGCACCACCGCCGCCCCGTTCAGCGTGAACGCGCCGCGCAGCCGCTGCTGCATCGCGGTGCGCCAGCACTGGAACAGGGCGGCGGTGAGGGTGGCCGCGATCCAGGTGGGCATCAGCCCGGCCGCCGCGGGCGCGCGAACGCGGCGGTGGAGAGGCGTCCGCGCGCCATGACGTGTCCTCCCGTGCGATCAGCGGCGGATGCGGCCCCAGCCCGGGTCCTCCACCGCCATGCTTTCGAGCGCCGACCGCTTGAGCATCGCCGCGGCCTCGCGCTCCGCCTCCGCCACGATGGCGGGAAAATCCGCCATCGTCGGCGCGCCATCGCGCAGCAGGATGCGCCCGCCGATCACCACGTCGCGCACGTCGTGCCCGTTGGCGAAGTACACCACGCGCGACACCGGCATGTTCGCCGGCGCCATGTGCGGGGCGGACAGGTCCACGGTGATCAAATCCGCCAGCTTGCCGGGCTCCAGCGACCCGATCTCGTGGTCCAGGCCGAGGGCGCGGGCGGCGTCCACCGTGCAGGTCTCCAGCGCCTTGCCGGGCGGCAGCAGCGTCTCGTCCCTGAAGCGGCGCTGGTGATAGCGCATCAGCTGGAACATGTGGCGGAACATGTCGGAGGACCGATCGGGCGCGGTGGCGTCGGAGCCGAGGAAGACGGTGACGCCGCGCTCCATCAGCTCGATGGCGGGGCAGACGCCGCGGACGGACGCGATGGCGGAGGGGTTGTGGACCACCCGCGTCCCCGTCTCCACCAGCGCGACGATGTCGGGCTCCGTCAGGTCGGTGCAGTGGGAGAAGAACACGTCCTCCCCGACGAGTCCGAACTTGCGCGCCGTCTCGATGCTGCCCTTGCGGTGCCCGTCCTGGTGGAAGAGGCAGCCATGCGCCCGGCCGAGTTCGATCGTGGCGCGGGCCTGCCGCTCCACCTCCCGCGACAACGCGCGGTCCTCGCCGTGCTCCGCGCGGTGGACGGGGGTGAGGGTGGCGACGTGGATGCCCGAGGCGATGCTGCCGCGCGCGTGGTGGCGGCGGATGATCTCCTGCACCGTGTCGAGCTGCCGCTCGAAGGGGATGAGGCGTTCCACGCCGTCCGTGCCGACGTAGGGCCGCGGGTGCGGCGGGCGCGTCGGGCCGACGGCGACGATGGAGCGCGTGCCGACGGACCGCACGCCCTCGACGTGGGCGTCCGCGAAGACGGGGTCGTCCGTCCGCATGACGGAATCGCCGCCGCCCAGGAGCGACACGCCCGTCGTCACCCCGAAGCGCAGGCGTTCGGCTGCGGCCAGCGCCGCCTCGGCGCGCCAGAAGGAGGGCGGCGAGGCGAGGGTGTAGATCACCCGGCACGCCTCCATCCACGCCTCGGAATCACCGTTGGCGAGGGTCTTCACCAGGCCGTGGCCGGCATGGGCGTGGCCGTCGATCAGCCCGGGCAGGATCGCCTTGCCGCGGGCGTCCAGCCGTCGCGAGGCGTCCGGGAAGGCCGCCGTCACCTCGGCGCGCGTGCCCACCGCGGCGATGCGTTCCCCCTCCACCGCCACGGCCCCGTCCGGGATCACCCGGCGGCCGGCATCCATCGCGATGACGGTGCCGCCCTCGATGATCAGCACGTCGCCGTGCCTCATGGCATCCTCACGAGCCAGAGGCGCATGCGGTTGTCCGGGGACGGCGCGAGTTCCACCCCGCGACGCGACGCCCAGACGATGGGCTGCTGGTGCAGGGGCACGTGCGCCACCTCCCGCTTCTCCAGCAGCAGCGCCTCGCGGATCAGGCGTCGGCGCTCCGTCTCATCCCCCTCGCTCGCGACGCGCGTGACGAGGGCGTCGAACTCCGCGTTGCTCCAGCGCCCGACGTTCAGGCCGCCGCTGCGCTCGGTGCGCGTCGTCAGCACCTCCTGCAAGGTCGAGTAGGCGTCGGCCAGCGGCAGCCCGGCATGGCCGAGCATGAAGAAGGAGGTGTCGAGCCCGTTGACGCGGCGCGACCAGACGTTCGTCGTCTCGCTCTGCGGCGTCACGCGGATGCCGACGCGGCCGAGCATCCCGACGATCGCGACGCAGAGCCGCTCGTCGTACACGTAGCGGTCGTTGGGGCAGGAGAGGGAGATCGCGAAGCCCTCCGGATACCCGGCCTCCGCCAGCAGGCGCCGGGCGGCCTCTGGGTCGTGCGGGAAGGTCCGTCGCTGCGCCTCGTCCTCCGGTGCGGGCGCGCCGGAGAGGAAGGGGGAGGCCATGGAACCGGCGATCCAGGCGTTGCCCCGCATGATCGTCCGGCGCAGCGCCTCCACGTCGATCGCCTGATACACGGCGCGGCGCACGCGAAGGTCGCGGAACGGGTTGCGCCCCCGCACGTCGGAATAGGTGAGTTCGTCGCGCGCGTGGTCGAAGCCGAGGTAGATCGTCCGCAACTCCGGTCCCTGCACGACCTGGAGGTTGGCGTTGAACTCGATGCGCGGGATGTCCTGGATCGGCAGTTCCACCAGCGCGTCCACCGCGCCGGAGATGAGGGCTGCGGTGCGGGTGGCGGCGGAGCGAATGGGCTGGAAGGTGACCGTCGTCAGGTTGTGCCTCGGCCGGTCCCACCAGCCCTCGAAGGCGTCCAGCACGGTCGGACCGTCCACGGTGCGGGAGCGCACGCGGAAGGGCCCGGTGCCGTTGGCGGCGCGCGCCGCCGCGTTCTCCTCCCGCGCGGAGAGGTTGCTGCTCGCCGCCGCCCCGTTCGCCTCGGACCAGCCGCGGTCCATCACGTAGAACTGCGTCAGCGCGTTCAGCAGGATCGGGAAGGGCGCGCGGGTCTCGATCTCCACCGTGAACGCGTCCACCGCGCGCACGTCCGCGACGTTGGCGAGGTTGCCCCTCGCCAGCGCGCCGGGCGTGTTGATGCGCGCCCAGGTGAAGACCACGTCGTCCGCCGTCAGCGCCTCCCCGCCGTGGAAGCGCACCCCCCGCCGCAGGTGGAAGCGCCACGTGGTCGGCGACGTCGTCTCCCACCGCTCCGCCAGCGCGGGCTCCAGCTCCAGCCGCTCGTTGTGGCGGACGAGCGTCTCGTAGACGTTGCCGAGGAAGGCGTTGGTGAAGGTGTTGTTGGAGGCGTGCGGGTCGAGGGTCAGCACGTCCCCGCCGAACGCCCAGGTGAACGGCTTGGCCAGGGCGGGTGGAACGGCGAGGAGGGCGGCGCAGAGCAGGCCGGCGGCGAGGCGCATCGGGATGTCCGGGTGCGGTGTGAGCGTCAGGGTCGCCCCCGCCCCGGGGCGCGTCAAGCAACCGGCGCCCGGTCCTAGCCGACGTCGAGTTGCAGCCCCTCCCTCCGGATCACCTCTCCCCACTTCGCCGTCTCCGCCCGCACGAACGCCTCGAAGGTCGGGACGTCCGAGGCCGCGGGCACCCCGCCCATCGTCGCGAACCGCGCCGCGATGTCGGGCGCCGCGACGTAGGCCCGGATCTCCTCGTTCAACGCGTCCACCGCGGGCCGCGGCGTCGCGGCGTGCACGAACATCCCGAACCAGGTCGAGACGTCGTAGGCCGAGAGCGACGGGTCGGTCTCCCGGATCGCCGGCAGGTCCGGCAGCTGCGGGTTGCGGTCCGCGCTGGTGACCGCCAGCGCCCGCACGCGCCCGTCCCGGATCTGCTGGATGGCCGTCGTCAGGTTGTCGAACATGAAGCCGATGTTGCCCGCGACGAGGTCCATCATCGCCGGCCCGGCGCCGCGGAACGGCACGTGCGTCGCCTCGGTTCCCGCGAGTTGCAGGAACCACACGGCGGACAGGTGCGGCGACTGCCCGATGCCGGGCGACCCGTAGGCGAGGCGCCCGGGGTTGGCCTTCAGGTGCGCCACGAACTCCGGCACCGTCCGCGCGGGCACGGCGGGGTGCACCACCAGCACGTTGGGCCCACGGATCATGTTGCTCACCGGCTGCAACGCGGCGGGCGCGTAGGGCATGTTGCGGAACAGCGAGTAGGCGATGGCCTGCGGCCCGATGTTGCCGGACAGGATGGTGTGCCCATCCGGCGGCGCCCGCAGCACCTCCGCCGTGCCGATGATGCCGCCGCCGCCGGAGCGGTTCTCGACGACGCACTGCACCCCCCAGCGCGGCGAGAGATGGGCGGCGAGGAGTCGCGCCATGATGTCCGTGGTGCCGCCGGGCGCCGCCGGCACGACGATGCGGACGGGTCCGGTGGGACGCCAGCGGCCCTGCGCCGAGGCCGGGCGCGCTGCGAGCGCGACCGCGGACGCGCCGAGCGCGCCGCGACGGGTGATGGGCATGGATGGTCCTCCCGGCACAGATTTTCCGGCAGCATGGCGCCGCGTGCCGACCGGCGCCAGGGCGGGCTGGCGGGATCGCCGGGCGCGGGCGATGCTGGGGTGCGTCCGGACCGCGGACGCGCCTTGGGGAGGATGCGCCGCCGATGCGCTGGATGATGCTCGCCGTCGCACTGGTGCTCGCCGCCCCGGCGGACGCGCAGGAGGCGTGGCAGCCCGAGCGCCCCGTGCGCTTCGTCATCGGCTACGCCCCGGGCACCGGGCCGGACGTGACGGGGCGCGTCGTCGCGACCGCCCTGGCGCGGCGCCTCGGCCAGCCCATGGTCGTGGAGAACCGCGTCGGCGCCGGCGGCACCATCGGCACGGACGTGGTCGCGAAAGGCGCGCCCGACGGCTCCGTCGTCGGCCTCGTCGCCGCCGCCTCGCTCGCGGTGAACCCCCACCTCATGGCGCGCCTCCCCTACGACCCGCTGCGCGACCTCCTGCCGCTCGCGCCGGTCGCCGTCGCCCAGCTCGGCCTCGTCGTGCACCCGTCCGTCCCCGCGCGCACCCCCGCGGAACTGCGCGACTGGCTCCGCGCCTCCGCCGGCCGCGTGACCTGCAACGGCTCCACCGTCGGCTCCCTCCTGCACATGGCGATGGCGATGACGGTCCGCGAATGGGGCGTGGACTGCCCCCTCGTCCACGCCCCCGCCGGCGCTCCCTCCGTCAACGACACGCTGGCCGGCCGCATGCCCGTGCTGTGGGACAATCTCTCGGTCATCCGCGGCCCGGTCGCCGGCGGCGCTCTCCGCCTCCTCGCCGTCGGGTCGCCGACGCGCTCCCCCGCCTTCCCCGACGTGCCGCCCATGGCCGATCTCATCCCAGGCTTCGACGCCGCGTCCTGGTTCGGCCTGTTCGGCCCGCGCAACCTGCCCGACGCGGTGGCCGCCCGCTTCGAGCGTGACATGGCCGCCGCGATCGCCGATCCGGAGGTCGTGGCGCGCCTCGCCGGCCTCGGCGTCGAGCCCCTGCCCGGCGGGCGGGCGGCGCTGGCTGCACGGCTGGCCGCGGAAAACGCCCGCTGGGGCCGGGTGATCCGGGAGAACGGCATCCGCCTGGAATAGCGGTCGCGATCACCGTCACGGTGGTTTGACTCGCCCGAAGGTTGCCCGGGGCAGGGGCGGTCCCCTTGTCCGCGACGTCCTCAGGAACGTCCCGTGACCCTCGGGCAGATCCGCCTCGTCCAGATCAGCTTCCCCACCGTGATGGCGGCGGCCGAGCCGAACGCCCGGCTGTTCTACGACCGCCTCTTCACCCTCGATCCCTCGGCACGCGCGGCCTTCCGCCGCACGGACATGCGGGAGCAGGGCCGCAAGCTGCTCGACACGCTCGACGCCGTCGTGATGGGCCTGGGCCAGCTCGACGCGGTGATGCCGCTGCTCCGCGACCTCGGCGCGCGCCACGGCGCGCTCGGCGTCACGGAGGAGCAGTACGCCGCCGTCGGCGCCTCGCTCCTCTGGACGCTGGAGCGCGCCCTCGGCCCTGCCTTCACCCCTGAGGTCGAGGCGGCCTGGCGCGCGGCCTACGCGCTCGTCGCGGGCGTGATGATCACCGGGGCGCGGGAGGCCGCCTGACGCAGGGGCCGCCCCCCGTGCCATGATCCTGGGCCATGATCCTGTGCCATGATGCCGGACGATGTCCCCCGTCCTCCACGGCCTGCTTCTCCAGATGGCCGCCCTCCTCCTCTTCGTCGCGCTGGACACGACGACGAAGGCGATGACGGCGGACTTCCCCATGCCGCAACTCGTCTTCACGCGCTTCCTGTTCCACGTGCTGGCCGTGGCGCTGGCCCTGCGCCTGACCACCGGGCGCCTGCCGTGGCGCAGCCGGGCCCCGGGGATGCAGACGGTCCGCTCCCTCACCCTCGTGGTCGCGAACGTGCTGTTCACCATGGCGCTCGCCCGCATCCCGCTCGCCGACGCCTCGGCGGTGACCTTCGCCTCTCCCGCCATCACCGTGGCGCTCGCGGCCTTCTGGCTGGGCGAGCGCGTCTCGGCCCGCCGCTGGGTCGGGGTGGGGATCGGCTTCCTCGGCGTCCTCGTCGCCCTCCGCCCACCCTTCCTCACCGGGGAAGCGGCGCCGGACCCGGCCATCATCCTGCCCCTCGGCACCGCCGCGGTCTTCGCCGTGTACCAGATCCTCACCCGCAGGCTCGCGGCGGTGGACGACGCGCGGACGACGATCCTCCACACCGGCCTCGCGGCCTGCACCGTCACGGCCTTCGCGCAGCCCTTCGTCTGGGTGCCGCCGACCGTGTGGCAATGGCCGCTCCTCGCGCTCGCCGGCGTGTTCGGCGCCGCGGGCCACTTCCTCCTGATCCAGGCCTACGCCCGCGCCCCGGCCTCGCTCCTGGCGCCCACCTCCTACACGCAGCTCGTCTGGGCGGTGATCGCCTCCGCCGTGTTCTTCGCCGACCCGCCGGACGCCTGGACGCTGCTCGGCGCGGCGGTCATCGCCGCGGGCGGCGTGCTCGTGGCGTGGCCGTCGCGTCGCGGCTAACCGGCCTGCACCCCCGCCTCCCGCAGGATGGCGTCCCACTTCGCGGCCTCCCGCGCCACGTAGTCCCGCGCCTCGGTGGGCGGGAGGGACAGGATGCGCTCCACGCCGAGGTCGAGGAGGCGCGCCCGCATCGCCGGCTCCGCCAGGATCGCCGCGGATTCCCGCGCCAGCCGCCCCACCACCACCTCCGGCGTGCCGCGCGGCGCGAAGACCGCCTGCCACACCCCGAAGGTCGCCTCCGGGAACCCGCTCTCCCCCACCGTCGGGACGTCCGGCGCCGCCGCCGACCGCCCCGCGGAGGAGACGACGAGCGCCCGCGCCTGCCCGCCGCGCGCCACCGCGAACCCCGTGAGCCCGGCGTCGTAGAGCATGTCGAGCGTCCCCGCCGCGAGGTCCGGCACCGCGACGGAGGAGCCGCGGTAGGACACCTCCGTCATCCGAAGCCCCGCCGCGCGGATCAGCAGCAGCGCCACGAACTGCAGCGCCCCGCCCCCGCCCGACGTGCCGTAGGTGAACCGCCCGGGCTGCGCCCGCACGCGGGCCACGAAGTCCGCGAGCGTGCGGTCCGGCGAGTTCGGCGGCACCAGCAGCACCATCGGACTCTCGGCCAGCACGGTGACGGGCACGAAGTCCGCCTCCGGGTCGAAGTCCAGGCGCGGGTAGATGGCCCGGTATCCCGCGTGGGAGACGTTGTTGAACAGCAGCGTGTGCCCGTCCGCGGGGGCCTTGGCGACGATGGAGGCGCCGATCGTGCCGCCGGCGCCGGTGCGGTTCTCGACCACGACGCGCTGCCCGAGGCGCTGCGACAGCCCATCGGCCAGGAGCCGCCCCATCAGGTCGGTCGGCCCGCCGGCAGCGTAGGGCATGATGAGGCGCACCGGCCGGGTCGGCCACGCCTCCTGCGCCTGCGCCGACACGGCGAGGGACGCCGCGAACGGCGCCGCCAGCACGGCCCTCCGGTGGGGGGACATCACGCGGTTCCTCCGGTTCGTTGCCCGGGAGCGTCGGCCCCACGCCGGCGGGCGGTCAAGCCCGCAACCCCCTGGCATTCCGCGTGTTGGGGCGGGGCACGCAAGGACGCCCCCCCATGGCCGACACGACGATCATCAAGGTCGATTCCGCCCACTCCCCGCGCGGCGCGGACGGGGAGGTCCACCTCGCGAGCGGCAAGTCCGTCTCCATGCGGAAATGGGACGCGGAGCAGCCGGGCCCCGCGAAGGCATCCTCCCGCCGCGACTACGAGGTGGTGGGCTACGTCGTCTCCGGCCGCGCCGAACTGACGGTGGCGGGCCAGACGGTGACGCTGGAGCCCGGCAACTCCTGGGTCGTCCCGAAGGGCGCCGACCACGCCTACCGGATCCTCGAGGCCTTCACCGCGATCGAGGCGACGGCCCCGCCCTACCAGGTCCACGGCCGCGACGGGGGCTGACCCGGCGCGTCAGGGCAGCGCCGCGGTCAGCACGGACCCCGACTCGCTCTCCGTCACGAACACCGCCCGCCCGTCGGCCGAGAGGCACAGGTTCGTCGGCATCCGCCCCCACGGCGTGCAGTCCATCCGGAACAGCGCCACGCCGTGCGGGTCCACGCCCCAGACCTGCCCGTGCCCGGGGTTGGCGATCCACAGCCGGTCCGCCGCATCCACCGCCAGCCCGTCCGGCCCGGTGGTGCCGGCGGGCACGCGGTGGAACAGGTTGGCCTTCCCCACCACCGCGTCCGGCCGCAGGGCGAAGCGCCAGATCTCGCAGGATCGGGTCATCGCGACGAACACGTGCGTCGCGGCCCGGTTGAGCGCGATGCCGTTGGGCGACGGCCCGTTGGTCAGCAGCCGGTCCAGGCGCCCGTCGGGATGCAGCCGCCACACGCGTCCCGAGGGATCCTGCAACCCGGACTGCCCCTGGTCGGTGAACAGCACCGACCCGTCGGGGTGGAGGGCGAGGTCGTTCAGCCCCTTGAAGGACTCGGACATGACGGTGTCGAGGACCGGGTCCGTCGCACCGGTCGCGGGATCGAGGCGCAGCAGCCCGCGGCGGTAATCCGCCACGAGGAACGCCCCGTCTCGCCCCAGGGCCATGCCGTTCGGCCAGCTCCCCGTCTCCGCGACCGTCGCCCAGTCCTCCACCCGGAACACCCGGCCGTGCGGGATGTCCACCACGTGCAGCGCACCCGCCGCGTCGAGGCACGGCCCCTCGAGGAAGGAATGCACCGGCGCCCCGCCACGGTTCGCGTCCGCCCAGGCGGATCGCACCGGGCGGCGCAGCCCCTCGGGCAGGGCAGCGTGCAGCCGGACGGGGATCTCGGTCGGGGTCGGGGGCCACATGGCCGCGAAGGCTGCGCCGCGCCGCCCGACGCGGCAACCGCTCATACCGGCCGGCGCTTCTCCTGACCTTTTCGGGGGGTGCGCTCGTGGCCCTGGAGGAAGGCGCTGCCTTCCTCCAGACCTCCATCCGCCAGGAGCCAGGGGCCCCTGGACCCCCTTCCGTAAATGCCCCCGTTGGGAGGTGGGTCACTACGCGGCGCACGCGCGCGTCGTGACCCACCTCCCAACGGGGGCGTCTTTTTACAGAACGCGGGTCCAGGGCCCGCTGGGTCCTGGTGGGTGGAGGGTCTGGGAGGAGGGCAA
>CAXVWQ010000135.1:0-32366 GCA_964263755.1 Roseomonas sp. | reverse complement strand
GGCCGCCGGCATCAGGTTCACAGCGATGCCCGCGCGCGGAACGAGCGCGGCCTCGACCCGGCCGCCCAGCACGCGATGCTGGAGGCGGCGACGCGGATGATCCTCGACCTCTGCGGCGGCGAGGCGAGCGAGGTCGTCGAGGCCGGGGTGGAACCGGCGTGGCGGCGGAGCGCGACGATGCGGTTCCGCCGCATCGCCGAACTCGGCGGCTCGGACACTCCGGCGGACCGCGCGGCGGCGTCGCTCGAAGCGCTGGGCTTCGCGGTGGAGCGGCGCGACGCGGAGGCGGTCACGGTGTCCGTGCCGTCGTGGCGGAACGACGTGGCGGCGGCCGGCTCCACCTACCGCGCGGGCGGCACCGACCTCATGCAGGGGCCCGGTTTGCCCGCCGACCGCGCCGCCGCGACGGCGGGGGGCGTGGACGCCATCGAGGCGGAATGCGACCTCGTCGAGGAGGTGTTGCGGCTGGACGGGCTGGGCGCCGTGCCCGCCGTGTCGCTCCCCGTGGCGACCCCCCTCCCCGCCCCCTCCCTCGCACCGAGGCAGTCGCGGGCAACGCTCGCGCGCCGGGTGCTGGCGTCGCGCGGGATGCTGGAGGCGGTGACCTTCGGCTTCACGGCGGGGGGCACCGCCGTGCTGTTCGGGGACGCGCCCACGGCGCTGCGGCTGGACAACCCGATCGCGGCCGACCTCGACCAGATGCGGCCGACGCCGGTCGCGACCCTCATCGCCGCGGCCGCGCGCAACGCGGCACGGGGCTTCGCGGACGTGTCGCTGTTCGAGGTCGGGCCGGGTTACGCCGATCCGACTCCCGGCGGGCAGGTCGCCATGGCGGCGGGCGTCCGGCTCGGCGCCACGCCGCGGCACCCCCTGGCGGCCTCGCGCCCGATGGACGCGCTGGACGCGAAGGGGGACGCGCTGGCGGTGCTGCTGGCGCTCGGCGTCGCGCCGGCGGCGCTGACGGTCTCGACCGACGCGCCGGGGTACTACCACCCCGGCCGATCCGGCGTGCTGCGGAGCGGGCCGAAGCTGCCGCTGGCCCGCTTCGGGGAGCTGCACCCACGCGTGCTGGCCGCGCTGGATGTGACCGGCCCCGCGGTCGCCTTCGAGGTGCTGCTGGACAACATCCCGGAGCCGAAGCGCCGCAAGCGCTCGGCGCCAGACCTGCCGGCCTTCCAGCCGGTGCGGCGGGACTTCGCCTTCCTCGTCGATGCCGGGGTGCCGGCGGAGAATCTGGTCCGCGCGGCGCGCGGGGCGGAGCGGACGCTTATCACCGACGTCGCGCTGTTCGACCGCTTCGCGGGCGAGCGGCTGCCCGAGGGCAAGGTCAGCCTCGCGATCGAGGTCACCTTCCAGCCGCGCGAGCGGACGCTGACGGAGGCGGAGATCGAGGCGGCGGGCCGGCGCGTGGCCGAGGCGGTCGCGAAGCAGACGGGAGGCGTCCTCCGTGGCTGACGCACCCCGCCCGTTCCGCCCCGCCGTCCCGGACCTCGCCGACCTGCCGGACGACGTGCGGGAGACCATCCTGAAGGTGCAGGAGAAGGCGGGCTTCGTCCCGAACGTCTTCCTCCTCCTCGCCCGCCGGCCCGCCGAGTTCCGCGCCTTCGTCGCCTACCACGACGCCCTGATGGACAAGCGCGAGGGGCTGACGGCGGCGGAACGGGAGATGATCGTCGTCGCGGTCTCCGCGGCGAACGCCTGCGTCTACTGCGTCGTCGCCCACGGGGCGATCCTGCGGGTCCGTGCGAAGGACCCGGTGATCGCCGACCTCGTCGGGACGAACTACCGCAAGGCGGGACTTACGGCCCGGCAGGTCGCGATGCTCGACTACGCCCTGAAGGTCGCGACCGACGCCGCCCGGATCGGGGAGGCGGACCACGTCGCCCTCGCCGCCGCCGGCTTCACCGAGGACGAGGCCTGGGACGTGGCGGCCATCGCCGCCTTCTTCTCCATGTCGAACCGCCTCGCCAACGCTCACGACCTGCGGCCGAACCGGGAGTTCCACGACCTGGGGCGCGCGCCCCGGTCCTAACCCTTTGACCTGCCGGCGTTCCGGCTTATCTCTCCCCGGAACACCTCGGCCGGACCATGCCCGACACCCCCCTCGACCGCATCCGCAACTTCTCGATCATCGCCCACATCGACCACGGGAAGTCCACGCTCGCCGACCGCCTCATCCAGTCCACCGGCGGCCTCACCGCCCGGGAGATGACGGAGCAGGTGCTCGACAACATGGACATCGAGAAGGAGCGGGGCATCACGATCAAGGCGCAGACGGTGCGCCTGAACTACCGCGCGAAGGACGGGCGGGACTACGTCCTGAACCTGATGGACACGCCGGGCCACGTCGACTTCGCCTACGAGGTGTCGCGGTCGCTGGCGGCGTGCGAGGGGTCGCTCCTCGTCGTGGACGCGTCGCAGGGTGTGGAGGCGCAGACGCTCGCCAACGTCTATCAGGCGATCGACGCGGGGCACGAGATCGTCCCGATCCTCAACAAGGTGGACCTGCCGGCGGCGGAGCCGGAGCGGGTGAAGCAGCAGATCGAGGACGTGATCGGTCTGCCGGCGGACGACGCGGTGATGATCTCCGCCAAGACCGGCCTGAACATCGAGGGCGTGCTGGAGGCGCTGGTGACGCGCCTGCCACCGCCCACCGGCGACGCGAATGCGCCGACGAAGGCGCTTCTGGTGGACTCCTGGTATGACCCGTACCTCGGCGTCGTCATCCTCGTCCGCGTGCGGGACGGCCATCTCCAGAAGGGGCAGAAGATCCGTATGATGGCGGAGGGCTCGACCCACGTCATCGAGAGCATCGGCGTGTTCGGGCCGAAGATGGTGCCGGTGGACGCGCTCGGCCCGGGCGAGATGGGCTACATCACCGCCGCGATCAAAACCGTGGCGGACACGAACGTCGGCGACACCATCACGGACGACCGCCGCCCGGCCGCCGCGGCGCTGACGGGCTTCAAGCCCTCGGTCCCGGTCGTCTGGTGCGGCCTCTATCCCGTGGATGCCGACGACTTCGAGAAGCTGCGCGACTCCCTCGCGAAGCTGCGTCTGAACGACGCGTCGTTCCACTTCGAGGCGGAGAGCAGCGCGGCACTGGGCTTCGGCTATCGCTGCGGCTTCCTCGGCCTCCTGCACCTCGAGATCATCCAGGAGCGCCTGTCCCGCGAGTTCGACCTCGACCTCATCGCGACCGCGCCGAGCGTCGTCTACAAGCTGAGCATGACCGACGGCACGCAGCGGGACCTGCACAACCCCGCCGACATGCCGGACCCCATGAAGATCGCCACGATCGACGAGCCGTGGATCAAGGCGACGATCTTCGTGCCGGACGAATACCTCGGCTCCATCCTCACGCTCTGTTCCGAACGGCGCGGCCAGCAGGTGGAGCTGACTTACGTCGGCTCCCGCGCCATGGCCATGTATCGCCTGCCGCTGAACGAGGTGGTGTTCGACTTCTACGACCGGTTGAAATCCGTCTCGCGCGGCTACGCTTCCTTCGACTACGCGATGGACGGCTACGCCGAGGGCGACCTCGTGAAGATCTCCATCCTCGTGAACAACGAGCCGGTCGATGCCCTGTCCTTCATGGCGCACCGCGGGCAAGCGGATCGCCGGGGCCGCGCCATCTGCGAGAAGCTGAAGGACCTCATTCCCCGCCAGCTCTTCAAGATCCCCATCCAGGCCGCCATCGGCGGGCGGGTGATCGCGCGGGAAACGATCTCCGCGCTGTCGAAGGACGTCACCGCGAAGTGCTACGGGGGCGACATCAGTCGCAAGCGGAAGCTGCTGGACAAGCAGAAGGAGGGCAAGAAGCGGATGCGGCAGTTCGGCAAGGTGGAGATCCCGCAATCCGCCTTCATCGCCGCCCTCAAGATGGACGCCTGAGCGGCGCCCCCATCGGCCGAAGCACCAGTCACAGGGAGAGAACCATGAACACGATCAACCGCCGCGCGGCCCTCGGCCTCGCCGCCGCCGCCCTCGCCACGCCGGCCTTGGCGCAAGCCGCCTATCCGACCCGCCCCGTCACGGTGATCGTGCCCTTCGCGGCCGGCGGCCCGACCGACACCGTCACCCGCCTCGTCTCGGAGGTCATGGGGCGCGACCTCGGCCAGACCCTCGTGGTGGAGAACGTCGGCGGTGCCGGCGGCACCCTCGGCGCGCAGCGCGTCGCGAACGCGCGCCCGGACGGCTACACGCTGCTGCTGCACCACATCGGCATGGGCACCACCCCCGCCCTCTATCGCCGCCTCGCCTACGACGCGGTGAACGGGTTCGAGACGATCGGCCTCGTCACCGAGGTGCCGATGACGATCATCGCGAAGCGCGGCTTCCCCGCGAACAACCTCGCGGAACTCGTCCAGGCCATGCGGACGCAGCGGGACCGGATCAACCTCGCCAACGCCGGCGTCGGCGCGGCGTCCCACCTGTGCGGGCTGCTGCTGCAATCCGCGGCCCAGGCGCAGGTGACGACGGTGCCCTACCGCGGAACCGGCCCCGCCATGAACGACCTCGTGGCCGGCACCGTGGACATCATGTGCGACCAGACGACGAACACGACGGAGCAGATCCGCGCCGGCACCATCCGCGCCTACGCCGTCACCACCCGTGCCCGCAACGCCGCGCTGCCCGACCTGCCGACGGCGGCGGAGGCCGGGCTGCCCGGCTTCGACGTCTCCGTCTGGCACGGCCTGTATGCCCCGCGGAACACGCCGGCCGAGATCGTCAACCGGCTGTCGCGCGCCCTGCAGAACGCGCTGCGCGACGAGCGGCTGGTCGCGCGCTTCGCCGACCTCGGCACCGCGCCGGTGACGCAGGAACAGGCCACGCCGGCGGCGCACCGGGCCTACTGGCAGGCGGATATCGCGAAGTGGCGGCCCATCATCCAGGCGGCCGGGCAGTACGCCGACTGACCCGCACGCATTCGTGAAGGTGCCTGGCGCGGGGGCGCCTTCGCGGCGGACGCGACGGCATGGGGGCGACGCTTGACGGCGACGCCCTTCCGCCGCACCCGCATCCTGCGGCGCGGGGATGCGCCGGATGGGGACACCACGGATGCCGAGCCTGTCGGGACGCAAGGTCCTCGTGGTCGAGGACGAGACGCTCGTCGCGATGCTCGTGGAGGATACGCTGGCGGATGCGGGCGCCACGGTGATCGGCCCCGTCGCAACGGTTGCGGAGGCGCTGGCGATCCTGCGCGACCAGCGGCCGGGGGTGGCGGTGCTGGACCTGAACCTCGCCGGAGAGACGTCGGAACCGGTGGCGGACGCGTTGAAGCAGATGGGCATCCCCTTCGTCGTCGCCTCGGGCTACGGCGCCGCGGGCTTGCCGGCACGGCACCAGGACGTGCCGGTCCTTGCCAAGCCCTACGCGCCGGAAGACCTGACGGCGGCGCTGGCGCGCTTGCCGGGGTAGGTCGCGACGTGCGGCTTGCCCCGATCTTGCTATGATGCGGCCATGCACGGGCCCATCACCTTCACGCTGAACGGCGCGCCGGTCGTGCTGCCGGCCGACACGTCCCCGACCCTCTCCGTCCTCGACTGGCTGCGCGGGCCGGCCGGGCTGCATGGGACGAAGGAAGGCTGCGCGGAGGGCGACTGCGGCGCCTGCACCGTGGTGCTGGAGGAGCCGGACGGCGCGCGCGTGCCCTTGAACGCGTGCCTCGCGCTCCTCGGCCATGTCCACGGCCGCGCGGTGCGGACGGTGGAGGGGCTGCGCGGCGCCGACGGGGCGCCGCACCCGGTGCAGGTCAACCTCGCGGAGCTGGACGGGACGCAGTGCGGCTTCTGCACGCCCGGCATCGTCATGACCGCCTGGGCGCACCTGCGGGAAGGCGGCGACGTCCACGACGCGCTGGCGGGCAACCTGTGCCGCTGCACCGGCTACCGCCCCATCGTCGAGGCCATCGCGGCGACGGCAGATGACGGCGCGGCCGCCCCCGCGGTGCCGGACGGGGCGACGACGCTGCGAACGCCCGCCCAGGTGTTCCACCGGCCGCGCGACCTGCCGGCGGCCTTCGCCGCCCTGGCGGCGCATCCGGGCGCGTGGCTGCTTTCCGGCGGAACGGACATGGGGCTGCGGGTGTCGGAGGGGCGCGAGGTGCCGCCGGCCGTGGTCTGCCTGTTGGACGTCGCTGAACTGACGGTCGTGGAGACGTCGGCGGCGGGACTGGGGTTCGGGGCGGCGGTGCCGTACCGCCGGCTGCTCGCGGCCTGCGCGGCGGACCCGGACTTCGCCCCGCTGGCCGGTCTGCTGCGACGCCTCGGCTCGCGGCAGATCAGGGGCATGGGGACGCTGGGGGGCAACCTCGGCACGGCCTCCCCGATCGGCGACGCGCTGCCTCCCCTCGTCGCGCTCGGCGCCACCCTGCGCCTGTCGGGGCCGCACGGGGAACGCGGGATGGCGGTGGAGGACTTCCTCGTCGGCTACCGGCGGAACGCGTTGCGGGAGGGCGAGGTCATCCGCGACGTGTTCCTGCCGCGACCCGCGGCCGGTGCGCTCTTCGCGGCGGAGAAGCTGTCGAAGCGCACGGATCAGGACATCGCCACGGTCGGCCTGTCCGCCGTGATCCTGCGCGACGGGGCGCGCGTGACCTCGGCCCGCGTGGCGCTCGGCGGCGTCGGGCCGCGCGTGGAGCGGTGCGTGCCCGCGGAGGCCGCCCTCACGGGGCGCGACTGGTCGCGCGGGACCGTGGAGGACGCGGCGGCGGCGCTGGAGCGGGCGATCGCGCCGTTGTCCGACCTGCGCGGCAGCGCGGCCTATCGCCGCCGCGCCGCCGGCAACCTGCTGCGGCGGCTTTGGCACCGGGACGCGATGGCGGAGGCCGCTTGATGGACGGCGGGCTGGGACGGCACCGCGGCACGGGGCCGGGGGCGGCGCTCCGCCAGGATTCCGCGCTGAAGCACGCGACCGGCGAGGCGCGCTTCGCCGACGACATCGAGGCGCCTCCCGGAACGTTGCACGCGGCGCTGGCCCTGTCGGAGGTCGCGCATGGCCGCCTCGGCGCGGTGGACCATGCGGCGGCGCTGGCCGTGCCGGGCGTGGTCTGCGTGCTGGGCCCGGGCGACATCCCCGGCCGCAATGACATCTCCCAGCCCAATCGCGCACCCGAGGCGATGCTGGCCGACGGCGTCGTGGAGCACTGGGGACAGGCCCTGGCCGTCGTCGTCGGCACCACCCGGGACGCTGCGCTGCTCGGCGCCGCGGCCATACGCGCGTCAACGGAACCGCTGGCGCCCGTCCTGTCGGTGGCGGAGGCGCTGGATGCCGGCGCGCACCTGTTCCCGCCGATGGTCATGGCGCGGGGGGATGCGGGGGGCGCGCTGTCCCGCGCGCCCCGGCGGCTGACCGGTTCGTTCACGGCCGGCGGGCAGGAGCACTTCTACCTCGAAGGCCAGATCGCCCTCGCGGTGCCGGACGAGGATGGCGACCTCGTCGTCCACTCCTCCACCCAGCACCCGACGGAGGTGCAGCACATCTGCGCCCGCATCCTCGGCTGCGACCAGAACCGGATCTCCGTCCAGGTGCGGCGCCTCGGCGGCGGGTTCGGGGGGAAGGAGAGCAACGCGTCCTGGGTGGCTGCCTGCGCGGCGCTGGCGGCGCGGCGCACTGGCCGGCCGGTGAAGCTGCGCCTGACGCGGAAGCACGACATGGCCGCGACCGGCAAGCGCCACCCCATGCTGTTCCGCTACGAGGTGGGGTTCGACGAGACGGGGCGGTTGCTGGCGCTGGACGCCACGCTGGCCGCCGATGGCGGCCACTCCGTGGACCTGTCGGGCGGCGTGGTGTTCCGCTCCGTCACCCACGCACTGAACGCGCTGGACATCCCGGACGTGCGGGTGACCGGCGCGGCGATCAAGACCAACACCGTCTCCAACACCGCCTTCCGCGGCTTCGGCGGGCCGCAGGGCGTGCTGCTGATGGAGGACGTGACGCGACGCGTGGCGGCGGCGCTCGGCACGACGCAGGAGGCGGTGCGGGAGCGGAACTTCGCCGGGGGGGCGAACGGCGCCCGGACCCCCTACGGCCAGATGCTGGAGGGCGACCTGATCCGCCGCGTCTGGACGGAGTGCCGGGAGGATGCGGCCTGGGACCGTCGGCGGGCGGAGGTGGACGCGTTCAACGCGCGATCCGCTGTCGTGAAGCGGGGCTTAGGGTCCTTCGTGCTGGCCTTCGGTGTCTCCTTCGGCGTCATGCACATGAACCAGGCCGGTGCGCTGGTGCATGTCTACGAGGACGGGTCCATCCGCCTGAACCACGGCGGCACGGAGATGGGTCAGGGGCTGTTCATCAAGATCGCCCAGATCGTCGCCGCCGCCTTCGGCGTGCCGCTGGAGAGCGTGCGCATCACGGCGACGAGCACGGCGGAGGTGCCGAACACCGCGCCCACGGCCGCCTCCACCGGGTCCGACCTGAACGGCTGGGCCGCCTGGAACGCCGCCACCGCCATCCGCGGCCGCATGGCGGAGGTGGCGGCGGAGGCCTGGGACGTGGCGCCGGGCGACGTGTCGTTCGAGGACGGGGAGGTCTTCGCCGGCAATCACCGCATGACCTTCGGCGAACTCGCGCACCGCTGCGTCCTGGCCCGCGTGTCGCTGTCCCAGACCGGGTTCTACAGGACGCCGGACATCCACTGGGACCCGCGGACCAACACGGGCGAGCCGTTCTTCTACTTCTCCTACGGCGCCGCGGTGGCGGAGGTGGAACTGGACACGCTGACGGGCGAATCGCGGGTGGTGCGGGCCGATCTCGTCCAGGATTGCGGCCGGTCGCTCAACCCCGCCGTGGACCGGGGACAGATCGAGGGCGCCTTCGTGCAGGGGGTGGGTTGGCTGACCTGCGAGGAACTGTATTGGGATGCATCGGGGCGGCTGCGGACCGTCGGGCCCTCCACCTACAAGATCCCCGGCTCCCGCGACGTGCCGCCGGTGTTCAACGTCCGGCTGCTGGACGGCGCCCCGGCGCGGGCCGACACGATCTTCCGCTCCAAGGCGGTGGGCGAGCCGCCGCTGATGCTCGCCACCGCCGTCTGGAACGCGTTGTGCGACGCCGCGGGCGCGGAGACGATGGACCTGCCCGCGACGCCCGAACGCCTCCTCTTCGCCGCGGAGGGCGCGCCTACATAGGGTTGCCGCGCGCCACCCCGTCCCGCAGGAACACGCGGAACGGCGTCGTGCCGGTTGCGGTGCCATCCGCGGACCGCCAGCGGCCCTCGTGGCACAGGATTCCCCCGGCGGTCGGGGTCGCGGTGAAGACGACCGAGTTGCGGTGGACCGTGCCGTTCGGCTCGATCGCCGTGAAGTCGGTCGTGCAGGTCGCGCCGGACACGACGGGGCGGTAGCCGCCGATCATGATCCCACCGCCGCCCGTGCTGGCGAAGGGATCGGTGATGACGGGCCAGGACGCGTAATCCTCCTGCGCGACGGCGGGCGTGATCGCGAGGGCGGCGAGGAGGGCGAGGGCGGGGCGCATCGGGGCGGTCCTTCGGGGTCGTCCACCCTACGCCGGACGTCGCCCTGCGGACGCGGGCCGCTTGCCGGGGCGGGCGGGGGACCATACCGTCCGGCGCGGGAGGGCCGCCATGCTCAACAGTTTCCGCGGGCTGGATTTCGGCCTCGGCGAGACCGCCGACGCCCTGCGCGAGCAGGTCGCGGCCTTCGCGAGCGACGAGATCGCGCCCCGTGCCGCCGCCATCGACCGCGACAACGAGTTCCCGATGGACCTCTGGCGCAAGATGGGTGACCTCGGCGTGCTCGGCATCACCGCGCCGGAGGAGTATGGCGGCGCGGGGATGGGCTACCTGGAACACTGCGTGGCGATGGAGGAACTCAGCCGCGCCTCCGCGAGCGTCGGGCTGTCCTACGGCGCGCACTCCAACCTCTGCGTCAACCAGATCGTGCGGAACGGGAACGCGGATCAGAAGGGGCGTTACCTCTCGAAACTGATCTCCGGCGAGCACGTCGGCGCCCTCGCGATGAGCGAGCCCGGCGCCGGCTCCGACGTGGTGGGGATGCGGACGCGGGCGGAACGGCGCGGGGACCGCTGGGTGATCAACGGCGGAAAGATGTGGATCACCAACGGGCCGGACGCGGACGTGCTGGTGGTCTACGCCAAGACCGACCCCGACGCGGGCCCGCGCGGGATCACCGCGTTCCTCGTCGAGAAGGGGATGACGGGCTTCACCACCGCGCAGAAGCTCGACAAGCTGGGCATGCGCGGATCGAACACCTGCGAGCTGGTGTTCGAGGATCTCGAGGTTCCCGAGGAGAACCTGATCGGCGGCCTCGGGCGCGGCGTGAACGTGCTCATGTCCGGGCTCGACTACGAACGCGCCGTGCTGGCCGCCGGGCCCATCGGCATCATGCAGGCCTGCATGGACGTGGTGCTGCCCTACGTCCACGAGCGGAAGCAGTTCGGCAAGGCGATCGGCGAGTTCCAGCTGATGCAGGGCAAGATCGCCGACATGTATACGACCCTCAACGCGACGAAGGCCTACGTCTACGCCGTCGCGCGCGCCTGCGACCGTGGGCAGACCTCGCGGAAGGACGCCGCGGGCGCCATCCTCTACGCGGCGGAGCGCGCGACCTGGATGGCGCTGGAGGCCATCCAGGCCCTCGGAGGCAACGGCTACGTCAACGACTACCCCACGGGGCGGCTGCTGCGGGATGCGAAACTCTACGAGATCGGCGCCGGCACGTCGGAGATCCGTCGCATGCTGATCGGGCGCGAGCTGTTCGCGGAGACCGCGTGATGGCGGTGCTCGGCACGTCGCTCGACGCGCGGTCGCCGGGCTTCGCGGCGAACCGGGAGCGGATGGCGGGGCTGGTGGCGGAGCTGCGCACCACGGCGAACGCGATCCGCGAGGGCGGCGGCGCCCTGGCACGGGAGAAGCACCTGTCCCGCGGCAAGCTTTTGCCGAGGGAACGCATCCGCACGCTGATCGACCCGGCATCGCCCTTCCTGGAGATCGGCCAGTTCGCGGCGCACGGGATGTACGGGGACGAGGTGCCCGGCGCCGGCATCGTGACGGGCATCGGCCGCGTCGAGGGACGCGAATGCATGGTCGTCGCGAACGACGCGACGGTGAAGGGCGGCACCTACTTCCCCCTGACCGTCAAGAAGCACCTGCGGGCCCAGGAGATCGCGGAGCAGAACCGGCTGCCCTGCATCTACCTCGTGGACAGCGGCGGCGCGAACCTGCCGAACCAGGACGAGGTCTTCCCGGACCGCGACCACTTCGGCCGCATCTTCTACAACCAGGCCAACATGTCGGCGGCCGGCGTGCCGCAGATCGCCGTGGTGATGGGGTCCTGCACCGCGGGCGGCGCCTACGTGCCGGCGATGTCGGACCACTCCATCATCGTCCGCAACCAGGGCACCATCTTCCTCGGCGGCCCACCGCTGGTGAAGGCCGCGACGGGGGAGGTGGTGACCGCGGAGGACCTCGGCGGCGCGGAGGTGCATTCGCGCGTCTCCGGCGTCACCGACCACATGGCGGAGAACGACGCGCACGCGCTCGGATTGGCGCGGCGCATCGTCGCCGGGCTGAACGCCCGCAAGCCCGACGGGCCCGTGATCACCGCACCGAGGCCGCCGGCCCTGGACCCCCGTGACCTCCACGGCGTGGTCCCCGCCGACATGCGCGAACCCTACGACGTGCGCGAGGTGATCGCCCGCCTCGTGGACGCGTCGGAGTTCGACGAGTTCAAGCCGCTCTACGGCACCACCCTCGTCACCGGCTTCGCGCGGCTCCACGGCTACCCCGTGGGGATCGTCGCGAACAACGGCGTGCTCTTCTCGGAATCCGCGCAGAAGGGCGCGCACTTCATCGAGTTGTGCTGCCAGCGCGGCATCCCGCTCGTGTTCCTGCAGAACATCACGGGCTTCATGGTCGGCCGCAAGTACGAGTCCGGCGGCATCGCGAAGGACGGCGCGAAGATGGTCACCGCCGTCGCCACCGCGACCGTGCCGAAGTTCACCGTGGTGATCGGCGGTTCCTTCGGCGCCGGCAACTACGGCATGTGCGGCCGTGCCTACTCGCCGCGCTTCCTCTTCATGTGGCCGAACGCCCGCATCTCCGTGATGGGCGGGGAGCAGGCGGCCTCCGTCCTCTCCACCCTCCGGCGCGACGCCATCGAGGCGCGCGGCGGGTCGTGGTCGGCGGAGGAGGAGGAAGGCTTCAAGGCGCCGCTTCGGGAGCAGTATGAAACCCAGGGCCACCCGCTCTACGCCTCCGCGCGGCTGTGGGACGACGGGATCATCGACCCGGCGGAGACGCGCACCGTCCTCGCCCTCTCCATCTCCGCCGCGCTGAACGCGCCGGTGCCGCGCTGGGACGACGCGTCCCGGCGCTTCGGCCTGTTCCGGATGTGAGCGGCATGTTCCGGACCATCCTCATCGCCAACCGCGGCGAGATCGCCTGCCGCGTCATCCGCACCGCGCGGCGGATGGGCATCCGGACGGTCGCGGTGTTCTCCGAGGCCGATGCCGGCGCGCTTCACGTCGCCATGGCGGACGAGGCGCGCTGGATCGGCGGCGCCGCGGCGCGGGATTCCTACCTGCGCGGCGACCGCATCCTGGACGCGGCGCGGGCGAGCGGCGCCGAGGCGATCCACCCGGGCTACGGCTTCCTCTCCGAGAACGCGGATTTCGCGGACGCCTGCGCGGCGGCGGGCGTGACCTTCATCGGCCCGCCCGCCGCCGCCATCCGCGCGATGGGCAGCAAGTCCGCGGCGAAGGCCCTGATGGACCGGGCGGGCGTCCCCTTGGTGCCGGGCTATCACCGGGACGACCAGTCGCCGGACCTGTTGCGGGCCGAGGCGGCGCGGATCGGCTACCCGGTGCTCATCAAGGCCAGCGCGGGCGGTGGCGGGAAGGGCATGCGCATGGTCCCGGACCCCGCGGGGTTCGACGAGGGCCTGGCGCTCGCGAAGGGGGAGGCACGCGCCTCGTTCGGCGACGACCGCGTGCTGATCGAGCGTTACCTGACGAAGCCCCGACACATCGAGGTACAGGTCTTCGCCGACACGCACGGCAACGTCCTCCACCTGTTCGAACGCGACTGCTCCGTGCAGCGGCGCCACCAGAAGGTGCTGGAGGAGGCGCCGGCGCCGGGCATGGACCCGGGCCGCCGCGCGGCGATGGGACGCGCGGCGTGCGACGCGGCGCGGGCGGTGGGCTACGTCGGCGCCGGCACCGTCGAGTTCATCGCCGAGGGCGGGGACTTCTTCTTCATGGAGATGAACACCCGTCTCCAGGTCGAGCATCCCGTCACCGAGGCGATCACGGGACAGGACCTCGTCGAGTGGCAGCTGCGGGTCGCGGCCGGCGAGCCCCTTCCGCGGCGCCAGGACGAGCTGTCCATCACCGGGCACGCCATCGAGGCCCGGGTCTATGCGGAGGACCCCGCGCGGGACTTCGCGCCCTCCACGGGGCTGCTGCACCACCTGCGGGTGCCGGCGGAGGTGGATGGCATCCGCGTGGACACGGGCGTCCGTCAGGGCGACGCGATCACCGTGCACTACGACCCGATGATCGCGAAGGTGATCGCGCACGGCGCGGACCGGGACGAGGCGTTGGCGCGCCTGTCCCGGGCGCTGGCCGGATACGAGGTGGTCGGGCCGTCCACGAACGTGGCCCTTCTCCGCGGCATCGTGGACCATCCGGCGTTCCGCGCCGGCGACCTCGATACGGGCTTCATCGCGCGGCACGCGGCGGACCTGATCCCGCCCCCCTCTCCGCCCCGGCGGATCGTCCTGGCGGCCGCGGTGGCGCGGGTGCTGGCGGACGCGGTGCGGCCCGTGACCGACCCGGCCGATCCGCATTCCCCCTGGGCCACGGCGACGGCGTGGCGGCTGAACGGGGACGGGTGGCAGGACGTCCACCTGCACGACGGCGAGGAGGAGAGGGTCTTCCGCGCCCATCTCTCGCCCGACGGACGTTTCCGTCTGGACCTTCCGGACGGGACGGCGGAGGTGGCCGCGACCGATGCCGGGGACGGCCGCATGACCGTCGCGATGGACGGCGCGGTGACGGCGGTGCGCGTGCATCGCGAGTGCGATACCCTCACCGTGTTCCACGCGGGCGCGGCGCGCGTGCTGACGGTGCTGGATCCGCTGGCCCCGAAGGACGGCGCCGCGGCCGGCGCGAACCGGGTGCTGGCGCCCATGCCCGGCCGTGTCCTGGAGGTGCTGGTGGCGCCCGGCGACGCCGTGTCGCGCGGGGCCGTGCTGCTCGTGCTGGAGGCGATGAAGGTCCAGATGCGGATCACCGCGCCCGCGGACTCCGTCGTCGCGGCGGTGCGGGCGGCGGTCGGCGACCTCGTGGAGGACGGTGCCGAACTCGTGGCCTTCGAGGCGCCGGCGTGATCCGGCTCGCGGCGCTGCTCGCCCTCCTCGCGGGACCGGCGGCGGCGCAGGGGATGGGCGGTTTCACCCCGCTCGCCCCCGCCTTCTGGCCGCAGGGACCGGCCCCGGACCCCGTGACGCTGCTCGAACCCCTCTACCGCAACCACCCCGAGAGCCCGGAAGGCCGCCCGACCCTCCGCATCACGATGCGACGGGAGACCGGCGCGCGGCTGCTGATGGACGTCGAACTCGGCGGCCTCCTCGACGATTCCATCGAGGCGCGGGCCTTCCGCGCCGTGGTGGAGCGCGGCGAGCGCGGCTGGGGCGTCGTGGCGATCGGGACGCGCCACCGCTGCGCGCGGGAAACCCGGCGGGCCTGGACCACCCGGCCCTGTTCCTGACGCCTACCCCGCGCGGGCCGAGAGGCTCGGCCGGGCGTTGAGGGTGGCCGGGTCGAAGCCCGCCGTGCGCTTGTAGCCGGCGGCGAGCGCCTCCAGTTCGGCCCGCGGCAGGACCGCGTCCCGCCCCGCCGCGCCGAAACCGCCGGGGGCCCGTTCCTCCGCGAGGTCGAGAACCCGGTCCGGCCCGTGCCCGCGCGTGGCGGCGATGAGGGCGGAGGTGGCGGGACGCCGCGCCGCCTCGTAGGCCGCGAGGCCCGCTTCGGCCGATCCGGTGGTCGCGAGGTGATAGGCGAGGGTCCGGGCGTCGAGGATGCCCTGCGACGCCCCGTTCGAGCCGATCGGGTACATCGGGTGCGCCGCGTCGCCCAGCAGCGTGACCCGGCCGCGGGTCCACCCGTCCAGCGGGTCGCGATCGACCATCGGGAACTCCCACACGGTCGGCGCGGCACGGATGAGGGATGGGACGGAGAGCCAGGGCCACTCCCAGCCCTCGAAGAACGGCAGGAAGTCCTCCGCGCGGCCGGTGCGGTTCCAGTCCTCCCGCGGCCAGGGGGTGGAGGGGTCCACGCGCCGCTCGGCGATCCAGTTGATCAGCGGCCGGCGGCCCGCCGCGGCCCCGCGGATGGGGTAGCACACGAACTTCACGTCGTTGGTCCCGGCCTGGACCATGCTGCGGCCGGTCAGGAAGGGGTCGTGCTCCGCCACGGCGCGCCAGAGGACGCAGCCGTTCCAGCGCGGCGCCCCCTCCGCCGGGAACCAGGCGGCGCGGATGGCGCTGTGGATGCCGTCGGCGGCCACGACGGCGTCGCCGCGGGCGGTCGTGCCATCGGCCAGCCGCAACGTCGCGCCCCCGGCGTCCGATTCCGCCGCCACGCCGCGGGAGTTCAGGCGGATCGCCGGCCCCAGCCGCTCCTGCGCCGCCGCCAGCAGCAGCATGAACAGGGTGCCGCGGTGGATGCTCACCTGCGGCCAGCGGTAGCCGGCGTCCAGGCCGCGGTCCTCCCGCCACACCTCCTCCCCGTGGCGGTTGGCGTAGAGGAGTTCGCGCGTGGCCACCCCCTCGGCCAGCACGCGGTCGCCCAGCCCGAGTTCGGTGAGTTCGCGCACCGCGTGCGGCAGGAGGTTGATGCCGACGCCCAGCGGTTTCGGCTCGGCGGCGGCCTCGTGGACCTCCGCCTCGATGCCCGCGGCGTGGAGCGAGAGCGCGAGCGTCAGCCCGCCGATCCCGCCGCCGCTGATGACGATCCGCATGGCCGTTCCTCCCGTTGGGCGGCAGGATGGCAGGATGACGATGATTGTTCAAGAATTGAACGATGGCGACGGGGACGTGCCGCTGGGCCTCCTCGACGGCACGGTGTCCTACGCCCTCAAACGCGCCTCCCTCCGCGCCATCCGCGACCTGGAGGCGGCCCTGACCCCGCTGGGGTTCACGCCGCCGCTCCTGGCCGCCCTGTCCATCGTCGCCGCCAATCCGGGGATCGCGCCGGCACGGCTGGCGGATGCCATGGGGCACGGGCGATCCCGCGCCGCGCCGCTCGTGGACCGCCTCGGGGCTGATGGGCTGGTGGAACGCCGGGCGGGGCCGGATCGCCGGAGCCTCGGCTTGTGGGCCACCGCGGGCGGGTCACGGGCGCTCCGGCGCCTGGCGCCGGTGCTCGCGGATCACGAGCGGCGGATCACCGCGGGCCTGGGCCCGGAGGCGGCGCGGCTGGTGGCGACGCTGGGGCGCGTGCTGCCGGGGTGACCCGCGCAGCCCCTCAGTTCACCCGGCCAAGAATCCCGCGGGCGATGACCCCCGCCTGGACCTCCGCCGCGCCCTCGAAGATCGAGAGGATGCGGGCGTCGCACAGGATACGGGAGATCGGATACTCCATCGCGTAGCCGTTGCCGCCGTGAATCTGGAGCGACGAGTCGGCGTTGGTCCACGCGACGCGGGCGGCCAGCAGCTTCGCCATCCCCGCCTCCACGTCGCAGCGCTGGCCGGAATCCTTCTGGCGCGCGGCGAAGTAGGTCAACTGGCGGGCCATCATCGTTTCCGCCGCCATCATCGCCAGCTTCGCGTGAACGCGCGGGAAGGCGATGAGGGCGCGGCCGAAGGCGACCCGGTCGCGCGCGTAGGACAGCCCCCGCTCCATGGCGTCCTGCGCCACGCCGAGCGCGCGGGCGGCGGTCTGGATGCGCGCGCTCTCGAAGGTCTCCATCAGCTGCTTGAAGCCCAGCCCCTCGACGCCGCCGAGGAGCGCGGAGACGGGCACCTCGAAGCCATCGAAGCCGATCTCGTATTCCTTCATGCCGCGGTAGCCGAGGACGCGGATCTCGTTCCCCGACAGGCCCGGCGCCGGGAACGGGTCGGCCACCGTGCCCCGCGGCTTCTCCGCCAGCAGCATGGACAGGCCGCGATAGCCCGGCGCGTGGGGGTCGGTGCGCACCAGCAGCGTCATCAGGTCGGACCGCGCGCCGTGGGTGATCCATGTCTTGGCGCCGGTGACGCGATACACGTCCCCATCCCGCACGGCCCGCGTCCGCACCGCGCCGAGATCGGAGCCGGTGTTGGGTTCGGTGAACACCGCCGTCGGCAGGATGGCGCCGGACGCGATGCCGGGGAGGTAGCGGGCGCGCTGCTCCGGCGTGCCCGCACCGCGGATCAGCTCCGCCGCGATCTCGCTCCGCGTGCCGAGCGAGCCGACGCCGAGGTAGCCGGCCGACAGGGCTTCCGAGACGAGGCACATCGCGACCTTGCCGAGGCCGAGGCCGCCATGCTCCTCCGGGATCGTCAGGCCGAAGACGCCCATCTCCGCCATCTTGTCCACGAGCGACGTGGGGATGAGCTCGTCGCGGTCGTGGATGCCGGGGGCGAGCGGCGTGACCTCGGCGGCGGTGAACCGGGAAAACTCCGTCCGGATGGCTTCCATCGCGGGGTCGCCGAGGCCGGGGGAGCCGAACCCGCCGGCCAGCATCGCCTCCGCCAGGGCGCGCCGCGCGGCGCCCAGCGCCGCCGGGTCGGACAGGGCCGCGACGCCGGGGCTGGCGCGGAAGGCGGCGACCGCCTCCTCCGGCACGCCGAGGTCGGCGGGGCGCACCACCTCCGATCCGCTCATCGGGAGGCCGCCCGAGAGCTGGGCCAGGTACTCGGCGAAACCGATCCGGAGGATCGCCGCCTCGGTCGGGCCGAGCGCCCCCTCGGCGCGCAGGGCGTTCCCCCAGCGCACGGTCTGGCGCAGGGCCTCCACGTACGTGGCGATCCAGGCGAGGCCGTGCGCGGCGAACTGGTGCGCGTCGAAGAGCGCCGGCTCCGGCTTGCCGTCCGGTGTCACCACCGAAGCCACGGCGCGGCGCGCGGCGTCCAGCAACCGTTCCGCCGCCGCGAGCCCGGCCGCGCAGGCCGGGAGGAGGTCGGCCGGGGGCGGGTGATCGGCGTCGAGGGGCATCTCGGACTCCTACGGGCGGGACGACGTGTCGGGGCCGGCGACGACGCCGGCATCGTGCAGCCGCCCGATCTCGGCCGCGGGCAGGCCCAGCACCTCCGCCAGCACGGCATCGGTGTGGTCGCCGAGGCGGGGGGCGGGGCGGGGCGGCAGGCGTCCGGGCATGGAGAGGGGGATGGCGGGGATCGGGACCGTGCCGACGCCGGGCTGCGCCACCGGGGCGAACATCGGGTTGGCGGGGGAACAGCGCGGATCCTCGCGCACGAGTTGCCCGAAATCCTGGTAGGGGCCCCAGAGGACGGTGGTGCCGCCGAAGGCCGCCCGCACGTCGTCGAGCGTCCGGGCCGCGAACCAGGGCTCCAGCACCGCGCAGATGGCGCGGCGGGCGGCGTAGCGCCCCCCCTCGTCCGACAGGTCGGCGCCCATCGCGGGGCCGACCGCGGCGAGGCGTTCGGTCAGCCCGGTCGCCTCGCCGATCGCGCGCCACTGGCGATCGGAGATGGCGACGAGCATCACCCGCCGGCCGTCGGCGGTGGCGAAGTCCCGCCCGAAGGCGCCGTAGAGTTCGTTGCCCATCGGCGGGCGCACCGCGCCGTTCACCGTGACGTCGGCGACGTAGCCGAGGTTGGCGACGGTCGCGATCGCGACGTCGGACAGCGCCAGGGTCACCTCGCCCCCCCGCCCCGTCCGGGCCCGCGCGCGCTCGGCGGCCAGGAGGCCGGTGGAGAGGTAGAGCCCCGCCGCGACGTCCCATGCGGGAAGCACGTGGTTCACCGGCGCGCCGCCCCTCTCACGCATCGCCCCCGTCGCGTCCGGGAAACCGGCCGCGCAGTTCACGGTGTAGTCCACCGCGCCCGTGCCGTCGGACGAACCCGTCAGCCAGAGGGAGATGAGGTCGGGGCGACGGACCGCGAGCTGCGCGTGACCCATCCAGCCGGAGGCCGGCAGGTTCGTCAGGAGGATGCCCGCGCCGTCACCCGGCGTGCCGGCGGTGATGAGGGCGGCGGCGATCTCCCGTCCCTCCGGCCGCCGCAGGTCGAGGGCGACCGAGCGCTTCCCCTTGTTGAGCGACGCCCAGTAGAGGCTGTCGCCGGAGGGCGCGAGCGGCCAGCGCCGGTAGTCGATGTTGCCGCCGATCGGATCGAGCCGGATCACGTCGGCGCCGAGCTGCGCGAGGGTCATGCCACCCAGCGGGGCGGCGATGAAGGCCGTGACCTCGACCACGCGGAGGTCCGCGAGCGGGGCGGTCACGCGGTGCCGGTCCGGTGATGCGCGGCGACGCCACGGCGGATGGCGGGCCCGGGCGGGGCCGGGTCGCCAGGGGGGGCGTTCGGGATCGTCGCCTGCACGAAGATGGTCCGCTCCGGGGATCACCCGCGGCGTAGCGGGCCGTGCCCCCCGGGTCCACCTCCGCCCGGCCGCGGACCTCGCGGCGGCCGGTCAGAACAGCTCGAGCACGCCCGACGGCGCCGGTTCGGCGCCGCCCCCCGAAAGGCGGGCCGCCTGCGAGGCGAGGGTGAGCGCCGCGAGCGGCCCGTCGAGGGGGATCACGAGGTCCGGTGCCGCCGCGGCCAGCCGTCGCAGGAAGGTTTCCAGGCCCGTCAGCCTCTGTTGCAGCTCGTCCAGCGCCTGGGCATCGGCCACGCGTCGTGGCCCAATGACGGCGTCCGCCGGAAAGGCGTCGGCGACGCGCGAGGCCAGATCCCCCATCAGCCGGAGCTCGTCCGACAGGTCGTGCGACAGGTCGTGCCATCCGCGCCGGACCACCGTCAGAACAGCTCCAGGACCGACGCGCGCGGCGCCGGGACGGGCGGTGCGGGTTCGGGTGCCACCCCGTCGAGGAGCCGCTGCCGCGCCCGGCCAGTGACGGGCCAGAACTGGATCTGCCGCCCCTGCGCGCCGCCGAGGCAGCCGCCCTCGTGGACGATCTCCTCCCGCCGCAGGTAGTCCAGCGCGAAGCGGGCGTTGCTGCTCCCGGCGCTCGTCAGCCCGCCGAGGAGGTCGGCGCCGCCGAAGATCTTGGCGCGAAGGCGACAGCGGGCCGCCCCGCGCGCGAGGAGCGCGTTGACGAGGAGTTCCATGGCCTGCGCACCGAAGCGCAGCCCGTCGCCTGCGGCCCCGCCGTCCGGGAGGAGGAAATGGTTCATGCCGCCGACCCGCGCCAACGGGTCATACAGGCAGGCGGCGACGCAGGAGCCCAGGAGGGTCCGCAGCATCTCGCCGGGGTCGGAGGACACGTGGAACTCCCCCGCCGTCACGAGCGTGCCGTCCGCCTCCGTCGCCGCGGCCGGTCTCACGTCAGCGGCCCATCTCACGTCAGGGGCCCGAGCACCGCTTCCACCTTCTTCCGCAGGTCGGCCGTGGTGAAGGGCTTCAGCAGGTAGTTGTTCACCCCGTGGGCGATGCACTTCTCGACGAAGGACTTGTCGGCCCGGCCGGTGAGCATGATGAAGCCGGTGTTGGCGATCGGCGGATGGGCGCGCACGGCGCGCAGCAGGTGCAGCCCGTCCATCTTCGGCATGTTCGCGTCGGAGATGATGAGGTGGACTGGCGCCTTGAGGAGCGCCCGCAGCGCGTCCTCGCCGTCCTCCGCCTCGGTCACGGCGGAAAGCCCGAGTTCGCGGAGGCCGTGGACGACCATCGTGCGCATGCTCGCCTGGTCCTCGACGACGAGGGCGCTGATCTGGGACGGGCTCGGCATCGGGTGGACCTCGGGGTCAGGCGGGTTGGGGCGCGGGGGTCGGCGACACGGGGGCCTGGCAGGCGTCGAGGATCGCCGCGGCCATGGCGCCGAGGCCGACCTGGCGCTCGGCCGCGCCGATCTCCCAGGCCACGCGCGGCATGCCGTGGACGACGCTCGTCGCCGCGTCCTGCGCGAGCGTGCGGGCACCGGCGCGGCGCATCGCCAGCATCCCGTCGGCGCCGTCGCGGCCCATGCCCGTGAGCAGCACGCCGACCGCGCGTCGGCCGGCGGCCCGGGCGACGGACCGGAACATGACGTCCACGCTGGGGCGGTGGCCGTTGGCCGGCGGTTCGTCCACCAGGCGGCAGCGCCACCCGCCGGCATCGGACACTTCGAGGTGACGGCCCCCCGCCGCGACGTGGATCGTGCCGGGGCGCAGCGGCGCACCGTCCTCCGCCGGCCGCACCGTCGCGGCGCAGTGCCGGTCCAGCCGTTCCGCGAAGGCGCGCAGGAAATTCGGCGGCATGTGCTGGGTGACGACCACGGGCGGCGTATCCGCAGGGAGCGAGCCGAGAACGACGTGGAGCGCCTCCACGCCACCGGTCGAGGCCCCGATGGCGATGAGGTGAGGATCGAGGCGGCGCGAGGACAGGACGGGGGTCGGTGCGGCGGCCGGCGGACGCGGCCGGGCGCCCGCGGCGACGCGGACCCTGGCCGGCAGGTCCTCGAAGCCCCCGCCGCCATGCCCGGGCTTGGCCACGCAATCTACCGCGCCGAGCGCGAGCGCCTGGACCGTGGCGTCCGCCCCCGCATGGGTGAGGGTGGAGACCATGATCACGGGCGTCGGCCGCAGCCGCATGAGGCGTTCGAGGAAGTCCAGCCCGTTCATGCGCGGCATCTCGACGTCGAGCGTCACCACGTCGGGATCGTGGGTGCGGATCGCCTCGCGGGCCTCGAAGGGATCCGCGGCCTCCGCCACCACGCGGAGGCCCGGGTCGCGTTCCAGCGTGGCGCGGATGAGCGCGCGCATCGTCGCGCTATCGTCCACCACGACGATCAGCACCGGCCTCATGCCCCGGGCTCCCGCTGGTAGGTGGTGAGGCCCGCGCTGCGCCAACGCGATGCGGCCGGGCCGCCGACCCGCTCGGAATGGCCGATGTAGAGCCAGCCCCCGGGCCCCGACACCTCGGCGAAGCGCGACCATAAGCGGTTCTGCGTCCCCTCGTCGAAATAGATCGCGACGTTGCGGCAGAAGATGGCATCGTATCGTTGTCGCATCGGCCAGGACGGGGCGTTGAGGTTGAGTTCGCGGAAGGCGATCAGGTCGCGCGCGGCCGACGCGACGCGCCACTGCCCCGGCATGCCCGCCGCGGTCAGGAAGCGAGTCCGCCACGCCGGAGGGAGGGGCGACACGGCTTCGTCGGCGTAGGACCCTTCCTGCGCGGCAGCGAGAACCTTCGGATCGATGTCCGTCGCGAGAATGCGGATGTCGTGGGCCGCGGCGTTCGGATCGCTCGCCAGGAGGGCGAAGGCGATGCCGTAGGGCTCCTCCCCCGTCGAGCACGCGGCGGACCAGATCCGCACGCGCGCCCCGCGTCGCGCCCTCTCCAGCAGCCGGGGGAGGACGGTCGCGGAGAAATGCTCGAAGTGGTGCGGCTCCCGCAGGAAACGCGTCAGGTTCGTCGTCAGCGCCGTGAGCATCTCCCGTCGCTCCTCCGCGCCGTCCCCGCCCGCGACCAGCGCGCAGTACGACCGGAAGTCGCGCAGCCCGAGCGCCCGCAGCCGCTTGGCCAGCCGCGCATAGACGAGGGCCGCCTTGCCCTCGGTCAGGGCGATCCCCGCATCCGCGCGCAGCATCCCGGCGATGGACGCGAAATCCTGCGGCGTGAAGGGATACTCCGCCGTCGCGGACGCGGACCAGGGCATCAGGCCGCCTCGACGACCCTGGGCAGCAGCCGGTCGAGCGCGATGATGCCGATCATGCGCCCCTCCACCGCCAGCAGGCCGCGCACGAGGGCGCGCATGCCGTCGCTCGCCGCGTCCGGCGTCGGCTGGATCGCGTCGTCCCGCACCGAGAGGATGTCGCTGACCGCGTTGACGAGGAGGCCGACCGTCTGCTGCCCGATGCGCGTGACGATGGTGACGTCGCGCGGCCCGGGCTCGCCGGACGGCATGCCGAGGCGGGAGGCGAGATCGACGATCGGCAGCACCGCGCCGCGCAGGTTGATGACGCCGCGGACGTAGGGCGGCGCGCCGGGGAGCGGCGTGGGCGCGGCCCAGCCGCGGATCTCCCGCACCGCCATCACGTCCACGCCGAACTCACCGTCGCCGAGCCGGAACGCGATGAGTTCCTGCTTGCCGGTGGAATCGTCGTCCGTCTTCATCTCAGGCCTCCTCGGTGACGCGCCAGGGTTCATGGGACGGGAGGACCGGCGGCCCGCGCACGCTCGCCAGCGCATCGGCATCCACGATGAGCGCCACGCGGCCATCCCCGAGGATCGTCGCGGCGGAGATGCCGGGGACCGCGCGGTAGTTCGCCTCCAGGCTCTTGATCACGACCTGCCGGCCGCCCTGGATGGCGTCGACAAGGAGGGCGAAACGCCGGCCCCCCTCCCCTTCCACCAGCAGGATCACCCCATCCGTCGGCGTGATCGGGTCCGGGCGGTAGCCGAGGGCGTGGCCGATATCGACGATCGGCACGAAGGCGCCGCGGCTGACCAGCAGGGGCACGTCCGTGCCGAGGCGGCGGAGATCCTCGGTCCGCGGCTGCAACGTCTCCAGGATCGCGGAGAGCGGGAGGACGAGGGTCTGCCCCGCCGCCTCGATGACCATGCCGTCCAGCACCGCGAGCGTCAGCGGGAGGGACAGGGTGAAGGTGGAGCCCTCCCCCGGGCGGGAGGTGATGGCGATGCGCCCGCCGAGGGACAGCACGCTGCGGCGGACCACGTCCATCCCGACGCCGCGGCCGGAGATGTCCGACACCGTCTCGACGGTGGAGAAGCCGGGAAGGAAGATGAGGTTGTCCACCTCGTCGTCCGTCAGGGCGGTGCCGGGCACCACCAGCCCGCGCTCCTCGGCCCGCGCGCGCACCCGTTCGCGGTTGATGCCGGCGCCGTCGTCGGACACCTCGATCACGATCCGGCCGGAGCGATGGCTGGCCGAGACGCGCAGGACGCCCTCCCGGGGCTTGCCGGCGGCCACCCGCGCCTCGGGCGCTTCGAGGCCGTGGTCCACCGCATTGCGGATCATGTGCGTCAGCGGCTCGCCGAGGCGCTCGATCACCGTGCGGTCCACCTCGGTCGCCTCCCCCTCCGTCACGAGGCGGACACGCTTGCCGGTGCGGGCCGCCACCTCCCGGACGAGGCGGGGCATGCGCTGCAGGACGGCGCGCACGGGCTGCGCGCGGATCGCCATGACGCTGTCCTGCAGGTCGCGCGTCAGGCGCTCCAGATCCTCCAGCCCGTCCAGCACGCCGCCGCGGCCGAGGCCGCCCTGCATGGCCCGCTGCGCGAGGACCGCCTGATGGATCACGAGTTCGCCCGCGAGGTCGATCAGCCGGTCCACGCGGTCCAGGTCCACGCGGATGGTCGGCGCCTGTTCGGCCGGCGCAGCCCGGGGTGCCTCCTCGGGCACCGCGACGGGCGCGGCCTCCGCGACGGCTTCCGGGGTGACCTGGGGTGGCGGGGCAGCGGCCGGCGGGGGGGCCGCCTCCGCCATGAGGCGGGCGAGGATGGCGGAGACGTCGTCCGCCCCCGACGAGTCGACGGGACGACCGACGGACGGGACGGCCGCGACGCCGGCGGCCTCCACGGCCAGGTCGCAATCGCCCTCCACCCACTCGAAGGCCTCCCGCACCGCCGCCTCACCCGCCCCCGTGACGCGGAGCGTCCAGCCGAGGCGCGGATCCTCCGCGTCGAAGGCGTCGAGCGGGCGCAGGGCGGAGTCGTCGAGCGTGACGGCGAGCGACCCGGTCCGCGCGAGTTCGCGGAGGATGTGCGCGGCCTCGTTCCCCCGCGCGTAGAGCGCGCCGTGCGGCCGGAAGCGCACGGTCACGGCGCGGTCGGCCACCATCGGGGCGCCGATCGGTGCGAAGGCCACGGGCGTCGGCCGGAAGCCGAAGTCGTCCGTGCCGGCGTCCGATGCGCCCACCGGTTCGCCCGGGGGCATGCAGGCGGTCAGCGCCGCATCCGCCGCGGCCACCCGGCCGGCCTCCACCGACCCGCCGTCCCGGGCGGCGACGACGAGGTCCGCCAGCACATCGGCCGCCGAGAGCAACGTCCGAACCAGGTCGCCCCCCACCGCGAGGGCCCCGCTCCGCAGCGCGTCCAGCACGGTCTCGAAGCCATGGGCGAAGCGCACGAGCGCGGTCAGCCCGAAGGCCCCGGCCCCGCCCTTGATGGAATGCACGGCGCGGAAGACGGCATGGACCACCTCCCCGTCCGCGCTGCCGTCGCCGAGGGCGGACAGGCCGTCCTCCAGGGCCTGCAGGCCCTCCTCGCACTCCCCGAAGAAGGTGGCGCGCGTGGCGGCGAGGATGTCGGTGACGGGATCCATGGCGTTGCTCAGGCCGCCACGCGGTGGATCGCGGCCGTCAGGGTCGCGGGGTCGAAGGGCTTCACGATCCAGCCCGTCGCGCCCACCTCCCGGGCCCTGGCCTTCTTCGCGCCGTCGGATTCGGTCGTCAGCACGAGGATGGGGCGCACGCGGTGGGCCGACTGGCCCCGCACCGCCTCGATGAAGCAGAAGCCGTCCATGCGCGGCATGTTGAGGTCGGTGACGATCACGTCGGGCTCGATGCCTCGCAGCACGTCGAGGCCGTCGAGGCCGTCCACGGCCTGGCTCACCGAGAAGCCGGCGCCGCTGAGCGCGAGGCGCAGCATGTCTCGCATCGTGCGGCTGTCATCCACGGTCAGGACATGCAGGGTCACGGCGCGCCCTCCAGCAGGATCTCCGCGCCGAACCCGCGCAAGGATTCGCACAGCGCCGGCGACGGGTCGCCGATGCGGAAGGGAAGTCCGGCCGCCGCCCAGCCCCGGCGGGCGGAGAGGAGCAGTTCGAGGCACAGTCCCCCGAGCCGCGCGACCGCGGAGCCGTCCAGCACGAGGGCGCTGCCCTGCCGCGCTAGCAGCGCCTCGTGCAACGCCGCGGCGGCGCGCGTGTCCAGCGACGCGGGCAGGGCGAGTGGCGGCGGCGCGCCGTCGTCCGTTGTCATGCTGCCTCTTCCTCGTTCCGGGTCGGACGAGGACGGGAATACGCGGGATGCCTTAAGGGAGCCTTTCCGCGCGCCGCCGACCGGTCGGCTCGTCTTGCGGGGCGAGATGCGACATCAGATTCTCGCCCGCAGGAACGGGCGCCCGCAGGAAGCGCCCGGGCGGGGGGAGGACGCATCATGACGGATCGCCCGCTCCGCGTCGCCGTCGTCGGCGGCGGCATCGGCGGCCTCGCCGCGGCCCTCGCCCTCCACGCCCGCGGCCTGGACGTGACCGTGTTCGAGCGCGCGGAGGGGCTGGGAGAGGTCGGCGCCGGCGTCTTCGTCTTTCCCAACTCGCTGCGCCAGCTCGAACGACTCGGTCTCGCCCCGGCCCTCGCGGCGATCGGCGGCCGGGTCGGGCCGGCGTCGCGATACCTCCGGATGGACGGCTCCGTCGTCGGCCCCATCGTGACGACGGACTCCAGCGGTTGGAACGGCATGTACGGCATGCATCGCGCCGACCTGCTGAACGCCCTCGCCGCCGCCCTCCCGCCCGGCGCCGTCCGCACCGGCCACCGCTGCACCGGCGTCCGGCAGGACGAGCGCGCCGCCGTGCTGGACTTCGCGAACGGGAGCACGGCCGAGGCCGACGTCGTGGTCGCCTGCGACGGCATCCACTCCACCCTGCAAGCCGGGTCGTGGCGCCGAGCCCGCCGGAATACTCCGGCTCCCGCGCCTATCGCGGCCTCGTCGCACGCGAGAAGGTTCCGGGCTGGCGGGAGGAGGCGCACCAGGTCTGGATGGGCGACGGCAAGCACTTCATGGTCTTCCCCGTCCGCTCCGGCCGCCTGCTGAACTACGTCGGCTTCGTGCCGACGAGCGACCGAACGGTGGAGTCCTGGTCCGCCGTGGGGGACCGCGACGAACTCGCCGCGTCCTTCGCGGGCTGGGACCGGCCGGTGGTGGACCTGCTGGCCCAGGTCGAGACCTGCTTGTGGTGGGGCCTCTACGATCGCGCGCCCCTGCCGCGCTGGTCCGACGGCCGTCTCGTCCTCCTCGGCGACGCCGCGCACCCCATGCTCCCGCATCTCGGCCAGGGCGCGAACCAGGCGATGGAGGACGGCGTCGCCCTCGCCGTGCTGTTGGAAGGCCGGGCCGCCGACGAGGTCCCCGACATCCTCCCGGCTTTCGAGCGCTTCCGCCGTGCCCGCACCGACGTGATCCAGGCCGAGGCGCGCCGCAACGGGCTGCGCTACGACTCGAGATACGCGAACCTGGAGCAGCGGGACCGCGAGATCGCGGCCACCGCCGCATTCCGCCGTTCGCTCTACGATTACGACGTGGAGGCCGCCGCCCTTGCCTTCCGGCGGGGCGGCGCCGCGCCGGAGCGGCTGGCCGCCGTGGCCGCGTGACGGGGGGAGGACCAACCATGCGAAGGCGAAGCCTGAACCTCGGCCTCGCGACCCTCGCGCTCGGCGTCCCCGCGGCCCGGGCCCAGCCCATCTGGCCGGGCGGGACGGTGCGGATCATCGTCCCCTTCCCGGCCGGCGGCACAGCCGACGCCATCCCCCGCATCGTCGCGGAGGGCCTCCGGCCCCTCTGGCGTCAGCCCATCGTCATCGAGAACCGCGCCGGCGCCGCCGGCAACATCGGCACCGCCCACGTCGTGGGCGCGGACCCCGACGGTCACACCCTCCTCGCCGCCCATCGCCATCAACGCCCACCTCTACGCCCGCCTGCCCTTCGACCCGACGCAGCTGCGCGCCGTGACGGTCATGGCGACGTCCCCCAACGTCGTCGCCGTGTCCCGCGCGCTGGAGGTGCGGTCCCTGCCCGAGCTGATCGCCCTGGCGAAGGCCAAGCCCGGGCAGGTCAACGCGGCCAACCAGGGGATGGGCACCACCTCCCACCTCACCGCCGCGATGTTCGAGGCGGCAACCGACGTGCGGTTCAACCACGTGCCTTACAGCGGCACCGCCCCCGCGATGAACGACCTCATCGCGGGCCACGTGGACCTGTTCTTCGACAACATCTCCTCCTCCCTCGCCCATCACGTCGCGGGCGCGACGCGCATCCTCGCGATCTGCGCGACGGAGCGCGCCCCGCAGCTGCCGGACGTGCCGACGGTGTCGGAGGTCGGCCCGCCCGGCTTCGCCGCGACGGCGTGGTATGCGGTGATGGCGCCGAGGGGCACGCCGGACGCGATCGTCGCCAGGATCGGCCGCGACATCGTGTCGGTCATCGCCCAGCCGGAGGTCCGCCGCCGCTTCAACGACCAGGGCGCCACCCCCATGGGCAGCGCGCCCGAGGAAGCGGCGGCCTTCGTCGCGGCGGAGTCCCGCCTCTGGGGCGACGCCGTCCGCCGCACCGGACTCCGCCTCGGCACATGAGGGACGCCATGCCGGAACCTGATGGCGCGGGCCGGAATACCGATAGGACGGGCGACCGCAAGCGCGCTTAGATGCGCCGCGGCCCGGCGAGAGATCGGGCGTGGAGGAACGCGATGCAGCCGCCGGACCCCATGCCCGACGTGAACATCCTCCCCCGGCGCGGCGCGCTCGCCCTCGCGGCGCTCCTCCCCGTGACCGCCCGGGCGGAGGACCCCTACCCCTCCCGCCCCGTCCGCATCGTCGTCTCCTTCACCGCGGGCGGCACCACCGACATCATCGCCCGCCTCGTCGGCCAGCAACTCTCGGAGCGCTGGGGCCAGCCCGTCGTCATCGACAACCGCCCCGGCGCCGGCGGCAACATCGGCACGGAGCACGTCGTCCGCTCCCCGCCCGACGGCCACACCCTCCTCGTCGGCTCCGTCGGTCCGCTGGCGATCAACGTCACCCTGTTCCGCAACCTGCCCTACGACCCCCGGCGCGACCTCGCCGCCGTCTCGCTCATCGCCGGCGTGCCGAACGTGCTGATCGTGCCCGCCGACTTCCCCGCGCGCGACGTGGCGGGCTTCGTGGCGGAGGCGAAGCGGCGCCCCGGCCAGCTCTCCTACGCCTCCACCGGCACCGGCACCTCCTCGCACCTCTCCGGCGTCATGCTCGACCGCATGGCGGGAACGGAGACGGTTCACGTCCCCTACCGCGGCGCGGTGGCCCTGAACGACCTCATCGCCGGCCGCGTGACCTTCATGTTCGCCACCATCCCCTCGGTGATCGAGGGGATCCGCGGCGGCGTCTTCCGCGCCCTCGCCGTCACCTCCGCCGCGCGCTCCCGCTCCCTCCCCGGCGCGCCGACGATGATCGAGGCGGGCTTCCCGGAGTTCGAGGCCTCCTCCTGGTTCGGCATCGTCGCGCCCGCCCGCACGCCCGCCGCCATCGTCAACCGGATCGCGGAGGACATCGCCGTGATCATCCGCGACCCGCGGATCGAGCGCGCCCTCGTCACCCAGGGCGCCGACCCCGTGGGCTACGGCCCCGACGCCTTCGCCGCCCACATCGCGCGGGAGGTGGACCGCTGGTCGTCCATCGTCCGCGCCGCCAACGCCACCGCCGACTAGGGAACCTGCCCGATGCCCGAATCCGCCGCCGACCGCTTCCGCCTCCCCTCCCTCCGCGACCGCGTGACGCCGGAGGAATGGGAGGCCCGCGTGGACCTCGCCGCCTGCTACCGCCTCCTGGCGCACTACGAGATGGCCGACATGGGGGCGAACCACGTCTCCCTCGCCGTGCCGGGGGAGGAGGGGGCCTTCCTCATCAACTCCTACGGCATGCTCTACGAGGAGATCACCGCCTCCTCGCTCACGAAGATCGACGTGCACGGCAACACGCTGATGCGGCCGGAATTCCCGGACGGGCTGGCGTACGGCGTGAACCGCGCGGGCTTCGTCATCCACGGCGCGATCCACGAGGCGAAGCCGGAGATCGCCTGCGTCATCCACACGCACACTTGGCCGGGAATGGCGGTCTCCTCCCTCGAATGCGGCCTTCTGCCGATGACGCAGACGGCGATGCGTTTCGCCAGGATCGGCTACCACGACTACGAGGGCGTGGTCCTCGACCTCTCGATGCAGGAGCGGCTCGTGCGCGACCTCGCGGACTTTCCCGCGCTCATCCTCCGCAACCACGGGCTGCTGACGGCCGGGCGCACGATCTGGGAGGCGTTCAACTGGATGCACCGCCTCGAACTCTCCTGCCGTGCGCAGCTCGCGGCGCAGGCGACGGGGCAGCGGCTGAACGAGGTGCCGCAACGGGTGGTGGATGAGACCTGGAACAACTACCAGCCCGGCACGCGCCGCCCCTACGGCGTGATGGAATGGCCGGCCTTGCTGCGGAAGCTCGACCGGATCGACCCGGGCTACCGCACGTAAGGCGCCCTGGCGCCCTCATCGTGACGCGGCCCTGCTCGCGGCGCCCCGTCTCGCCGCCGCGGCGTGGCCGGCTGCGAAGCCTTGCGGCGCGGCGTCGGCGACGGCCGCTACCACGCCAGGTTCTCCGGCACCTACCGCCTCGGCGCCACCGCGCCGGACTACGCGGAGGCGAAGCCCTTCCACGACGCGCTCCTCGCCGCTGACCCCAACGGGCTGGTCTGGGGCACGGACTGGCCGCATCCGCGCCCCGGCGCCGCTCGGCTGCTCCGGGTGTTTCTCGACTGGACGTCGGACCCCGCGGCGCGACGCCGGATCCTCACCGACAGCCCCGCCCGCCTTTACGACTTCGACAAGTCAGGCTGACTGCATCCGGATTAGCTGACCCAGACAGCCGCCTCATCACCGGCGTGCCGGGATGAACTCTCACGGCGCGTGAACGGCAGGGCACATCCGGCCCGCCGACGCCCCCGAACCGGTCAGGCGCGGCCGGGCTGGTAGTGTCCGCACCAGTCGCCGCCGGCGACCATCGGCCAGAGGCCGTGCGCGTCCGCGCTGGGTTGCGAGACCGGCGGGTTGTAGCGGCACAGCCCGAGGTTCTCACCGCTCGCCCGGGACGCGTCGAAGAAGGCGCACTTGCCGCACGCCGCGTCCTTGATCTGGAAAGTGCCGCTCATGCTGATGCTCCTGTCGTACCGGTTGGCCGAATCGGCTGCACCGCAAACGTGAATCCGGTCGAAAGGTTCAATAACATCAACAAGATGGACACTGCGACGCAAACGCATCGCCGACCGTCGGTCATCTTGCAGATGCAATGCGTTCTCAATAACCTGTCCCAATCTTCACGAGGGCGATCACATGCGCGCATCGAACGACACGTCGGACGAGCGGGCGGAACTGCCCCCCGTCGAGGAAATCCTCCTGTGGTCCATCCGCGCCTGGGTCCTGGCCCGCATCCGCCCGGAGGTGATCGATGTCGAGGGCCGCATCGCCACCGCCCTGGACCGCCTCGACGCTCCCGAGGCCGGCTGCGGACTCTGCCGCTTCATGGAGGCGGTCGAGCGCGGCGGCACCCGTGCGGTGATCGTGGAGCGGATGTGCGCCCGCAGCCTCACCTCCGACGAGCGCACCCTCCTCGGCATCTTCGCCTGCGCCGGGGCCGGCCGCGCCGGGGACGCGGTCCGGGCCTTGCGCGACCTGGTGGCGGCCGGCGCCGTCGGCCCCGCCCTGGAACGCGCCCTCGACGTCGCGCACGCCCTGGCCGACGCCGGGCATGCGTTCCGCGATGTGCCGCCCGTAGCCGACTCCGCGGTGACCGTGCACTGACCCACCCCGCCCGCACCGGCCGCCGCCCGCTCCTCGCCGCCGGTCCGGCGCTGCCGGCCTTCCTCGCCGGCCCGGCGGGTGCCTGGGCGACGCGGACGGTGCGGCTGATCGTGGCATCCGGCGCCGACGCCGACATCGTCGCCCGCCTTCTGGCCGCGGGCCTGGAGGAGACGGTGGGGCAACGCACCCTCGTGGAGAACCAGCCCGCGGTCTCCGGCACCCTCGCCGTCGCCGCCGTCGCGCGGGCGGAGCCGGACGGCCACACGCTCCTCTTCGGCACCGTCTCCCAGATCGTGATGAACCTCGCGCTGTTCGAATCGCCTTCCGCGGACGTGGAGCGCGACATCCGCGGCATCGCGATGGTGAACCGCGTCCCGATGGCGCGCGCGGTGCGGAACGCCGAACCCGCCGCCGACCTCGCGCCTTCGTCGCGCGGCTGAAGGCCGAGGGACCGGCGCGGTTCCAGTACGGTTCCGGCCCGCCGGGCACGACCACCCATGTCGTCGGCGCCCTCTTCCCGGACCGCGCCGGCCTCGGCGGCATCGTCCACGTCCCCTACAACTCCTCGGCGCAGGCGCTGACGGACCTGTCCGCTGGCCGCCTCACCTTCCTGTTCGGCGCCCTCGTCACCGCCCTCCCCGCCGCGCGGGCCGGGGCGCTGCGGCTGCTGGGCGTCGCATCGG
>CAXVWQ010000134.1:0-5080 GCA_964263755.1 Roseomonas sp. | reverse complement strand
CTGGCCGGTATGATGGGGCGGCCCGGGGCGCCATCCAGCAGGCTGTTGACCTGAGTTCCGTCAATGCCACATCGATACCGTGCTGCTTGAGTATGCCTCCTGATGAAAGGAGGGTCAGACGGAGCGTAAGCCCGTCTCCCTACGTGCACAGTTCGATCCGGACGCCGCGGTGTGGTTCGTGGCGGAGAGCGATTATCCCGGTCTCAACACCGAAGCCCCCACGCTCGACGTGTTCGTCGAGCGTGTCCGCGAGGTGCTGGACGACCTGCATGAACTGAACGCAGAGCCTGCCGGCCAACGCGATCTGGTGCTGTCCCTCCTGGCCGCTTAGTCGGGTGGGGGACGGCTTTGACCGCGAGTTGCAGATCCTTCCGACCGAGGCAGGATGTAGCTTCGTTCGCGAGGGGAAGGGCTCCCACGCGATCTGGTATGGCCCGATCACCTGCCGGACCTTTGCGATGCCGCGCGGCACGAAGTCCCGTCATACCGCGAACAACGTCCTGAAGGACGCCGGCCTGCCCAAGGCATTCTGACACGCCTGATGGTGTCGGAACGACGACATCGCGCGCCGTCTCCTTGCGTTCCGCGCGGGTGGATGATCACTCTCCCCGCGAGACACGACGGGAACCCGCCATGCCGGACGATGCTCGCCCCCCCGGGGTCGCCCTGCCATCCGGGATGCGGGCGGAACTGCTGCGGGAGGCGGAGGCAGCGCTGGCCCGCCTCGGCCCGGCCCTGCCACCCGCGGCGACCGCGGTCCTGCGGGCGCTCGCCGCGGGCCTGCCCGACGCGGATCTGGCGGCCACGGCCCCCGAGGCGCTCGCCGCCGAGGCCGCCTCTCTCCTCTCCGTCGCGGAGACCCGCCCCCCCGGCGAGGCGCGGCTGCGCGTCACGGCGCCCGGCGCGCTCATCCCCGGCGCGGGCGGCCGGGCCGCGACGGTGGCGGAGATCGTCACGGACGACATGCCCTTCCTCGTGGACTCCGCCCTCGCGGCGCTGACGCTCTCCGGCCGCACGGTGCGGCGGCTGCTGCACCCCGTCCTCGGCGTGACGCGCGACGCGGCGGGGCGGCTGACCGCCGCGGGCCCCGCGACCGCGTCCGGCCCGAACGAGAGCATGATGCGCATCGAGATCGCGCCGGGCACCGCCCGCCGCGTCGGCCCGCGTTCCGGTGCGGGCGCCCAGCCCCCGGCCGACCCGGCGGCGCTGGAGGCGGCGCTGGCGGGCGCCATGGCCGACGTGCGCGCCGCCGTCGCCGATTTCGGCGCCGTGCTGGGCCGCGTGCGCTCGGCGGAGGCGGAGGTCGCGGCGCTGCCGGATGGCGAGGAAGCCGCGCGCTTCCTGCGCTGGCTCGCGGAGGACAACTTCGTCTTCCTCGGGCACCGGTTGCTGCGGCTGGACGGCGCGACGGTGTCGGCGGAGGACGGGCTCGGTCTGCTGCGCGACGCGTCGCTGCCGGTGTTCGACGCGCTGCGCGACCTCGCCTCGGTGCCGCCGACCGTCCGCGCCGCGATCGCCGAACCCGTCGCGGTGACGGTGGCGAAGGCCAACGCGCGCGTCCGCGTCCACCGGCCGTCGCACGCGGACGTGGTCGCGACGCGCGTCCTCGGCGCGGACGGCCGCATCGTCGCCGTGCGCCTGTTCCTCGGGCTGTTCGCGGCCACCGCCTACAACCGCAACCCCCGCTTCATCCCCTGGCTCGCGCCGAAGCTCGCGCGGGTGATGGCGGCGTCCGACGCGGCGCCGGACTCGCATGACGGGCGGGCCTTCGCCTCCATCCTCGACACCTGGCCGCGGGACGAGCTGTTCCAGGCGACGGAGGGAGAGATCCTGGCCGGCGCGCGCGTGGCGCTGGACCTCGCCATCCGCCCCCGCCCCGCGCTGCACCTGCGGCGCGACCCCTTCGGCCGCTTCGTCTCCGCCATCGCCTGGATGCCGCGGGAGGCGTTCGACACGCGGCTGCGGGAACGCGTCGGGCGGCTACTGGCCGCGGCGTTCAACGGACGGCTGTCGGCCTTCTACATCGCGCTCGGCGACACGCCGCTGGCCCGCGTGCACTACGTCATCGGCACCGATCCCGCGACGATCCCGGCGGTGGACGCCGCCGCGCTGGAAGCGGCCGTGGCCCGCGCCGCCCGCGGCTTCCCCGACTCCCTCGCCGATGCGCTGGCCGAGGAGGCCGGCGAGGCCGAGGGCGCCCGCCTCGCCACCCGCTGGGCGGAGGCGTTTCCCGCGGCCTACGCCGAAGCCGTCCCCGCCGCGCAGGGCGTGGCCGACCTGCGGCTGGCCGAGGCCGCGCTCGCCACCGGTCGCCCCGCCGCCACGGTGGCGCGCATCCCCGGGGATGGTGCGCGCCGCCTCGTGCTCCGCCTCGCCAACCCCGGCGGCGCGCTGCCGCTGGCCGACGCGCTGCCGCTGTTCGAGAGCCTCGACCTCCGCGCCATCGAGGAGCAGCCGTATCGCCTGACGCCCGCGGGCGCCGATCCCGTCGTGCTCCACCTCTTCACGCTGGAAGCGGGCACGGACGCGCCGGAGGACCGGTTCGACGAACTCCTCGGCGCCCTAGATGCCCTCCTTTCCGGCCGCGCCGAGGCGGACGGCTTCAACCGGCTCGTCCTCCGCGCCGGCGTGACGTGGCGGGAAGCGTGGCTGCTGCGCGCCCTGTTCCGCTGGACGAAGCAGGTGGGATTCGCGTTCTCCCAGTCCGCGGCGGAATCCGCCCTCGCCGCCAACCCGACGGCGGCGCGGCTGCTGGTGGACCTGTTCCTCGCCCGCTTCGACCCCGCCGCGGCGGACCGTGACGCCCGCGAGGCCGCCGCGACCGCCGCCTGGACCGCCCTGCTGGACGGCGTGGCCGATCCCGACACGGACCGCATCCTGTCGCGCCTGTGGACCGCCATGTCCGCCGTGCTGCGGACCAACTATTTCGGGGGGAAGGACTACCTCTCCCTCAAACTCGATTCCGCCCGCGCCGGCGACATGCCGGACCCCCGCCCGTGGCGGGAGATCTTCGTCCACGCGACGCACATGGAGGGGTGCCACCTCCGCGCCGGGCCGGTCGCGCGCGGCGGCATCCGCTGGTCCGACCGTCGCGAGGACTTCCGCACGGAAATCCTCGGGCTGATGAAGGCGCAGCGACTGAAGAACGTCATCATCGTGCCCACGGGCGCGAAGGGCGGCTTCGTGCTGAAGGGGGTCGTTCCCCCGCCGTCCGACCGCGAGGCCTTCGGCGCCGCCGGCATCACCGCCTACCGCACCCTCGTCCGCGCCATGCTCGACGTGACCGACAACTACGGGGCGGACGGGTCCGTGGTCCCTCCGCCGAACGTCGTCCGCCGCGACGCCGACGACCCCTACATCGTCGCCGCCGCGGACAAGGGCACCGCGACCTTCTCCGACACCGCCAACGCGCTGTCCGCCGAATACGGCTTCTGGCTCGGCGACGCCTTCGCCTCCGGCGGATCGCAGGGCTACGATCACAAGGGCATGGGCATCACCGCCCGCGGGGCGTGGGTGATGATCGCCCGCCACTTCGCCGCCCGCGGCCTGGACATCCAGGAAACGCCCTTCACCTGCGCCGGAATCGGTGACATGTCGGGCGACGTGTTCGGCAACGGCCTGCTGATCTCGCGCAGGACGCGGCTGGTCGCGGCCTTCGACCACCGCCACATCTTCCTCGACCCCGATCCGGACGCGGAGCGGTCCTTCGCGGAGCGCGAGCGCCTGTTCCGCCTGCCTCGCTCCTCCTGGGCGGATTACGACGTGCGGCTGGTGAGCGAGGGGGGCGGCGTGTTCCCGCGCAACGCCAGGACCATCCCCCTCTCCCCGCAGGTCACCGCCCTGCTCGGCCTGTCGGGCGACCGGGCCGAACCGGCGGCGGTGATGCGCGCGATCCTCACGGCGAAGGTGGACCTGCTCTACTTCGGCGGCATCGGCACCTACGTGAAGGCGTCCACCGAGACGAACGCCGACGCGGGTGACCGGGCCAACGACCCCCTTCGCGTGGACGGGCGCGACCTTCGCGCGGCGGTGCTGGGGGAGGGCGCCAACCTCGCCATCACCCAGGCGGGACGCATCGAGGCGGCGCGCAACGGCGTCGCGCTGAACACCGACGCGCTCGACAACTCCGCGGGCGTCTCGACCTCCGACCACGAGGTGAACATCAAGATCCTGCTGGCGGAGGCGGAGCGCACCGGCCGCCTCACCCGCCGCGGGCGCGACGACCTGCTGGCGGCGATGACGGACGCGGTCGCCGCCCTCGTCCTCGCCGACAACCACGCGCAGTCGGAGGCGGTGACGCTGGAGGCCGCGGCGGGCGCCGAGGCGCTGCCGGCGCAGGCGGCGCTGATGGTGCGGCTGGAGGCGGCGGGGCTGCTGGACCGCGCCGTCCTCGGCCTTCCCTCCGCCGCCGCCATGGCCGAACGGGTGGCGGGCGGCGAGACGCTGACGCGGCCGGAGATCGCGGCGCTGCTGCCCGTCGCGAAGCTCTGGCTCTCCGATGCCGTGGAGGATTCGTCGCTGGCGGAGGATCCGGCCACGGGTCCGCTGCTGGAAGCCTACTTCCCCGCGCCCCTGCGCGAGGGCTTCGCCGACCTGATCGCGACGCACCGGCTGCGCCGGAACCTCGTCGCGACGATCCTCGCCAACCGCGTCGCGAACCGGCTGGGCTGCGCCGGCTTGGCCCGGCTGGCGGGCGACGGCGAGCCCGCCGCCGCGGTGCGCGCCGCCCATCTCGCCGACGCGCTGTTCGGCATCACGCCGGCCGCCGCCGCGGTGGACGCCGCGTCCGTGCCGGCGGCGGAGAAGGTCGCGTCGCTCCTCGCGCTGCGCGGGTTGCAGGAGGCGGCGGCGGGCGAGTTGATCGCGGAAACCGGACCGCTCGGCGAGGGCGAGGCGGCGCTGCGGCCCGGCGTCGCCGGGCTCGTCGCGGCGATGCCGGCACCGGAGGGCTCGCCCCTGCCGCCCGACGCCGCCCGCCTCGTCGCGGGGGCGGAGGCGCTCTCCGCCGCCGTCGGGATCGTGCGGCTGGCCGCCGCCGCCGGGGTGGCGCCGGATGCCGCGGGCGCGGCCTGGGACGCCG
>CAXVWQ010000133.1:0-7335 GCA_964263755.1 Roseomonas sp. | reverse complement strand
CTTCACCCACATGCCGATGAGCGGCAGGTTGATGACGAGGAGCATGAGGTTGCCAACCCACATGGAAGCGATGAGGCCCCAGAACAGGTCGGGCTGCGCCTCCACCATGCGGGGCCCCGGCTGGATCCCCTGGATGATGAGGGCGCCGACCATCAGCGCCATGACGGCGTTGGACGGGATGCCGAGGGTGAGGAGCGGGATGAAGGAGGTCTGGGCCGCGGCGTTGTTCGCGGCCTCCGGCCCCGCCACGCCCTCGATGGCGCCGGTGCCGAACTCGTGGCGGCCCTTCGAGAACTTGCGCTCCATCATGTAGGCGCCGAAGGCCGCGAGCGTCGCGCCGCCGCCGGGGAGGATGCCGAGGACGGACCCGATGGCGGTGCCGCGGAGGACGGACGGGATGGAGCGCCGGAACTCTTCCTTCGTCAGCATGAGCGAGCCGACCTTGCCCGACATGACGGCCCGGGCCTCGGGACGTTCGAGGTTGAGGATGATCTCGCCGATGCCGAAGATGCCCATGGCGATGGAGACGAAGCCGAGGCCGTCCGACAGTTCGGGCACGCCGAAGGTGAAGCGCTGCTGCCCCGTCTGGACGTCCGTGCCGACGAGCCCGAGGGCGACGCCGAGGACCACCATGGCGAGCGACTTGATCACCGACCCCTGGGCAAGCACCGCGGAGATGATGAGGCCGAGCAGCATGAGCGAGAAGTAGTCCGCAGGCCCGAAGGACAGCGCGACCTGGGTCAACAGCGGACCGGAGGCCGCGACGAGGACCGTCGCGACGGAGCCGGCGAAGAAGGAGCCGACGGCCGCGATGGTCAGCGCCGCGCCCGCCCGGCCCCGCCGGGCCATCTTGTAGCCTTCCAGCGTCGTGACGACGGAGGACACCTCCCCCGGCAGGTTCAGCAGGATGGCGGTGGTGGAGCCGCCGTACTGCGCGCCGTAGTAGATGCCCGCGAGCATGATGATCGCGGTGGTCGCCGGCTGCCCGAAGGTGATCGGCAGGAGGAGCGAGATCGTCGCCACCGGCCCGATGCCCGGCAGCACGCCGATGGCGGTGCCGATCAACGCGCCGATCAGCGCGAAGAGGAGGTTGTCGAAGGTCAGCGCGACGCCGAACCCGAACGCCAGGTTGGTGAGGAGAAGTTCCATCGTCGGTTTCCTATTCCCCGCGCTGCATCAGAACACCGTCGGCCAGACCGGCACGCGGATGTCGAGTTCCCGGATGAAGACGAAGTAGCAGAGCACGCAGAGGAAGAGGGTCATCCCGAGCACACCGAGCGGCCGGTGTTCCCGGTCCGCGAGGGACGAGACGGCGCAGAGCGCGGCGATGGAGACCATGAGCCCCATCGGTTCCAGCAGCAACGCGAAGATCGCGTAGGAGGCGAGCGGCATCCCGAGCGATCGCCAGGCCGGCGAGATGGAGATGACGAGCAGGCCGGCGAGGCAGGCGATCCCGACCTCGCGGTAGGCCTCGGTGATGCCGAGGGAGCGCATCACGTACCAGACGAGGAAGCCGGTGGCGAGCGAGCCGAAAAAGGTGACGCGGTCGAGGTTCGTCCAGCGCTCCATCGGGTCCGGCCCGCCGACGAACCCGTTGAACAGGATGACCGCCGCGATGCCGAGGAGGATGTAGAAGACGAGCATCGGCATGTAGCCCGGCCCCATGCGCCGGGCCGTGCCGAGGTTGTGCGATTCCAGGCCGATGCCGAACAGCCCGCCGTTGATGAACAGACCGAACAGGGCGATGAGGATGAGCCACCCCCCCGCCCACAGGTCCTTCTCGCTGATCTTCATTCCCAGACGCTCCGTCCCCCCGGTGTTCAGGTATGGTGGCCCCTGGCGGGTGCGCCCCGCAACCACGCCTCCCCGGGTCAGGGGCGGCGCGGGCGGGGTGGGCCCTGGCAGCAGGCTCCCGGTTTCGAGAGGTTGCCCAAACTAGCAGCCCGGCGTTGCGCGGCAAGCGCTCGTTCTTGTCATGGAGACTTCTTCACCTACGATGCGACGCAACATAATTCCGGAGACGATGATGAGCGGTGCGACGGGCGGCCGGGCGGGCGATGCGCGGACCAACGATCCGGGGCGGCGGATCGCCGACGCCACCGCGGCGATCGAGGCACGGCTGATCGCCATCCGGCGCGACCTCCATGCCCATCCGGAACTCGGTTTTGAGGAGGTGCGGACGGCGGGGGTCGTGGCCGCCGAACTCACCCGGCTCGGCATTCCCCACCGCACCGGGGTCGGGCGGACCGGGGTGTTCGGGGTGATCGAGGGAGGCCGGCCCGGCCCGACGCTCGCGATCCGCGCCGACATGGACGCGCTGCCGATCGGGGAGGAGACGGGCCTGCCCTTCGCCTCCACCATCGAGGGCAAGATGCACGCCTGCGGCCACGACATCCACACCGCGACCCTGCTGGGCGTGGCGGAGGTGCTGGCCGGCATGGCGCCGATGCTGGCCGGTCGCATCGCCCTCGTCTTCCAGCCCGCGGAGGAGATCCTCGCCGGCGCCGACGCGATGATCGCCGACGGGGCGGCGGACGGCGTGGACATGGCCATCGGGTTCCACAACATGCCGGACCGCCCGGTCGGCACCACCGCCTTCGTCCGCGGCGCGGCGCTGGCGGCGGCCGACCGGTTCGAGCTGACGATCCGCGGCAAGTCCGGCCACGCCGCGCATCCCGACGACTCCGTGGACCCCATCCTCGCCGCCGCGCACTTCGTGGCGCAGGTGCAGAGCGTGGTGAGCCGGGAGGTGAAGCCGATCCACCCCGCGGTGGTCACGATCGGCGCCTTCCACGCGGGGACGGTGGCGAACATCATCCCGGAGCGGGCGGTGCTGAAGGGCACGGTGCGGACGCTGCACCCGGCGGCGCGGGACACGGCCGAGGCGGCCATCCGCCGCCTGCTGACCGGGCTGGAATCCGGCATGCGCGTCCGCTGCACGCTCGACTACCAGCGCGGCGTCCCGCCCCTGCGCAACGACGACGCGCTGCTGGACCGGGTGATCGCCGCGACGGAGGAGCAGCTCGGCAGCCCGCCCGCCCAGGGGGAGCCGAGCATGGGGGCGGAGGACTTCTCGGCCTTCGCGGAACGCATGCCCTCGGCGCACCTCCTCATCGGGTCGGGCTCCCCGGGGCGGCGGGACCGGCTGCACAACGCCGGCTATTCGCCGGACGAGCGGTGCATCGGGGTCGGGGTCCAGGCGCTGTCGCGGGCGGCGCTGGCGATCCTGGCTTGAGGATCGCGGTCTTCGGCGCGGGCGCCGTCGGGGGCCATTTCGCGGCGCGGCTGGCGAAGGGCGGGGCGGAGGTCTCCGTCGTCGTCCGCGGGCCGACGCTCGCGGCGATCCGCGCCCGCGGGCTGCGGGCGGAGACGACGGAGGGGGTCATCGAGGCCCGGGTCCGCGCCTCCGACGACCCCGCCGAACTCGGGCGGCAGGACGCGGTGATCGTCACGGCGAAGGCGCACCACCTGCCGGGCGTGGCGGCGGGGATCGGGCCGCTGCTGGGGCCGGGCACGCCCGTGGTCTTCGCCCTGAACGGCATCCCCTGGTGGTATTTCGATCGCCACGGGGGGCCGTGGGACGGCCATCCGCTGCCGCGCCTCGACCCCGGCGGGGCGGTGCGGCGCGCGGTCGGCGTCGGCCGGACCATCGGCGGCGTGATCTACTCCGCCTGCACGATCGTCGAGCCCGGCGTGATCCGCGTGGCGAACGCGGGCGGGCAGCTGATCCTCGGCGAGCCGGACGGCACGATCTCCGACCGCGCCCGACGCGTGGCGGCGGCGCTGGAGGCCGGGGGGCTCGCCGCCCCGGTGGTGCCGGACATCCGGCGGGAGGTGTGGCGCAAGCTCGTCTCGAACCTCACCAACGGCCCGCTCGCGCTCGTCACGCGTCAGGACCTCGCCACGACGATCGGCGACCCGGTTCTCGGGCCGCGGCAGTCGGTGGCGCTGGGGGAGGCCGCGGCCATCGCCGCCGGCCTCGGCCAGGACCTCGGCCCGGAGGCGGTGGAGGCCGCGCGCGGGAACCGGGGGCTGCGGCACCGGCCCTCCATCCTGCAGGACCTGGACGCGGGGAAGCGGCTCGAACTCGACGCGATGGCGGTGGTGCCGCTGGAACTCGCCCGGCTGGCGGGGGTGGCGACGCCGATTCTGGACGAGTGGGTCGCGATGGCCCGCCTCTCCGCGCGGTTCCACGGGGTTTACGACGGGGCGTAGGGCGGCTCCCGCGGCAGGGCGGTCTGGCCGAGCACCCAGCCCTCCCAGCGGCGCACCCAGGGATCGTCCGGCACGAAGTCCGGGCGGTGGCCGTCCAGCACGCCGATGAGGGCGAGGAGGCCGAGGAGGGAGTCCATCCGGTCCTCGCCCGCGGCATCGGCCCCGAAGGCATCGGCCAGGGTGGCGTCGAGCGCCGCGTCGGGAGTGACGCGCAGGCGGGCCATGGCATCGCGGATGGGCGGCAGGGCGGCGCGCCGGGCGGCGCGGTCGCGCTTGGACCCGGTCAGCCGGACGGCGATGTGGCGCATGCCCTCCGCCGGATAGACCTCCGCCAGCACGGCGCGGCCGGGGCGGAGGAGGGCGTGCAGCCCGCCGTCGAAGGGATGCAGGTCGAGCGGCGCACCCGCCGCGAGGGAGGGGGCGAGCCAGTCCCGCCACGCGGCGATGGCGGCCTTGCCCGTCTGGTTGGCGCCGAGGGTCCAGAACAGGGGGGCGCCGGCGGGCCGTTCGGCGGTGGCGCGGTCGCAGAGGCGGGACAGGCCGTGCGGCCCTTCGAAGCCGAGGGCGGCGGCGTGGGCCGCGCGGGTCATGCCGGCGATGCCGCGCGCCGGGTAGAAGGGGCGGTGGCGGGAGACGGTGTCGAGACCGGGGGACACGGCGAAGAATGGCGCGTCCGGCCTCAGGGCGCGGAGGAAGCTCGGGAAGTCCGGTTCGGGACGCGTGGCGGCCCAGGCGCGGGGGACGCCGAGGGGAAGGTCCAGGCCGAAGGCGACCGGTGCGCCATCGGCGAGGAGCGAGGCGGTGAGGGCGGCCGGGTCGCCGACCGGGCGCGGCGCGGTGGCCGCCCAGCCGATCCCGGCGCGGCGCGCGAGGGTGAACCAGCGCTTCGCCGGATGGGCGGACCAGTCGGCATGGGCGGCGATCATCGGCGCGGCACATGCGCCGCACGCCGCGGTGCGGAAAGGGCCGCGCGTTTCGCGCCGGGCGGGAACGGCGCTAGCCTGACCGCGACCGGCCGGGAGGCCCCCATGCGCCACACCGCCACCGCGCGCGCCCTGCACTGGACCACGGCGGCGATCATGGCCGTCGTCATCGCCCTCGGCCTGTTCCTCGGCTTCGGGCCGGAGACGCGGCCGGCCGTGAAGTTCGCGATCTACAACATCCACGAGAGCACCGGACTGGTGCTGCTGGCCCTGACCCTGGCCCGGCTGTGGTGGCGCGCCCGGCACCCGCCGCCGCCCCTCGATCCCACCCTGCCGGCGGCGCAGCGACTGGCGGCGCACCTCAACCACGCGGGTCTCTACGCGCTGCTGATCGTCATGCCCGTCACGGGGTTCCTGGCGACCAACGCCTGGGGCTTCCCGCTCACCTGGTTCTGGATGGTGCCGATCCCGTCGCCCATCGGGAAGCACGAGGCGCTGGCGCCGGTCCTCCAGGCGATCCACAACGCGTCCGCCTTCGGGATCATCGTCCTGATCGGGTTGCACGTCGCGGCGGCCGGCCACCACCACCTGATCCGCCGCGACGACACGCTGCGGCGGATGCTGTAGCGCCGGGTTACCGCTTCAGCGGCTGCTGCGCCCGGTCGAGGAGGCGGCGGAGCAGCCCGGGTGGCTTCGGCGGCGCGGCCTCGGCGACGCGGGCGGCGGCGGCCTTCTCGGCCTCCTTCTTCTCGGCCTGACGCTCCTTCTCCTTCGCGGCGAGCCATTTCTCGAGGGACAACCCGGCCTTCGCGGCGCGCCGGGTCTCGTAGGCGCGCTGCGCGTCGGTCATGGCGGGGACGGCCTTCGGCGCGGCCTTGCCCGCGACCGGCGTTGCGGCCTGCGTTGCGGCCTTCTGGGGGGCCTTGGGCGGTTGGGCCATGCGCGTCTCCGGGATCGGGCGGGGAATGGCGCGGGTGCAGGGTCACGGCAAGGGGTCCGGCCGCGGGGTTGCGGGGCGGGGGGGCGGACGGCCACCTCCCGGCGATGGAAGCACGGTTGAAGACGGCGATCTGGGTCTCGGCGGCGGTGCGGCTGTCGGACGGCGCCGGGCGGCCCGCGGCGGTGCTGCGGAAGGGCGACGCGGACAGCGGCGGAATCCTCTGCGTGCTGCGGACGCGGGAGGGGATCGCGGTGCTGTCCCAGGCCCGCGACGCCGCGGGGCGGGAGGCCTGGGTGCGGGGGACGGGGGATACGGCGGTCGCGCAGGACGCCGCCGACGCCTACGTGGAGCGCGCGGTGCGCCGCGACCCCGACCTGTGGGTGGTGGAGTTCGAGGCGCCGGACGGGCTGCCGCCCTTCGAGGCGCGGCTGGTGTAGCCGCCTACCGGTCGGTCAGCCGCAACTCGATCCGCCGGTTCCGCGCCCGCGCCGCCGGCGTGTCGGCCGCGTCCAGCGGCTGGTTGTCGGAGAAGGCGGTCGCCGCGACGCGCTCCGCCGGCAACCCGTTGCCGATGAGGAGCTGCGCCACCGCGATCGCGCGGGCGGAGGAGAGTTCCCAGTTGCTCGCGAACCGGCCACCGCGGGCCACGGGCGTGTTGTCGGCGTGGCCGTCCACGCGCAGCACCCAGTTGACCTCCGGCGGGATGCGGCCGGCGAGTTCCGACAGCGTGCGGGCGACGTCGGCGACCTGCGCCTGCCCTGCCTCCGACAGGTCGGACCCGCCGGGGGGGAACAGGACCTCCGACTGGAACACGAAGCGGTCCCCCACCACCCGCACGTCACCCCGGTCCCCCAGCACGCCGCGCAGGCGGCCGAAGAAGTCGGAGCGGTAGCGCTGCAGTTCCTCGACGCGCGCGGCCAGCGCCGCGTTGAGGCGCTGGCCGAGGGCGGCGATCTGCGCCTCCTGCGCGCGGTCCTCGGTCTCGGCGGCGGCGAGGACGGTGCTGAGGCGGCGGAGTTCGCCGCGCAGCGCGTCGAGTTGCGCGGTCAGCAGCGCCGCCTGGGCGCGGGCGGAATCGGCAAGGCGGCCGTACTCGCCGGCCTGGGCCTCGGCGGTGCGGCGGGCGTCCGTGGCCTCCCGCGCGGTGCGGTCTGAGGCCGCGAACAGGGCTTCGGCGGCGAGCCGGCCGCGGGCGGCCTCGGCGGCGGCGGTCTCGGCGGTGGCGCGGGCGCGGGTCGCCGCGCCCGTCGCGGCCTC
>CAXVWQ010000132.1:0-8745 GCA_964263755.1 Roseomonas sp. | reverse complement strand
GATGCGGTGCAGGTGAACCTCGTCACCGGGGAGGGCGTCGGGGGCGACGCGGAGGGCGACGTCCTCGAGGACATCGAGGATCTCACCGGCTCCGGCGGCGACGACCACCTGACGGGCTGCGACTGCGACAGCATCCTCGAGGGCGGCGCCGGCGACGACACGGTCGAGGGCGGCACGGGCGAGGACACGCTCGACGGCGGCGCGGACCTCGACACCGCCTCCTACGCCACCGCGGCCGCCGGCGTGGGCGTGTCGCTCGCCTCGGGCAAGGGCACCGTGGGCGATGCGGCGGGCGACGTTCTGTCGGGGATCGAGAACCTCACGGGCTCGGTCCACGCGGATTCCCTCCGGGGCGACGCCGCGGCGAACGTCCTCCTGGGCGGCGAGGGCGCCGACAACCTCGTCGGCGCCGCCGGCGCGGACGTGCTGGACGGCGGCGACGGCTTCGACATGACGGACTACCGCACCAGCCGGCTCGGCGTGAGCCTCGATCTCGACGCGGGGGGGCCGGGCACGGGGCTGGGGACCGGCGGCGACGCGGCGGGCGACACGCTCTCGGGGATCGAGCGGGTGCTCGGCTCGAACCTCGACGACACGCTCCTCGGCGGCGCCCTCGGCGACCGGCTGGAGGGGATGGTCGGCGACGACGCGATCGAGGGGCGCGGCGGCGACGACCTGCTGAAGGGCGCCGAGGGCCTCGACACGCTGCGGGGCGGCGAGGGGGCGGACATGCTCTACGGCGGCGCCGCGGCCGACGCGCTGGAGGGCGGGATCGGGGCGGACCGGCTCTACGGCGAGGCGGGCGACGACGGCCTCCTCGGCGGCGACGGCGCCGACCTGCTCTTCGGCGGGGACGGGGCGGACCGGCTGGAGGGTGGCCTCGGGCGGGACCGCCTGACCGGGGGTGGCGGGGCGGACCGCTTCGTCTGGACGGCGGCCGCGGAGAGCCCGCGGAGCGGCTACGACCAGCTGATGGACTTCGACGCGGCGGCGGGCGACCGGCTCGACGTCTCGGCCTTCGGGGCGAGCTATGTCGGGGCCGGGGCCTTCCCGCGCGACGGGAACCCGTCCGTCGGCTGGCGCTCGTCCGGGGGCGGGGCGGACGTGCAGCTCGTGCTGGACGAGAACGGGGACGGGTTCACGGACCTCTTCGTCACCCTCTACGGCGTCGCGAGCCTCTCCCTCGGCGACTTCATCCTCTAGCGATGCCCGCGCCGCCGGCCGCACCGGGACGAGGACGCGCCGTGATCGTCGCCCTGCGCGCCGTCGGGGCGGTGCTGGCGGCCGCGTCGGCCGTGCAGGCGGCGGCGGCCGCGTTCTTCTTCGTGGGGCTCCGCCAGGAAACGGATTCCGCGGGGATCGCGGTGCTGCTCGTCGGCGGGATGACGACGGGCCTGTGGCAGGGCCTCGTGGGGGCGGCGCTGGCGCTGCTGTGCTTCGCGGCGGCTGAGGGGTTGGAACGGGTCCGGACGCGCGACGCCCCCATCGACCGATCGTGATCGGCCGGCGCCCATGGAACCCATGGGCGCCGCGGCGGTGCCGGCCGCTTGCGGTGCGGGGCGCGCCCCGCGACGAGGCTCTTCGGTAAGGCGCGTCGCGGCACGGCCGCGGCCGGAAGAGGATGGTGGGCATGGCCGGTGTGTCCGCGACGCGCCCGGGCACGATGACGCCGGCATGCGCGACGGCGACATCGAGTCCTTCGGGGGCGTCGCCTCCGCCGCCCTCGCGACCGGCCCGATCCGCCTCGGGCCGGACCCCGGCGCCGCCGGGACGATCGCCCTCGCCTCCGGCCTCGCGACGCGCCCGGGATACCTCACCGCGGGCGACTTCATCCCGTAGGGGGCCGCGACGGCGCAAGGCGGGCCGGTTAGGGTTCCGCCGTGCCCGCCGAACCCGCCGCCGAACCCGCCGCCGAATCCATCGCGGCCCGGCGCATCGCCTTCGCGGCGCTCTGCCTCCTCGTCGTCGCGGGGCTGGGCGCGGTGCTGTGGCGCGCCCTGGCGCCCGGGGGGTGGACGGGGTGGGAGGCGGCGCTCGCCCTCGCCTACGGGCTGACCCTGCCCTGGACGGCGATCTGCGTCGGCAACGCGGTGGTGGGGTTCCTCATCCTCCTCGCCCGGGACGACGCGCCGGCCTACCTCGTGCCGCAGGTCGCGATGGCGCCCGCTTCGGCCGACGGGGTGGCGCGGTCGCGGACGGCGATCCTCGTCTGCGTGCGGAACGAGGAGATGGCGGCGGTGCTGCCGCCCCTCGCGCGGCTGCTGGACGGGCTGGAGCGGGCGGGGGCGGGGGACCGCTTCGTCCTGTGGTTCCTGTCGGACACGCGCGACCCGGCGCCCGCGGCGGCGGAGGACGCGGCGGTGGCGGCCTTCGCGGCGGCGCGGCCGGAGGGGGCGGTGCGGCTGCGGGGACGCGCCGACAACGCCGGGTTCAAGGCGGGCAACGTGATGGAGTTCCTCGATTCCCAGGCCGGGGGGCACGCCGACGGCTTCGACCTCGCGCTGACGCTCGACGCGGATTCGGAGATGTCGGCGGCGGCGGTGCTGCGGCTCGTGGCGGCGATGGAGGCGGACCCGCGGCTGGGGCTGGTGCAGCAGCTCATCGCCGGCCGGCCGGCGGGGTCGGCCTTCCCGCGGCTGTTCCAGTTCGGGATGCGCGCGGGGATGCGGGCCTGGGCGACGGGGCAGGGGTGGTGGCAACTCGATGACGGTCCCTACTGGGGCCACAACGCGGTGTTCCGCATCGCCCCGTTCCGCGCCCACGCGCGGCTGGCGCCGCTGCCCGACGGCTCGCCCGTGCTGTCGCACGACATGGTGGAAGCGGTGCGGCTGCGCGCCGCGGGGTGGCCCGTGCGCTGCCTCCCCGACGAGGAGGGGAGCCTGGAGGGCAATCCCCCCGCCCTGCCGGAGTTCCTCGCGCGCGACGTCAGGTGGGGGGCGGGGAACATGCAGTACCGCCACCTGATCTTCGGCCCGGGGCTGCGGGCCATGGGGCGGTGGCAACTGGCCCAGGCGATCCTGCTGTTCCTCTGCGCCCCGCTGTGGGTGGCGATGCTGCTCGCCGCGGCGGGGAACGCTGTGACGGGCGGCGGCGCGGCGACGCCGACGGGCGCCCTGGCCCTGCTGCTCGCGCTGACCTGGGCGGGGAACGCGGCGCCGAAGCTGCTGGGCTACGCGGAGGTGCTGCTGCGGCGGGACGGGGCGACGCGCTACGGCGGGCGCGCGGCGGTGCTGCGGGGGGCGGGGGCGGAGATCCTGTTCTCCCTTCTCGTCGAACCCGTCTCGACGGTGAACAAGGCGATGGCGCTCGCGGCGCTCGCGCTCGGGCGGCGGTCGGGGTGGGGCGTGCAGAACCGGGCGGATCGCGGGGTGGCCTGGGGGGACGCGGCGCGGCTGCTGTGGCCGCACACGGCGCTGGGGGGCGCGTGCCTCCTCGCTTTCGCCTCGGTGTCGTGGGCGGCGGCGGGGCTGGCGCTGCCGTTCCTCGCGGGGCTGGTGCTGGCAGTGCCGGTCTGCGTCGTCACGGCCGATCCGGGGTTCTCGGCGTGGCTCGCCGCGCGGGGGATCGCGGCGACGCCGGAGGAGGTGGCCGCTTGAGGCCCGCCGTCAGAGGACGACGTTGAAGGCGTCGAGGGTCTGCGTGCCGAGCAGCGCGATCTCCAGGTCCACCGTGCCGTTCCCATCGGCGTCCACCTGCACGATCGTGCGGTCGGGGCGGGTGACGGCACGGACCTCGCCGTCGCCGTCGGCGCCGAAGCGGCCCGTGATGAAGGTCAGCGGCCCGAGGCCGAGGAGGAACAGGACGTCCTGGCCATCCGCGGAGGTGGAGTCGAAGTCGGTGATGACGTCGCGGGCCCCGCCCACGGCGCTCTCCTCGGAGGCGCCGAAGTAGAAGCTGTCACTCCCGGCGCCGCCGGTCATGACGTCGCGTCCCGTCCCGCCGATGAGGATGTCGCCGTCCGCGCCGCCGACGAGGAGGTCGTTCCCGCCGTCGCCTCGGAGGACGGAGGGGCCTGCATCGCCGTGGATCCTGTCGTTCCCCGCGCCGCCGCCGAGAACGTCGGTCCCATCGCCACCCCGGAGGATGTCGTCCCCGTCGCCGCCGGAGAGGGTGTCGTCGCCGGCGCCGCCCGCGAGGCGGTCGTTCCCGGCGTTGCCGAGGACGAGGTCGCTTCCCGCGCCGGACCGGATGCTGTCATCGCCGGAGCCCGTCAGGATGGCGTCGCCGAGGCCGCTTCCGACGAGGGTCAGGTCGTCCGTCCGGGTCGCGAAGGCGGCCACGCGGAGGCGGACGAGGTCGCCGTCGCCGCGGACGGACACGGCGTAGGCCCCGTCCGCCTCGTAGGTGTGCGTCGGGAAGAGGGGATCGGGAACGTCGCCGTCCGCGTCGGCGGTCACGTCCTCGATCGTGCCGTCGCCCCAGTCGATGCGGACGGTCCCGGTGACCTCGGCGAGGAGTCCCACGCCGTTCGCATCCTCGAAGCCGAAGTCCCAGTTGACGTCGGTGATCGTGCCCGGCATCGCCGTCGCATCTCCCTCATCTCGCGAAACGCGATCATGGGATGGATCGGGGACCAAGACGAGGGGCATGATGACCGTGGTGCCTCCGGCCGCGGGGTGATCGCGGCGCGTGCCGAGGGCTTCGCCCGCGCACCGGATTCAGAGCGGGACGTTCCCGGTCTCGCGGGGCTGGTGCTGGCGGTGCCGGTCCGCGTCGTCACGGCGGATCCGGGGTTCTCGGCGTGGCTCGCCGCGCGCGGGATCGCGGCGACGCCGGGCCGTCCCGGGGATGCCCGGGGCGCGGCCGGACGGAGGATGACGCGGCCGGCCGGGCACGGTGGGCGCCCTCGCCCGCGGAACGGGCTTCCGGTCCACGCCTTCCCCGTCGAACCGCGCCGACGCGGGGCCGGTCAGAGGATGAGGTTGTCGGCGGTGATGGCCTGCGTGCCGAGGAGGGCGACCTCCAGGTCCACCGTGCCGTTGCCGTCGGCGTCCACCTGGACGGTCGAGTAGCCGGCGCGGACGAGGGCGCGGACCTCGCCGCCGCCGTCCCCGCTGAAGCGGCCGGTGACGAAGGTGAGGCCCCCGAAGCCGCCGAGGTCGAGGAGGTCCTCCCCGTTGCCGGAGGTGGAGTCGAAGTCGGTGATCGTGTCGCGAGCGGCGCCGATCCCGCCCTCCGCCACGGACGCGAAGCCGAAGATGTCCGCCCCGCCGCCGCCGGTGAGGCGGTCGGCCCCCACGCCGCCCGAGAGGAACTCGTAGTCGGCGCCGCCGACGAGGGTGTCGTTCCCCTCGTCGCCGTACATCGAGGCGCCGTCGGCGTCCGCGTAGAGGATGTCGTTCCCGGCGCCGCCGCCGAGGAGTTCGTTGCCGGCGCCGCCGCGGAGCACGTCGTCCCCGTCGCCGCCGATGAGGATGTCGTCGCCGTCGGCCGCGAAGATCGTGTCGTTCCCGCCGTGGGCGATGATGAGGTCCTTCCCGCCACCCGAGTTGATGCGCTCGTTGCCGGACCCGGTGATGAAGGCGTCGCGGAGGATGCCGCCGGTGTAGGTGCGGTCCGTCGTCTCGCTCGCGAACATGTTGGCGCGGAAGCGGACGACGTCGCCGCCGCCGTAGGAGCGGAGGCCGACGTCGTAGACGCCGTCCGAGGGGAAGGAGTGGAACAGGTCGATGGAGTCGAGCGTGCCGTCGCCGTCCCGGTCGTTGTTCGTGGAGACGTTCTCGACGGTCCCGTCGCCCCAGACGACCCGGACCGTGCCGACGACATCCGCCAGGATGCCGGCCGTGTTGAAGCCCGGCTCCGTCCAGGAGTTCCAGTCCGCCATCGTCATGGTGCCCGACATGCGCCGCGTTCCCGATCGTGTTCGCGCCGAACGTGACGGGGTTCGCGGGCGGAGAACAATCAAACAAAGCTGACAGAGATGGCGTTCCGTCAGGCGAAACGAGGGCGGCTGGTCGCCGCCGGGCGGGTCGCGCAGGATGCGCGGCCATGGCCGCACCCCCCTTCCCCTCCCGCCTCGTGGACTGCCACCACCACGTCTACGAGGCGGGGCGGCCGACCATCCCCAACACCCGCGCCTCGCTCGATGCGCCGCTGCGGCACTATCGGGCGGTGGCGGCGCGGGTGGGGGTGACGCACCAAATCCTCGTCCAGCCCTCCTCCTACGGCTTCGACAACGCGCTCCACCTCGCGGCGCGCGCGGCGGTGGGGGAGGCGGCGCGGGTGGTGGCGGTGCTGCCGCCCGACGCCGACGCGGCGACCTGCCGGGCGCTGCGGGACGGCGGGGTGGTGGGGCTGCGGGCGAACCTGCACGCCCGGGCGCCGACGGGGCCGGGGGACGTGGCGGGCCTCGGGCGGCTCTGCGCCGGGAACGGGTGGCACCTGCAGGTGCTGGCGGAGGCGGGGATGATCGTCGCGCTGGGGGACGTGCTGCGCGGGCTGCCCTGCCCGCTCGTGCTGGACCACTACGCCTTCCTGCCGCCGGCCGGGTTCGCGGCGCATCCCGCCTGGGGGATCGTGGCGGGGCTGCTGGGCGGAGGGCGGGCGTGGGTCAAGTTGTCCTCACCCTACGGCGTGCCCGACGGGGCCGGCGGGGATTTCCAGGAGTTGACCCAGGCGCTCGTCGCCGCGAACCCCGGGGCGGTGGTGTGGGGCAGCAACTGGCCGCACCCTAACGCCCCCGCGGCCGACGGCCCTCCGGACGAGGCGGCGCTGCTGCGGGACGCGCTGGCGCCGCTGACGGCGGCGGAGGCCGCCGCGGTGCGGTGGGCCAACCCCGCGCGGCTCTATGGTTTCAGCGCGGCGCCCGGCGTTGACGATACCGGCGCGGCGCCCGGCGCCGACGGCCCCGGCCCGTGAGGGACCTGTCGTCCTTCGACCTCAACCTCCTCCGCGTGTTCGACGCGGTGGCGCGGGAGCGGCACGTCACGCGGGCGGCGGCGCGGCTCGGGCTCTCCCAGCCCGCGGTGTCGAACGCCCTCCACCGGCTACGGGCGGCGCTCGGGGACGAGCTGTTCCTCCGCGCCCCGAACGGCGTGCAGCCGACGGCGCTGGCGACCGCGCTGACGGAACCGGTCGCGGAGATGCTCGACCGTCTCGCGGAGACGCTCGCCGCCACCGCGCCCTTCGATCCCGCGACGAGCGACCGGGTCTTCCCGGTGGCCTTCTCCGAATACGCGGAGGCGGTGCTGGCGCCGCCCCTGTTCGCGCGGCTGGCGCGGGAGGCGCCGGGCGTGCTCGTGGCGATCCGCCACGTGGACCGGACGAACGCCACCGCGCTGCTGGAGGGCGGGGAGGCGGTGCTGGCGATCGGCGTGCTGCCGGAGCCGACGGCGCTCTACACCCGGGTGCGGCTGCTGCCGGAGGAGTTCTCGGTCATCGTCCGCCCGGGCCATCCCCTGCTGGACGGCGCGGTGACCCTGGAGCGCTTCGCGGGGTTCCCGCACCTCCTCCACTCCGCCAACGGGTCGCTCGACGGGGCGCTGGACGCGCCGCTGCGGCAGGCGGGGCACCCGCGGCGCCTCGGCGCGGTGGTGGCGCACCTCTCGGCCGTGCCGGGGATCCTGCTGGGCACCGACATGGTGATGACGCTGTCCGGCCGGCTGGCGCGGCAGCTCGCGGCGGCGCACGGGCTGGCGGTGCTGCCGGTGCCGCTGGAGACGACGCACACGCGGCTCTCGCTCGTCTTCCACCGCCGGTTCGAGGCGGATGGCGGGCACGCCTGGCTGCGGCGCCTGCTGCTGGCCCTGGCGCGGGAGGTGCGGGCGGGGGACGGGACGGGCGCGGCGGCGGAGGGGGCCGCGCGGCCGTCCGGGCATGCCGCCGGGCCCCTGGCGATCACCCCCTAGCGGCGCCGCCGGTCGCGCCACGCGAGGAGGGCGGCGAGCGCGCACCCCGCGGCGATGCCCGTCAGCAGGTCGCCGACGACGACGACCGCGACCGTCACCACCAGCACCGCCGCCGCGCCGCGCGGCCCGCGCAGCACGGCCGCGACCTCGTGCCGGTCCGCCATGCCCCAGGCGACGACCGCCAGGAGCCCGGCGAGCGCCGCGAGGGGGATGTGCGCCGCGAGCGGGGCCGCGGCCATGAGGAAGGCCAGGAGGAACACCGCGTGGAGCATCCCGGACACGGGGCCGACGGCGCCGGAGCGGACGTTCGTGGCGGTGCGGGCGATGGTGCCGGTGACCGGGACGCCGCCGAACAGCGACGACGCGACGTTGGCGACCCCCTGGGCGACGAGTTCCGCGTCGGGGCGGTGGCGACGGCCCGTCATCGTGTCCGCCACCACCGCCGAGAGAAGCGACTCGATGGCGCCGAGGAGGGCGAAGGCGAGGGCGTCGGGCAGCACGGCGGCGGCCCCGCCGAAATCCGGCAGGACGGGCCACGGGAGGCCGGCGGGAAGGGCGCCGAAGCGGCTGGCGATCGTCTCGACGGGGAGGAGCGTGCCGAGGAGCGTCGCGAGGACGACCGCGAGGAGCGGGGCGGGCCAGGCGGGGCGCCAGCGGCGCAGCGCGAGGATCGCCGCGACGGTCCCGGCGGCGAGGGCGGCCGCGGCGGGGCTGGCCGTCGGGAGGGCGGCGGCGAGGGCGGCGAGCTTCGGCAGGAGGGGACCCGGTTCCGGGTCCGCGAGGGTGAGGCCCAGGAGTTCGCGCAGCTGGCTCGCGAGGATGATGGCGGCGATCCCCGCGGTGAAGCCGACGACGACGGGATGCGGGACGTGGCGGACGAGGGCGCCGAGCCGCAGGG
>CAXVWQ010000131.1:0-5074 GCA_964263755.1 Roseomonas sp. | reverse complement strand
GGCGCCGGCACCCTCGGCAACGCCGGCGGCTCCTTCGAGGTCGTGCTGACCCGCGACACCGCCCGCCCCCCGCCGGACTTCGCCACCTCCGCCGAGGCCGCCGCCAGCCGCCCGCCGCTGGACCCCGAACGCGCCGTCGCCCTCCGACCGGCCGACGCCGCCACCCGCCCGCCCCTCCAGCCCGACCAGCCCGTCCGCGTCACCCTCGCCCGCGGCCAGACCGCCTTCTTCCGCGTCGCGCCGGAGGCCGGCCCCGCCTACCGGATCACCACCCGCGGCCTCGCCCAGAACACCGATACCGTCCTCCGCGCCCTCGACGCCGCCGGCGGCACGGTGACGGAGGACGACGACGGCGGCGACGAGAGCCTCGCCTCCCTCCTGGAGGTCCAGCCCTCGGACGGCGTCGTCCTCATTGGCGCCGGCACCCTCGGCAACGCCGGCGGCTCCTTCGAGGTCGTGCTGACCCGCGACACCGCCCGCCCCCCGCCGGACTTCGCCACCTCCGCCGAGGCCGCCGCCAGCCGCCCGCCGCTGGACCCGGAACGCGCCGTCGCCCTCCGCCTCCGCGCCGGGCAGTCGGCGTTCTTCCGGTTGCCCGAGGACCGCACGGACCTCGTCGCCATCACCCGCAACCTCGGCCGCGGCACCGACACCGTCCTCGTCCTCCTCGGCCCGAGCGGCGAGGAGCTGGCGAACGACGACGACGGCGGCGGCGGCCTCGCCTCCCTCCTCCCGCTCGCCGAGGCGCCGGAAGCGACGGTCCTCCGCGCCGGCACCCTCGGCGGCGTCGGCGAGTTCGAGCTGCTGCTCATCCGCGAGGCCCCCGCCCCGCCCCCCGACTTCGCGACGACCTGGGAAGCCGCCCGCGACCGCCCGCCCCTCGCCGCGGGCGCCACCATCCCGCTCCGCCTCGGCCGCCGCCAATCGGCGTTCTTCCGGCTGCCCGAGGGCGCCGACCTCGTCGCCACCACCCGCGACCTCCAGGCCGGCGCCGACACCACCCTTGCCCTGCTGGACGCCGAGGGCCGCGTGCTGCTGGAGGATGATGACGGCGGCGGCGAACTCGCCTCGCGCGTGGCGACCGGCGACGTGACCCGGCCCGCCGCCTTTCTCCGCGCGGGCGTCCTCGGCAACAACGGCGGCACCTTCAGTCTCGTCGTCCAGCCCGCCCCGCCGGAAGCCCCCACGGCGGCGCTGGCCCGAACGGTGGAAGAGGCCGCCGCCCGCCCCACCCTCCTCCTCGGCGAGGCCGTCGCCCTCCGCATCCGCCCGGGCGAGGCTGCCGTCTACGCCCTGCCCCATGACGGCCGCGCCGCCCTCGCCCTGACCTTCGGGCTGGAGCGGGAAACCGACACCGTGCTCGAACTCCTCGACGCCCGCGGCGAGATGGTGGAGGAGGATGACGACGGCGGCGACGGCCTCGCCTCCCGCCTCGCCATCCCCGTGGACGGGCGACCCGCCTACCTCCGCGTCCGGGTGCTCGGCGACCGGGTCGGCCGCTTCAACCTCGTCCTCGTGCGCCCCGCCCCGTAGGCGGCTCCCTCACGGGGTCGCGGCCCCCACGAGGCTTGCCACGCGGTCCGTCAGCGCCTCCCGCGCCGGCGGCACGGGGCGGTGACGCGCACCGCAGGCGTCGCGGGCGAGGAAGTGGCCCGTGAGGCGCAGCCCGTCCGCGAGGTCGCGCGGCGTCGCCGTGGCGGCGTCGTCCAGCAGGAAGGCCGGCAGCGGCAGGAGGCGGTCGAGGTAGGGCGATGCCGCGCCGGACGACACGGCGCAGCCGGATTTCGGGGAGACGTGGGTGAGGCCCGTCGTCGCGCCCGTGGCGGCGCAGCGGGACAGGTCCAGGCCGTAGCCGAGATCGGCGAGGAGCAGGATCTCCCACCGCACGTAGTCCGGCAGCAATTCCTCCGCCCCGCGCGCGAGGTGGGCGATGAGGGGGACCAGGCCGCGGAACACCCGGGGGTGCGGCTCGCGCTCCGGCAGGGATTCCGCGGCGACGGCGCAGGCGGAGGAGAGGAGCGACAGGGCGAGCGGGTCCTCCATCGCCAGCGCCGCGGCGGGGTGGACGAGGTCGCCCGTCAGGTGACCCAGCTGGTCGGCGAGGCGGGCGACCCAGCGGGCCTCCACGAGGTTGCCGGGGAGCCAGGTGGCGACGTGGGCCCGCGCGGCGCCGCCCCGGGCGAGGCCGGCGTGGCGGCCGTGCTCCTCGGTGAGGAGCGTGACGACGGCGCCGCCCTCACCGAGGGGACGAGCGTCGAGGACGATGGCGGGAGCGCTCCATTCCATCATGGGGATGTGGGGCGCCGGGGCGGTGCGCTACAGGGCGCGCCGGGCCCGCCCCCCGCGAGGGGCAGGCGCGGCGATTCAGTCCAGTTCATCGAGGCCGAGGGCGCGGAGGCGGCCGCGTTCCTCGTCCCAGCCGGGGCGGTCCTTCACGTTGAGGAAGAGGTGGACGGGGCGTTCGAGGAGGCGGCTCATCTCCTCCCGCGCGCGGCGGCCGATCTCCTTGATGCGGGAGCCCCCGTCGCCGATGAGGATGGCCTTCTGGGTGGCGCGGCCGACGTAGATCGTCAGGTCCACGCGGACGGAGCCGTCGGGGCGTTCCGTCCACTGCTCCGTCTCCACCGTGGCGTGGTGGGGGACCTCCTCATGCGTTTGGCGGAGGATCTGCTCGCGGACGAGTTCCGCCGCCAGCATCCGGTCGGGGAGGTCGGAGAGGTCGTCCTCCGGGAACAGGTGCGGGCCGGGGGGCATCGCGGCGGCGAGGGCGTCCTTCAGGCGGTCGAGGCCGTCGCCCTTCTCGGCGGAGACCATGAAGGTCTCCTCGAAGGGGATGATCGCGTTCAGGTCCGCGGTCAGGGGGAGGAGGCGCTTCGGCTCGATGAGGTCGGTCTTGTTGAGGACGAGCCAGAGGCGGGGCGGGGCCTTCGCGAGCCGTTCGAGGATGGCGCGGACGCGGTCGGTGAGGCCGGCGCGGGCGTCGACGATGAGGAGGGCGAGGTCGGCGTCCTGCGCGCCGGTCCAGGCGGCGGCGACCATCGCGCGGTCGAGGCGTCGGCGGGGGGCGAAGATGCCGGGGGTGTCGGTCAGGATCACCTGGGCGCGGCCGACCATGAGGATGGCACGGATGCGGAAGCGGGTAGTCTGCGGCTTGTTCGAGACGATCGTGACCTTGGCGCCGGTGAGGCGGTTCACGAGGGTGGACTTGCCGGCGTTGGGGGCGCCGAGGACGGCGGCGATGCCGGCGCGGGTCGGGGCGTCCGGGGCGGGGTCCGTCGTCGGACCCGCGCTGAGCACGGCGGCGGGGAGCCGCGGCGGACCCGCCCCATCGCTGGCCGCATCGGTCGACGCGGCGGGGGGAGGCGCGGGGGGCGGGGGTTCGTCAGACATGGGACAGGGTCGCCAGGAGGGCGGCGGCGGCGGATTGCTCGGCGGCGCGCTTGCTGTCGCCGGTGGCCTCGGCGGACCGGCCGGCGGCGGTGACGCGGATGGTGAAGACCGGGGCGTGGGAGGGGCCATCGGCGGCGACGACGTCGTAGTCGGGGAGGCCGAGACCCTTTCCCAGCGTCAGTTCCTGGAGGCGGGACTTGGCGGACATCGGCGGCGTGGCGTCGGCGTCCATCGCGGTGATCCATTCGCGATGGATGAAGGCCCGGGCGGCGTCGAGGCCGCCATCGAGGTAGAGGGCGCCGATGAGGGCTTCGGTGGCATCGGCGAGGACGGTGGCGCGCTGGCGGAGGCCGGTGCGGCCCTCGGCGGGGGGGACGCGGAGGGCGTCCGACAGGCCGATGGCGTCGCCGACCCTGGCGAGGGTGTCGGCGGCGACGAGGACGGCGAGGCGTTTTCCCAACTCGCCCTCCCGCTCCTGTGGGAAGCGGGTGGCGAGCCACTCGGCGATGACGAGGGCGAGGACGCGGTCGCCGAGGAATTCGAGGCGCTCGTTGGAGTCGAGCATGCGGCGCTTCGGGTCGGCGGCGGAGCGGTGGGTCAGGGCGTGACTGAGCAACCCGGGGTCGGCGAAGGGGTGGCCGAGGCGGGCGGCGAGCGCGGCGACGGGGGGCTTCACCCGACGCGGCCCGATGCGGGCATCGCCCGATGCGGCGGGATGGCGGGGCGGGTGCGTGGATCGTCCGGGCTTCCGCCGATCCCCCGGTGCGGAGCGGGGGCGTGCGACCCGGCGGGGCGGGCGCCGGTGCCCGGGGCGCCCGCCCGGGTCACCGGACGGCGCCGAGGAGGCGGGTCCAGCGGACGGCGAAGGGCCAGGCCCAGACCTCATACCAGTTCGCGGAGCCGTCCCAGGAGAAGAAGATGAATTCCGCGCGGCCGACGAGGTTGTCCACGGGGATGAAGCCGACGAAGCCCGTGGCGCGCGAATCCAGCGAGTTGTCGCGGTTGTCGCCCATGGCGAAGACGTGGTTCGCCGGGACGAGGAACTCCCCGGTGTTGTCGTAGGGGGCGTCGTCGGAGGCCTCGAGGATCTCGTGGGCGCGGGGGGTGGCGCCGGGGCTCGCGGGGAGGGTTTCGCGGTAGCGGCGGACGGTCATGCGGGGGCCGTCGCCCTCCACCGTGTAGGGGCCGAGGTTGTCGCGGGCGACGCGCTGGCCGTTGACGTGGAGGATGCCGCCGCGGACCTGGATGCGGTCGCCGGGGAGGCCGACGATGCGCTTGATGTAGTCGGTGGTGCCGTCGCGGGGGAGCTTGAAGACGGCGACGTCGCCGCGGGCGGGGAGGGAGCCGAAGATGCGGCCGGAGAAGAGGTTGGGGGAGAAGGGGAGCGAGGCGCGGGAGTAGCCGTAGGAATACTTCGAGACGAAGAGGTAGTCGCCCACCAGGAGGGTCGGGATCATGGAACCCGAGGGGATGTTGAAGGGCTCGAAGGCGATCGTGCGGATGCCGATGGCGATGAGGCCGGCGTAGAGGATGGTCTTGAGGCTCTCCAGCCAGCCGCCGGAGGACTTCTCGCGCACTGCTTTGTCGCGCACGGGCGCCTCGTGGTGGGGGTGATCGTGAGGGGAGTCCGGGGCGGGGCCGCGGGCCTGGGTCGGGTGCCCCGGACGGGGGGTGGTGTCAAGGA
>CAXVWQ010000130.1:0-9812 GCA_964263755.1 Roseomonas sp. | reverse complement strand
CAGCTCGATCTGCGCCAGCACTTGGTTGGTGAAGGACGCGGACATGACGAAGGACGGGTGGCCCGTGGCATTGCCGAGGTTCACGAGGCGGCCCTCGGAGAGGAGGATCATCTTCTTGCCGTCGGGGAACTCGATCTCGTCCACCTGCGGCTTGATGTTGTCCCACTTGTAGTTGCGCAGCGACGCGATCTGGATCTCGGAATCGAAGTGCCCGATGTTGCAGACGATGGCGCGGTGCTTCATCGCCCGCATGTGGTCCACGGTGATGACGTCCACGTTGCCGGTCGCGGTGACGAAGATGTCGGCCTGCGGCGCGGCCTGCTCCATCGTCACGACCTCGTAGCCCTCCATCGCCGCCTGGAGCGCGCAGATCGGATCGACCTCGGAGATCATGACGCGGCAGCCGGCGTTGCGGAGCGAGGCGGCGGAGCCCTTGCCGACGTCGCCGAAGCCGCAGACCATCGCGACCTTGCCCGCCATCATCACGTCGGTACCACGGCGGATCGCGTCCACGAGGGATTCGCGGCAGCCGTAGAGGTTGTCGAACTTCGACTTCGTGACGGAGTCGTTCACGTTGATCGCGGGGAAGAGGAGCTTGCCCTCCTTCGCCATGACGTAGAGGCGGTGCACGCCCGTCGTCGTCTCCTCCGACACGCCCTTGATGGAGGCGGCCAGCCGCGCGAACCAGCCCGGCTTCTTCGCGACGGTGTCCTTCACCAGCGCGTAGAAGACCTCCTCCTCCTCGTTCGTCGGGTTGTCGAGGAACGCCGTCTCGCCGTTCTCGGCGCGCAGCCCGTAGTGGACGAAGAGGGTCATGTCGCCGCCGTCGTCCAGCAGCACGTTCGGCTCGCCGCCATCCGCCCATTCCAGCGTCCGGCGCACGTACTCCCAGTATTCCCGCAGCGTCTCGCCCTTCACGGCGAAGACCGGCGTGCCGACCGCGGCGATGGCGGCGGCGGCGTGGTCCTGCGTCGAGAAGATGTTGCAGGATGACCAGCGGACGTCGGCCCCGAGCGCCTTCAGCGTCTCGATCAGCACCGCCGTCTGGATCGTCATGTGCAGGCAGCCGGCGATCCGCGCGCCCTTCAGCGGCTGCGTCGCGCCGTATTCGCGGCGGGTGGCCATGAGGCCGGGCATCTCGTCCTCAGCCATCGCGATCTCCTTGCGGCCCCAGGCGGCGAGGGAGAGGTCACGAACGAGGTAGTCGGTCTTCGGGGGCAGCGCATCGGGCACGGGCAGGAGGTCCTGGAAAGGTTCGGCGGGGCCGTAGCACGAGGCCTCTCCGCCGCCAAGGACTAACCAGACGACATAAGGATATCTTTATGTCCGAACGCAGCATCGGGGGTCACGCCGCAGCATGGTGGCCACCCGGAGCGTTTTCCCGCCCCCGTCGCGGGTCGCTCAGGTTCAGCGGCGGGGACCCTTGGTCTCGGTGATCGGGCCGGGAAGGATCAGGACGAAGCAGGTCCCGCCGCGGCGGATCACGCTCAGCCGAGCGCATGCCTCGTCCGCGAGGACGCGGACGAGGCGCATCCCGAGGCCCACGCCGGGGAGGCGGATGTCGAAGCCGGGGGGCAGGCCCTTGCCGTCGTCGGCGACGCGGATCTCGTAGCGGCCGTCGGAACGGCCCCGCCCGGTGACGCGGACGGTGCCGCGCCGCCCCAAGGGGAAGGCGTGCCGGAAGGCGTTGGTGACGAGTTCGGCGACGACGAGTCCGAGGCGGCGAACCGTCTCCGGCGGCAGGACGAGGGGTTCGAGGGAAACGCGCAGCACGGGGCCGGCGCCGTCCACGATGGCGTCGCGGAGCGTGCCAAGGAGATCGCTGAGGTAGTCGTCGAGGTCGAGTTCGGGACTCGCCACGCCGCGCCGGGCCGCGAGGTAAAGGGAAGCGTGGACGGAGGCCACCGCCTCGACCCGCCCGGCGGCGGCGAGGAGGGCGTCCCCCCCGGCCTCCGCCGCGGACTCCCGCGCCTGCCGGCGGAGGATGGCGGCGAGAAGGCCGAGGGAGTTCTTGATGCGGTGGTCGGCCTCCATCGCCATCTCGGTGGCCGATGATTCGAAGGACGGGGTCACGGCGACGATGGCGCGGTCCAGCGCCCAGGCCGCGCGTTCGAGGTGCGTGCTCAGGCGGCGCAACCGATCCTCGAGGTCCGCGAGACGGTCGTCGGCGCTCGGCGCCCCGTCGGTGGCGCGGCGGCCGACCGTGACGAGTTCGGCCCGGCAGCCCTCGAGGACGGTGCGGAGGTCGGACGCTTCGATCCGGCCATCGGGGGGGTGAGGGAGAAAGGACGCCATCGAAGGTCTCCGCGGCCCCCCCCGCGGGGGGGGGGTACCGAATTCCCCTCTACGAAAGTCGGGTATGGCGTGCGGTTCGCTACCGAACACTCGGCCCGTGATTCTCGTGCGGCCTCGGGCCCGTCAGCCAGGCGAAGCGGTCCCGGACGATGCCGTGGCACTCGCAGGACGCGGCCTCCAGGCCGGGGCGGTCGAGGACGGCGACCCGGCCGCGTTCCGCCCGCACGAGGCCCGCGCGCTGGAGAGCGCCCATGGCGAGGGTCACGCCGGGGCGGCGAACGCCGAGCATCGTGGAGAGGAATTCCTGCGTCATGGGGAATCCGTTGCCGCCCGCGCGGTCGTGGGTCATCAGCAGCCAGCGGGCGAGGCGCTGCTCGATGGCGTGGCGGCCGTTGCAGGCGGCGGTCTGGGCGACCTGGGCGTGAAAGGAATCCACGTAGCGCAGCATGAGCGGTAGGAGCCCGGGGAGGTCCGCCAGCGCCCTGCGGAGGGCGGCGGCGGGAAGGCGCAGGGCCGAGCCGTCCACCTGGACCTGCCCCTCCAGCGGCGCGTTCGGGGCGCCGAGGAAGAGCGCGAGGCCGGTGAAGCCCTCCGGGCCGACGAGGCCGACCTCGATGCGAGCGCCGTCCTCCATCGTCGTGATCATCGAGACCGTGCCGACCTCGACGAAGTGCACCGCGTCGACCGGCGCCTCCTCCACGATGACCGCCATGCCGAGCGGGAACGGAACGCGTTCGAGGAAGGGAAGGAGCCCGTCGAGTTCGGCGCGGGGCAGGGCGCGGAGGAGGAGGTTGCGCACGCCGGCGGACGCGCCGGGGGCAGGAGGCGATGAGGGCACGGCAGGTTCCCGCGTGAAGGGCGGGAGCGCACTCTGCTCTCAGTCGTCCGCGGCCAGGGGTCGGACGGGCGATGACCCCGACCTGGGGCCGACGAGGGCGCGACACAAGCAGGAATAGAAAAAACCGCGGCCTCCCAAATGTTTCCGCACCGTCCGTCATACGGTTTCGAACATTCGTGGCGCGTCACGCCGCGGGAATGGTCTCCCCGCCACGGGCGCGCAGGAGGGCGCGGAGATTGCGGATCACCGGGAAGACCTCCTGGTTCCGGTCGTGGCCCTGGGCGTCGTGCGCGGCCTGCTCCAGTTCCACGATCTCCCGGTCCTCCTTGAAGATGCGTTCGGTGAAGATCACGAGCGCGGGCCAGCCGGCATCGAGCAGCCAGCCCATCTTCGGCCGCTTGACGGAGAGGAGGCCGAAGGTGCGGTGCGTGCGCTGGCGCGCGTCGAGCGGGACGTAGCAGATCCACAGGTCCATCACGGGGGCGTCGTCGCCGGTGCGGATGCGGAGCGTCTGGTAGGGGTATTCGGTCCTGATCGTCATCAGGTCCTTCTGCGCCGTGGATTCCGCGCCGGGGGCGCGGCGTTCGCCGAAGATCGCGGCCTCGGCCAGCGGCTGCTTCCCGGCGACGCGGGAGAAGGTGTAGCGGGCCTCGACGAAGTCCTCCCCCGCGTTCCCGCCCATGAAGCGGGGAACCATGTTCCCCATCTGCTTGCGGTGGAGGAACTGATGGTTCATGTCCATCAGGTTCTCGTGCATGAAGGAGTAATGGCAGGCGACCTCCCGCCCGAAGCGCCGCGTCTTGTAGCGCGCGTCCGCCACCGACCCGAGGCCGGGGAGCGGCACCGCATCCGCCAGCGCCGGATCGCCGGGGAACACGAGGATGAGGCCCTCGACCTCCCGGCACGGGTAGGACCGCACGCCGTTCGGCAGCTTGTCCTTGCCGAGGTAGGGAACGTCGGTGCAGCGCCCGTCCTCGGCGTAGGCCCAGCCGTGGTAGCCGCAGCGGATCGCGCAGCCCTCCACCATCCCGTTGCTCAGCGGCACTTGCCGATGGGCGCAACGGTCCTCCAGCGCGAAGACCGGACCGGATTTCGGGCGCACCAGCACGATGGGGTCGCCCGCGAAGCGCACCGCCAGCGCCTTGCCGGGCTTCAGTTCCGTGGACCAGGCCAGCGGATACCAATGGTCCGGATGCGACGCCACGCGGCGGAGGTCACGGCCCTCGCCCGACGGGCGCGCGCCCGCCGTCACCTGCACGACCTGATCCATCCGAGCCCCGTCCTCGTCCAACGCCAGGGTGACACGGATCGGCGGGGCGCGTCACGCGCCCTCAGCCGCGTTCCCCCGGCGCGAACCCCTCGATCATCGCCGCGATCCTCCTCGGGTCGCTCTGCTCCATCACCCGCCGCGCCAGCCGCGCGCAATCGTCCACGTTCAGCGTCCGCACCATCTGCTTCACGCGGGGGATGGAGGACGCGGACATCGACAGGTTGCGGATGCCGAGGCCGAGGAGGAGCGGCACGAACTTCGCGTTCCCCGCCATCTCGCCGCAGACGCTCACCGGCATGCGCAGCCGCAGCGCCGCCTCGGTCGCGAACTGGATGAGGCGCAGCACGGAGGGGTGCAGCGGGTTGTAGAGGTGCGCGACCTCCGCCTCCGCCCGGTCCACCGCGAGGGTGTACATCGTCAGGTCGTTCGTCCCGATCGCGAAGAAATCCGCCTCCAGCGCGATGGCGTCGGCCGCCAGTGCCGCCCCCGGCGTCTCGATCATGGCGCCGAGCGGCGGCAGCTTGTCCGGCAGCCGCTCCCCGCGCCGCCGCAGGCGCTTCGCCACCCGCTCGTAGATGTCGCGCGCCTCGGCCACCTCCTCCGGCACCGTCACCATCGGCAGCAGCACGCGGATCGGGCCGAGCGCGGCGCAGCGCAGGATCGCCGCGAACTGCACCTCCAGCAGCTCCGGCCGCCGCAGCAGCATGCGGATGCCGCGCAGCCCCAGCGCGGGGTTCGGGCCGGCGTGGAACGGCTCGTCGCCGTCCGCCAGCGCCTCCATGTCCTTCTCGCCGCCCCAGTCCAGCACGCGGATGGTGGTGCCGCCGCCATCCACCGCCTCCACGATCCCGCGGTAGGCGAGGTAGTGCGCGTCCTCGTCCGGCAGGGTGCGGCGGTTCATGAAGAGGAACTCGGTCCGCAGCAGCCCGATCCCCTGCGCCCCGGCCTGGGCGATCAGCGGCAGCTCGGCGGGGATCTCCAGGTTGGCCTGAAGCTCCATCTCCTCGCCGTCCGTCGTCGTCGCCGGCAGGCGGCGCAGCTTTCCCAGCCGCGTCCGTTCCTTGGCGTAGGCGACCGAGGCCTCCCGCCCCGCCGCGATCGCCGCCTCCCCTGGCCGGAGGATGATGGTCCCCGCCGCGCCGTCGAGGACCGCCGTGTCGCCCCGCCCCATCGCGCTCGTCAGCCCCGGCAGCGCCAGCACGCTGGGGATGCCGAGCGCCCGCAGCAGGATGGCGGTGTGCCCGTCCGCCCCGCCCTCCTCCGTCGCCACCCCGGCGATCCGGCCGGGTTCCAGCAGCGCCGCGTCCGCCGGCGTCAGCTCCTCCGCGACGAGGATCGCCCCCTCCGGCACCCCCTTGAAGGAGCGGAACCCCGTCTGGGTCAGGTTGCGCGTCAGGCGCCGGGCGATCTCCCGCACCTCCCCGGCGCGTCGCTTGAGCCCGGGCTTGTCGTCGTCCCGCGCCGCGAGGATGAGGTCGGCGATCGCCTCCGCCTCGTCCGTCACCGCCGTCTCGGCCGCGACGAGTTCCGCCTCGATCCGCTTCCGCGCCCCGCGGATCAGCCGGGAATCCGCCAGCATCATCGCGTAGGCGTCGAGGAGCGGTTCGAGTTCCTCCTGCGCCTCCTCCGGCAGCACCGCCAGACGCGCCTTCAGCTTCGCGACCTGCTTGCGCGACGTGGTGACGGCCGCCGCCAGCCGCCCGCGCTCCGCCTCCACGGCGCCCGCCTCGATGGCGCGCCGGGGGGCCGGGGCGGGCTGCGCCTCGCTGTCCCAGATCGCGCCGATGGCGACGCCGGGGGACACGGGGATGCCCTTGATCGTCAGTTCCCGGCCGCGGCGCCCCCGGAGGGGCTTGGCCTCGGCGGGGGGAGGTTCGGGCGCGCGGGGCCCGGCGGGGCGGGGATCGGTGCCGTCCGGCTTCATCGCGTCCTCCCCTCCCGTCCCCTGGGCCCTTCCGCGGCCCGCGCCCGGCGCATCGGCCGTGGCCGGATCAGTCCTCGCCGAATCCCGCCTCGATCAGCGCGGCCACGTCGTCCAGCGCCTCCCGGGCGTCCCAGCCCTCGGCCTCCAGCACCACGCTCGCGCCCTTCCCGGCGCCGAGCAGCATGAGGCCCATGATGGACCGCGCCGGCACCGTCTGCCCGTCATGCGTCAGGCTGAGGCAGGCGCAGTGCTTCTCCGCCACCGTGACGAGCTTCGCCGCCGCGCGCGCGTGCAGGCCGCGGCAGTTGCGGATGGTCAGCGTCCGTCGCAGCACGTCGCCGGAGGAGGTCGGCGCGGCGGTCGCGGCTTCGCCCAGGTTCATGACGCCCTCTTCACCCCGTTCGGCCCGCCGTCCTTCAGCTCGGACGTCGTCGCCATGTATTTCCGCCCCGCCGTCACGGCGTGGCCCACCGCCTCGGCCAGCGGCTCGGTGCCGCGCAGCCGCGCCAGCTTGATCAGCAGGGGCAGCGAGAACCCGGCGATCACCTCGACCGGCCGCCCCGCGCAGATCTGCTGCATGGAGGCCGCGAGGTTCGCCGGCGTGCCGCCGAACATGTCCGTCAGCACCGCCACGCCGTCGCCGCGGTCCACGCCCTCGACCGCATGGCGGATGTCGGCGCGCGCGTCCTCCAGGTCGTCGTCCGGGCCGATGCACACGGTCGCCACGCCCTGCTGCGGGCCGACGACGTGCTCCATCGCCAGCCGCATCTCCTCCGCCAGCCGCCCGTGCGTGACGAGCACGAGGCCGATCACCGGGCGAACGCCCGGCGGGAGGTGAGGCCGGGTCCTGGGAGGGGGTCCGGCACGGGCCCGGTGGCCGTGGTGCCGGACGGGTCCGGGGGGGGACCGGCATCGGTGGGTGACATGATCGGGGCGGGCATATGGGCTATCGCGGGCGCCGCGGCCAGGGGGGCCGTCCCGGCGCCCTCATCGGCCGCGCGCCGGACGAGTTCACGATGGACGAGGTCCACGGGCCACCCGCCGGCCGCGAGGTGCCGCGCCAGCCGCTCCGCCGCGAGCACCGAGCGATGCTTCCCGCCGGTGCAGCCGAGCGCGACGGTGAGATACTTCTTCCCCCCGGCCGCGTAGGCCGGCAGCAACGGGTCCAGCAGCCCCGTCACCCGTTCCCAGAACGGCTCCCAGGCCGGGTCCGCGAGGACGTGGTCCGCCACCGCCGCGTCCCGGCCGGTCAACGGCCGCAGCGCCGCGACGTAGTGGGGGTTGCGGAGGAAACGCATGTCCAGCACCAGGTCGGCCTCCCGCGGAAGGCCGTAAGGATAGGCGAAGGACATGACCGCCACGGAAAGGGCCGGCGCCCCGGCGCCGTAGCGTCGCTCGACCATTCGCCGAAGGTCCGGCAGCGCGAGCGCCGAGGTGTCGATCAGCAGGTCGGCGAGATCGCGCAGCGGCGCCAGCAGTTCCGCTTCCCGCGCGATCCCGTCCCCCACCTTGGCGCCGAGCGCGCCGCCGGGGGCCAGCGGGTGCCGCCGCCGGGTCTCGGAGAAGCGGCGGAGCAGCACGTCCTCATCCGCCGTGACGAAGACCACTTCCGGCGCCTCGCCCCGCGCGCGCAGACCCTCGATGCCCGCGGCCAGGACCGTGGCGTCGAAGCCGCGGGACCGGACGTCCACCCCGAGGGCGAGCGGCACCGCCCCGGGCTCCGACAGGAGTTCGCCGAGAACCGAGAGGGGCGGGTTGTCCACGGTCTCGTGGCCCAGGTCCTCCAGCACCCGCAGCACCGTGGCCTTCCCGGCGCCGGACAGGCCGGTGACGAGGACCGTGGGGCGGGGGGGCGCCGGCGGGACCACCGCCCGCCGCTCCGCCACGCGCCGTTCCAGCCCGGCCGTCACGACGCGGGCTCCAAGGCGCCGGCGGTGCAGACGAGGCGGCCGGCGAGCACGTCGAGCGCGACGCCCAGCCGCGCCGGCGCCGAGGCGTCCGGCGCGTGCAGCGCGATCCGCGGGATGGAGACGCCGAGCGCCTCGAAGCGCGCGGGGTGGGGCAGACGCGGCATCTCCTCGCGCGGAAGCAGGTCGGCGGCGAGGTGGATCGGCGCGACTGCCGCAGGGAAACCGGATACGAGGCCGAGACCGCGCAACTCGAGCATCCCGCGGAGCCGGTCCGGCGCCGCGGCGATCAGCGCGCCGCCCTCGGCCCGCAGCAGCACCGCGTCGTCGGCGACGAGCGACCATCCGGCCGCGACGAGCCGCAGCAGCAGGTCCGACTTCCCCGCGCCCGGCGGGCCGAGCAGGAGCACGCCCGCGCCGTCCCGGGCGGCGCAGCCGCCATGTCTCAGCATGCCGTCGGATGGCATGGCGATGCGCGTCGAACCCCCCGCGATCCGGAATCGTCCCGGGATCACCCAGGGGACGGTGGCAGGATTCGATCCGGGGCGCAAAAACGGGACGCCGCCGCGCCGCTTGCCATCCCCGCCCCGCTCCGCCACGGGGCGCCCATGATCACCCGCGCCGAGATCGAAGCCGCCGCCGCGCGCATCGCGCCGCACGTCCGGCATACCCCCCTCCTGAGCCTGCCCGGCTGCGCCCTCGGCATCCCCTGCGACGTGGTCCTGAAGCTGGAGCAGACCCAGGTCAGCGGCACCTTCAAGGCGCGCGGCGCCTTCAACGCCCTGCTGTCCCGCCCGCCGGGCGCCGATACCGTCATCGCGGCCTCCGGCGGCAACCACGGCGCGGCCGTTGCCTTCGCCGCCGCCGCGCTCGGGATGCGGGCGGAAATCTTCGTGCCGCTCATCTCCTCCCCCGCGAAGGTCGCCCTCATCCGCGCCGCGGGGGCCGAGGTGGTCCAGGGCGGCGCCACCTACGCCGAGGCCCTCGCGGCATCCGAGGCGCGCCGGGCGGCGACGGGCGCCATCGCCGTCCACGCCTACGACCAGCCGGAGACCCTCGCGGGCCAGGGCACGACGGCGCGAGAGTTCTCGGCGGACGCGCCGGAGGTCACGCACGCCCTCGTCGCCGTCGGCGGCGGCGGGCTGATCGGCGGCATGGCCGCGTGGTGGCGCGGGGCGGTGACGATGATCGGCGTGGAACCGGATGGCTGCCCCGCCCTGAACCACGCCCTCGCCGCCGGTGCGCCGGTGGACGCCCCGGTCGGCGGCCTCGCCGCCGACAGCCTCGGCGCCCGCCGGGTGGGCGGGCTGATGTTCGGGGTGGCGCGGCACCACGTCGCCGCCTCCGTCCTCGTCCCCGACGAGGCGATCCGGGAAGCGCAGCGCCGCCTGTGGTCGGCGGCGCGGATCGTCGCGGAACCGGGCGGCGCCGCGGCGCTCGGGGCGCTGGTGTGCGGCGCCTGGACCCCGCCCGCGGGCGCCCGGGTCGGCGTGCTGGTCTGCGGCGGGAACTGCGACCCGGGGTCGGTCGCCGAATAGGCGGCATCCTGCGAGATCCGTCCGGAGGGGGCCGTGGCCA
>CAXVWQ010000129.1:0-7573 GCA_964263755.1 Roseomonas sp. | reverse complement strand
GCGGCCGGCATCCATCACCGCGATGCGGTCGGCCATCTCCATCGCCTCCTCCTGGTCGTGGGTGACGAGGATGGTGGTGAGGCCGAGGCGGTCGTGCAGGCCGCGGAGCCAGCGGCGGACATCCTTGCGGACGAGGGCGTCGAGGGCGCCGAAGGGCTCGTCCAGCAGGAGGACGCGGGGCTCGATGGCGAGGGCGCGGGCGAGCGCCACGCGCTGGCGCTGGCCGCCGGAGATCTCGCCGGGGAGGCGGCGTTCGAGTTCGGGGATCTGGACGAGGCGGAGGAGTTCGCGGACGCGGCCGGCGATCGCGTCCCCGCCGGGGCGGGTGGCACGCGGGCGGACGCGCAGGCCGAAGGCGACGTTCTCGAACACCGTCATGTGGCGGAACAGGGCGTAGTGCTGGAAGACGACGCCGACGCCGCGCTCCCGGGCGGGGATGCCGGTCATGTCGCGGCCGGCGATCGTGACGGTGCCGCCATCCGTGCCCTCCAGCCCCGCGAGGATGCGCAGCAGGGTGGTCTTGCCGGAGCCGGAGGGGCCGAGGAGGGCGACGAACTCGCCGTCCTCCACCGTGAGGGAGACGCCGCGGAGGGCGGTGGCGCTCCCGAAGGCCCGGACGACGTCCTCGACTTCGACCGTCATGCGAACCCCTGTCCCGATCAATGGCCTCGGCCGCCTACCCCCCGGTCCGGCGGTCCGGCAACCGTTCCAGCACCGCCTTGGCCGCGAGGGTGACGAGTCCGAGGAGGGCGAGCAAGGCCGCGACGGCGAAGGCGCCGGCGAACTGGTACTCGTTGTAGAGGATCTCGACGTGCAGCGGCATCGTGTTCGTCTCGCCGCGGATGTGGCCGGAGACGACGGAGACGGCGCCGAATTCGCCCATCGCCCGGGCGTTGCACAGCAGGACGCCGGCCAGCAGCGCCCATTTCACGTTCGGCAGGGTGACGCGGAGGAAGGTCTGGGGGCCGGAGGCGCCGAGGGTGGCGGCGGCCTCCTCCTCCTCGCGCCCCTGTTCCTGCATGAGCGGGATGAGGGTGCGGGCGACGAAGGGGAAGGTGATGAAGATCGTCGCGAGCACGAGGCCGGGGAGGGCGAAGATGACCTGGATGTCGCGCGCCTGGAGCCACCCGCCGAACCAGCCCTGGGCGCCGAACATGAGGACGAAGCAGAGGCCGACGATGACCGGCGACACCGAGAACGGGAGTTCGATGAGCGTGACGAGGAGGCGCTTGCCCCGGAAGTCGAGCTTGGCCACGGCCCAGGCCGCGGCGATGCCGCCGATGAGGTTCACGGGAACGGAGATGGCGGCGACGATGAGGGTGAGGCGCATGGCGGCGAGGGAATCCTCCTCGACGATGGCTCCCCACGCGACGGGCAGGCCGCGGCGGAGGGCCTCGACGAAGACGGCGAGGAGCGGCAGCAGCAGGAGGACGATGGCGGCCGTGATGGCGACGGCGGCGATGAGCCAGCGCAGCCAGGGGGCGTCCTCGGTGGCGGGACGGAAGGCGCTCATCGCGTGCCCCTTCGCAGGAGGCGGTCCAGCAGGTTGAGGGCGAGGAGGACGACGAAGGAGAGGAGGAGCATCGCCAGGCCGACCGCCGCGGCGCCGGCATAGTCGAAGGCCTCGAGGCGGGTGACGATGACGAGGGGGGCGATCTCGCTGACCAGCGGCAGGTTGCCGGCGATGAAGATGACGGAGCCGTACTCGCCGACGGAGCGGGCGAAGGCCAGCGCGAAGCCGGTGAGGAGCGAGGGCAGCAGCGCGGGGAGCACGACGCGGCGGAGCGTCTGGCCGCGGGTGGCGCCGAGGGTGGCGGCGGCTTCCTCGGCGTCGCGGGACATGTCGCGGAGGACGGGTTCGACGGTTCGCACGATGAAGGGCAAGCCGACGAAGATGAGGGCGATGACGACGCCCGAGGGGGTGAAGGCGGTCTTCCACCCCAGCGCCATGAGGGGTTCGCCGAGCCAGCCGTTCGGGGCGAACAGCGCGGCCAGCGCGATGCCGGCGACGGCGGTGGGCAGGGCGAAGGGGAGGTCCACCGCCCCGTCCAGCAGCGCCCGGCCGGGGAAGCGGAGGCGGACGATGCTCCAGGCGAGGGCGAGGCCGAGGGGGAGGTTGATGAGCGAGGCGAGGAGGGCGGCGCCGAAGGAGAGGCGGAGGGAGGCGAGGACGCGCTCGTCCGTCACCGACCGCCACACGCCCCCCAGCCCGAGTTCCCAGGGGCGGAGGGCGAGCGCCGCCAGCGGCAGGATGACGATGAGGCCGAGCCAGATCGCGGTGATGCCGAAGGTGAGGCCGCGGCCGGGAAGGCCGGCGGCCCGGGAGGCCCGCGCGGTCCCGCGGGCCGGCAGGGCGAGCGCGGCGCTCAGCGGCCGGATCTCAACGCGCGGGTCTCGTGATGCGGTCGAACACGCCGCCGTCGCTGAAGTGGGCGCGCTGGGCCGCTTCCCAGCCGCCGAAGTCGCGGTCCACGGTCACGAGTTCCATCCCTGGGAAGCGGGCGGTGTTGGCGGCGAGGATCGCGGCGTCGCGCGGCCGGTAGAAGTGCTTCGCCGCGAGGGCCTGTCCCTCTGCCGCGTAGAGCCCCTGTAGGTAGGCCTCGGCGGCGGCGCGGGTGCCGCGGCGGTCCACGTTGCGGTCCACCACGGCGACCGACGGTTCCGCGAGGATGGAGAGGGTGGGATAGACGATGTCGAAGGCGTTCGCCCCGAACTCCTGGCCCGCGAGGTGGGCCTCGTTCTCCCAGGCCAGCAGCACGTCGCCCTGGGCGCGCTGGGCGAAGGTGGTGAGCGAGCCGCGGGCGCCGGTGTCGAGCACGGGGACGTTGCGGAACAGGGCGGTGAGCATGGCTTCCGCGGTGGCGTCCGACCCGCCGGGCTGCTTGCGGGCCCAGGCCCAGGCCGCGAGGTAGTTCCAGCGGGCGCCGCCGGAGGTCTTCGGGTTCGGGGTGATGACGCCGACCCCCTGCCGCACGAGGTCGCCCCAATCGCGGATGGCCTTCGGGTTGCCCTTGCGGACGAGGAAGACGATCGTCGAGGTGTAGGGCGCGGCGTTGTTCGGCAGGCGGCCGAGCCAGTCGCGGTTGATGAGGCCGCGGGCCGCGATCTCCTCGATGTCGTAGGCCAGCGCGAGGGTGACGACGTCGGCCTGGAGGCCGTCGATCACCGAACGGGCCTGCCGGCCGGAGCCGCCGTGGGAGGTGTTGACGCGGATCGCCGGGTTGCCGGCCGCTCCCCAGGTGCGGGCGAAGGCGGCGTTGTATTCGCGGTAGAACTCGCGGGTGGGGTCGTAGGACACGTTGAGGAGGGTGTTCGCCCCCTGCGCCCGGGCCGGGGCGTGGGCCGCAACCGGAAGGGCGACGGCGGCGCCGAGGAGGGCGCGGCGGGAGAGGGCGGCGCTCATCGGCGGGACTTCCCGGTGGGGGTGATGGGGCCGTCCGGGGTCTGGCCGGAGAGGAGCCGGGCGATGGCGGAGAGGTCGCTCCGGCCCGGCTCGTCGCGCCGGACCAGGGGCGGGGCGTCGGACCTGTCGGCAGGACGGGGCGGGGTGGTGTCGGCCATGAGACCCTCCTCGGTGTGGCAGGCGGTCGATGCCCGGGAGCTTAACTCCTACTGACTTAGTAGGAAATCACGAAGCGGTGAGCGGCGCGAGGTCCGGCGCGTCCTCCAGCCATGCAAGACGCCCGCCGGGGGCGATCTCCGCGAGGCTCGTGCCGTCCAGGATCCCCGCGGTGGCGTCGCGCACCCGGCGCATGAGGCGCTGGATCGCGCAGTGCGCGGGGTCGCCGCAATCCGGGCAGGGGCGGTAGGCGGTGAGGGAGGCGCAGGGGATCGGGGCGAGCGGGCCGTCGAGGGCACGGATCACGTCGCCGACGCCGATCTCGGCCGCCGTTCGCGCGAGGGCGTAGCCGCCGGCCTTGCCGCGCCGGCTCTCGACGAAGCCGTGGCGCCGGAGTTCGAGGAGGATGGCTTCGAGGAACTTGTGCGGGACGAGGGCGCGTTCGGCGACCTCGCCGATGGGGACGGGGTCGCGGGTGGGTTCGGCGGCGAGGACGCCAAGGGCGCGGAGCCCGTATTTGGCCTTCTGCGTCAGCACGACCCGTTCCCTGCGGACCCGTCCGCCGCCCGTTGCGCGGGGCGTGAGTGGACCCGGCCGGCGTGGGCGTCAACGGGCGGCGTTCGGGACATGCGGCCGGGCGTGCGGGACGACGGGACACGTGCCGCACGGACATGTTCCGTGCGCACGAGCGAATAGGCGGAAAGCGAGCGTGGCCGCGGGCGGCACCACATCGTGGCATTTTTATTGCTGCGTTTCGGCGGGCGCCCGCATCGCGCGGGCGTGCCACGGGAAAGCCGCTCGCCGATGTCCACGACCACGTATCCGACGGGACCCACGGGGGTGCATCCCGTGGACCAGGCCCTGCCGCCGGGACGACTGGTCCCGCTCGCGCTCCAGCACGTCCTCGTCATGTATGCCGGCGCCGTGGCGGTGCCGCTGATCATCGGCCGGGCGCTGCGGCTGCCGCCGGAGGACGTGGCGTTCCTCATCTCCGCCGACCTCTTCGCCTGCGGGCTGGCCACGCTCGTGCAGAGCCTCGGCTTCCCCGGCGTCGGCATCCGGCTGCCGGTGATGATGGGCGTCACCTTCGCGTCCGTCGGGCCGATGCTCGCGATGGCGGCGACGCCGGAGGTCGGGCTGCTCGGCATCTACGGCTCGGTCATCGTGGCGGGCGCGTTCGGGATCATCGTCGCGCCCTTCATCTCGCGCATGCTGCCGCTGTTCCCGCCGGTGGTGACGGGGACGATCATCCTCGTCATCGGCATCTCGCTGCTGCGGGTGGGGATCAACTGGGCCGGGGGCGGGATCCCGATGCTGCCGCGCACCGTCGACGGGCAGCCGGGCTTCGTCCTCAACCCGAACTACGCGCAGCTCTCGGGGCTGGGGATCGCGCTGTTCGTCCTTCTTGTGATCATCGGGCTCATCAAGTGGGGGCGGGGGTTCGTCGGCAACGTCGCGGTGCTGCTCGGGATCGTCGCGGGCGCGGTGCTGGCGACGGTCTTGGGGATCATGAATTTCGACCGTGTGGGGCGGGCGCCGTGGTTCGACGTCGTGCTGCCGTTCCACTTCGGGATGCCGACCTTCCACCTCATCCCCGCGCTCACGATGTGCGTCGTGATGGTCGTGGTGATGGTGGAATCCCTCGGGATGTTCCTCGCGCTCGGGGAAATCACGAACAAGCGGGTGAGCGGGGACGACCTGACGAAGGGGCTGCGGGCGGACGGGGTGGGGACGCTGCTCGGCGGCATCTTCAACACCTTCCCCTACACGTCGTTCTCGCAGAACGTCGGGCTGGTCGGCGTGACGGGGGTGCGGTCGCGCTGGGTGACCGTCGCGGGCGGGGTGATCATGCTCGCGCTGGGGCTGCTGCCGAAGATGGCGGCGCTCGTGGAATCCGTGCCGCAGGTCGTGCTCGGCGGGGCGGGGCTCGTGATGTTCGGGATGGTGGCGGCGACGGGGGCGCGCATCCTGACGAAGGTGGATTTCCGGACGAACTCGAACAACCTGTTCGTCGTGGCGGTGTCGGTCGGGTTCGGGATGATCCCGCTCGTCGCGCCGAACTTCTTCCGCAACCTCCCGCACGCGCTGCACCCGCTGCTGGAATCGGGTATCCTGCTCGCCGCCATCGTCGCGGTGGCGCTGAACTTCTTCTTCAACGGATTGGGCAGCGCGCAGGAGGCCGCGGAATCGGCCGCCGAGGTCGGCGCCGCCGCGGAGCACGTGTGATGCCGCTCATCTCCCAGACCCACGGCAAGGGCCGCGTCCGTACGCTGCGCATCAGCAAGGCGGCGGACGGGACGCAATCCGTCCGCGAACTCACCTGCCACGTCATGCTCCTGGGGGACCATTCGCGGTCCTTCACGGAGGCGGACAACTCCCGGACGCTGTCCACGGACACGATGAAGAACCTCATCAACATCGTGGCGAAGGAGGAGCCGGCGACGCCGAACGAGCCGTTCCTCCAGGCCGTCTGCCAGCGGTTCCTCGATCGCTACGAGCCGGTGGAGGGCGTGACCATCACGGCGCAGGAGACGCGGTGGACGCGGCTGGTGGTGGACGGGGCGCCGCATCCCCACGCCTTCACGCTCGACGGGAACGGGAAGCCGGTGGCGAGCGTGACGGCGACGCGGGCGGGGATGACCGTGGAGTCCGGGGTGTCGGGGTTCACCTTCATGAAGTCCACGCAATCCGGGTGGGCGAACTTCTCGGAGGATTCCTACACGACGATCCCGCCGGCGACCGACCGGATGGCGGCGACGGCGCTGGACGCGCGGTGGGAGTGGACGGGCGTGCCGGCGGATTACGAGGGAGCGAACGCGACGATCATGGCGACGATGCTCGGGGTCTTCGCCGGGTCCTATTCCCATTCGATGCAGGACAGCCTGTACCGGATGGCGGAGGCGGCTCTGGCGAAGGTGCCGGAACTCGGGAAGATGCGGCTGGCGGCGCCGAACAAGCACTACCTCCTCGTCAACCTCGCGCCCTTCGGCCTGACGAACGAGAACGAGGTGTTCCTGCCGACGGACGAGCCGCACGGCCAGATCGAGTGCGTCGTGGGACGGTAGCGCCACCCCGCGCCCCGGGGAAGGCGGGAACGCGCCCCCGGCGTCAGGCGGCCGGCGCGGCGTCGTAGCGGACGCCGTTCACGGACCCGTTCGCGCCGGCATGGCCGTTGAGCGCCGCGCCGTGGGCGGGGGCGCCGTTCATCGGGGCGGGCACGCCGTCCACCGGGGGCGCGATGATCGGCGCCGGCCGCGCGAACGGCTTGGAGGGCGGGCGTCGGCCCATGGACCAGTTCGCCTGCATCCGGACCTCCGGGTTCGGCACGGTCCAGCAGGCGCCGTCGGCGTCCATGAAGACCACCCACATCAGGTGCTCCTCCGGTCCGTAGTCGATCATGAAGTGGGCCAGCCCGGCGCCCCGGGCGGTGTCCATCGGCAGGGGCGGGTTGAGCTGCAGGATCATGCGGATGGAACGGGCTCCCGCCGGAGTCGGTTGCCGTGCCGGCGGCGGAATCAACGCGCCCGCGCACGGCCCCGGAACGCCGTGGGAGGATGCGGCGCCCCGGTGGCCCGACGAGCCGGCCCGGCCCCTCGAACGCCCTCGGGCCGCGTGGGAGGGCGGGTCCGTCGCCCGGCGTCGCAGGCGTCCGGGGGCGGCCCCCTGCGAGGGCCCCGCGTCGCGGAGGGGGCGCGCTGGCGCGTCGGCCGCCCGGTGCCTAGGCTCCGGCCCACGTCCGGAGGGGAAGACCGCCATGCGCCCGCATCGTCTCCTGCCACTGCTTCTCCTCGCCACCCCCACGCTCGGCGACGAACTCCCCGTCCGGGCCGTCACCCTCTCCAACGCCGGCCTCGCGCAGGTGGAGCGGGCCGGGCCGCTGCCGCCGGGCACTGCGGTGACCTTCCGCGTGCCGACGGAGGACGTGGACGACGTGCTCAAGAGCCTTCTCGTCCGTGACCCGGGCGGGGCGGTGGAGGGGGTGCGCCTTCCCGCCCAGGACTTGGCGGCCGAGGC
>CAXVWQ010000128.1:0-9495 GCA_964263755.1 Roseomonas sp. | reverse complement strand
CCGAACACCACGAAGGTCAGCGGCAGGATGACGAGGAGCGACAGCACGCCCGTCACGATGAAGCCGCGATACATCGCCCCCATGATCGAGTTGTTCGCCGGCAGCTTCACGAAGTAGGTGCCGGCGATGGAGGTGACGATGCAGACCGCGCCGATGAGGAGGGGATAGAGCATCGCCTCGATCCGCGCGACGTCGCCGGTGAAGGAGATGGCCGCGAGCACCATCGTCGCGACGATCGTCACCGCGTAGGTCTCGAACAGGTCCGCCGCCATGCCCGCGCAGTCGCCGACGTTGTCGCCGACGTTGTCCGCGATTGTCGCGGGGTTGCGGGGGTCGTCCTCGGGGATCCCGGCTTCCACCTTGCCGACCATGTCGCCGCCGACGTCGGCACCCTTGGTGAAGATGCCGCCGCCGAGGCGCGCGAAGATCGAGATAAGGGAGGCGCCGAAGCCGAGCGCGACGAGGGAGTCGATGACGGTGCGCGAGTTGGCCGCGTTCCCGCCGAACACCGTGAGGATGAAGAAGTAGCCGGCGACGCCGAGGAGGGCGAGGCCCGCGACGAGCATCCCCGTGATCGCGCCGGACTTGAACGCCACGTCCAGCCCGCCCGCGAGGGACCCGAGGGACGCCTGCGCCGTCCGCACGTTCGCGCGCACCGAGACGTTCATCCCGATGAACCCCGCGAGACCCGACAGCACGGCCCCGATGAGAAAGCCGATCGCGACGGTGATCCCGAGCCGCCAGGCCACGAGGACGAACAGCACCACCCCGACGATGGCGATGGTGGTGTATTGCCGCTTCAGGTAGGCCTGGGCCCCTTCCTGGATCGCGGCCGCGATCTCCTGCATCCGCGCGGAGCCGGCGTCGCGCGCCAGCACCTCCCTTCCGGTCACCACGCCGTAGGCGATCGAGAGCGCCCCGAGCACGATGACCACGACGAGCCATGTCGTGAACAAGTTCAGACCCTTCCCCTCTTGCCCGGCGCCTCCGGGGCGCCGAATCCTGCGGGCAGGGTGGCAGACGGGTCAGGGGGCGCGCAACCGGGCGCCCCGCATCGCGTCAGGCCGCGGCGTCGGCCTTCTGGGAGGCGGCGGCGGAGATGCCCTCCATGATGAGCCGGTGGGCGTCCGCCAGCGTGCCCCAGCCCGTGACCTTCACCCACTTGCCGGGTTCCAGGTCCTTGTAGCGGGAGAAGAAGTGCTCGATCGTCCGGCGGGTGATCTCCGGCAGGTCGCCGCAATCCGCGATGTCCGCGAAGTAGGGGTGGACCTTCTCATGCGGCACCGCGACGAGCTTCTCGTCGCCCCCCGCCTCGTCCTCCATCAGCAGCACGCCGATCGGGCGGCAGCGGATCACGCAGCCCGGGACCACGGGAACGGGCGTCAGCACCAGCACGTCCGTCGGGTCGCCGTCGGCGGCCAGCGTGCCGGGGATGAAGCCGTAGGCCGCGGGATAGGCCATCGGGGTGAATAGGAAGCGGTCCACCACCACGGCGCCGCTGTCCTTGTCGATCTCGTATTTCACCTGGGCGCCCTGGGGGATCTCCACCAGCACGTTGATGTCGTGCGGCGGGGCCTTGCCCGTCGGGATCAGGTTGGGTGTCATCGGGTTCCCTGACGGGGGCGGGGCGGGGAGAGCGCGGAGGCCGGGATCTAGCAGTCATGGTGCGGTGCGGCAACGCGGGCCCACGGGGTTGCGGCCCGCGCCCGCGCTCGCCAGCATGCCCTGAAGCACCGGGGACACGCCATGCATTCTCGACCCGCGCGCCGCGCGGCCCTCGCCCTCGTCGCCGCACTCCTCGCCGCCGCGCCGGCCGCGGCGCAGCAGGCGCCCGCCCAGCCCGCCGCCGAACTGATCGTCCGCAAGGAGGTCTTCGAGGCCGGCGAGTATCGCACCCGCTCCGGCGGCACGATCCCGAACGTCCGCATCGGCTACCAGACCGCGGGCACGCTGAACGCCGCGGGCGACAACGCCATCCTCATCACCCACTTCTTCTCCGCCAACTCCCACGCCTTCGGCCGGTTCGCCCCGGGCGGGCCGGCGGGCTACTGGGACGCCATCGTCGGCCCGGGCAAGGCGATCGACACGGACCGCTGGTTCGTCGTGTCCTCCGACACCTTCGTGAACCTCAACCTGAACGACGCGACGACGACCTCGACGGGCCCGGGAACGCTCGACCCCGCGACGGGCCGCCCCTTCGGCATGGCCTACCCCGTGGTCGCCATGCGCGACTTCGTCGAGGTGCAGAAGCGCCTCGTGGACCACCTCGGCATCCGCCGGCTGGCGATGGTGGCGGGCCCCTCCATGGGCGCCCTCCAGGCCATCGAATGGGCCGCGGCCTACCCGGAGATGGTCGATCGCGTCATGCCCGTCGTCGGCACCGCGGAGTTCGACGCCTTCCTCATGGGCTGGATGGAGCTGTGGGAGGTCCCGATCCGCATGGACCCTAACTGGCGGGGCGGCGACTACTACGGCGGGGGGCGGGAACCGCCGAACCGCGGCCTCGCGGAGGCGCTGAAGATCGTCACCCTCCAGGCCCGCGACCGCGGCTCGCTCGCGCAGTTTGGGCGGCGCCCCGCGGAGGGCGCGGACCCCGCGCGCCGCATGGGCGATTCCTTCGCCGTGGAACGCTTCCTGGATGAGGCGGCGACGGCCCGGGCGCGGACGGCCGACGCCAACTCCTTCCTCTACCTCACCCGCGCGAACCAGCTGTTCCTGCACGAATACCCCAGCACGGAGGCGGCGCTGTCGCGGTCCCGCGCGCGCTGGTTCGTCGCGGCCTCGGCCGGCGACCGCATCTTCCCGATTGAATACAACCGCGACCTGGCGGAGCTGCTCCGGCGGGTCGGCCGGCCGGTGCGGACGGCGGAGATCCCCGGCGGCTTCGGCCACCTCGACGGGGTGGTGAGCATGGCGAGGATCGAGGCGGAGGTCCGCGCCTTCCTCGCGGAATGACGTGCGGGGCATGACGACCGTCCTCGTCGTCCTCGCCGCGGTCACGCTGTTCGCGCTCACCGCCGTCGGCGCGCTCTGGGCCGGGCAGGAACGCCTGCTCTTCCCCTTCCGCCACGGCGGCACCCCCGTCGCGGCGGAGGGCGGGTGGCTCGTGGGGCGGGTCGAGGTCCCGGGCGCCGGCCCCATCGCCTTCCTCCACGCGGAGGGGGACGCCGACGCCTCCCGCCCCGTCGTGCTGTTCCTCCACGGCAACGGCTCCTCCGCGCGATGGACGGCGGGGATCATGGCTCCCGTCGTCCGCGCGGGCTTCCCGGTCGTCGCGGCCGAATACCCCGGCTATTCCGGCAACCCCGGCGCGCCCACCGAGGCCTCGCTGCGCGCGACGGCGGAGGCCACGGCCGCCTGGGCGCGGGCCCGCTGGCCGGGCCGGCCGCTCGCGGTGATCGGGGAGAGCATCGGCTCCGCCCCGGCCGTCCACCTCGCGGTCACGGGGGTCGCGGACCGCCTCGTCCTCGACAGCGGCTTCACCTCCGTCACCGAGGCCATCCGCCACCACCTGCCCTGGCTGCCCGGCGCGGCGCGGCTGAACCGGCACCCGATGGACAACCTCGGCGCCATCCGGGCCGCCGCCGCGGCGCTGCCGCCCACCCTCGTCCTGCTCTCGGCGGAGGACCGGGTGGTGCCGACCACCATGGGCGAGCGGATCGCCGCCGCGGTGCCGGGCAGCGTGACCTACCGCTCCGCTCGCCCCGGCCACCCGGTGCTGCACACGGACCCCGCGGCCACGGCTGCCCTCCTGACATGGCTCGGCGCCGACGACCGGGACGGGCGCCACCCGGGGTAACGCGAGGCGGGGTCTCCCGGGCATCCCCCATGCAGCCCGGAGGGCGCGACCTCGCCGCATCGATCCCGGACCGGATGCGATGCCTCACCCCACACCCCATCTCTCCCCTTGAAAGCCGGCCCCAAGGACCGGCACATGACAGCCCGACGACACGCCCAGGCCCACCGGCCCCACGGAGACGCATGAAGCACTGGACCCTCGACCAGATCGCCTGGGACCGTTTCGACGCCGCGAAGGTCAACCCGGAGGTCGTGCCGCTGGTGAAGGCCGCCGCCCTCGTCGAGAAGAACGGCGTGGACTACGCCGCCTACCTCAAGGGCGTGTTCAACGATGACCCGGACTTCCGCCTCGCCTCCGACAACTGGGCGGTGGAGGAGGTCCAGCACGGCGACGCCCTCGGACGCTGGGGCGAACTCGCCGATCCCGGCTGGTCGTTCGATGCCGCCTTCACCCGCTACCGGGAAGGCTACAAGGTCCCCGTCGGCCTGGATGCCTCCATCCGCGGCTCGCGCACCGGCGAACTCATCGCCCGCTGCATGGTCGAGACCGGCACCTCCTCCTACTACACCGCCCTCGGCGAGGGCACCGAGGAGCCCGTGCTGCGACAGGTCTGCCGCCTCATCGCGGCCGACGAGTACCGGCACTTCAAGCTGTTCTACGACCACATGCGCCGCTACCTCGCGCGGGAGGACCTGTCCTTCCCGAAGCGCCTCCGCGTCGCCATGGGGCGGATCGGGGAGTCGGAGGACGACGAACTCGCCTACGCCTTCCACTGCGCGAACGAGACGCCGGACGTGCCCTACGAGCACGACCGCTGCATCGCCGGCTACATGGGCCGCGCCATGGGCTTCTACCGGTTCCGCCACCTGGAACGCGGCATGGGCATGATCTTCAAGTCCATCGGCCTCGAACCCCGCGGGCGCCTGTCCGACCTCGCGGCGCGCGGCGCGTGGCGCTTCCTGCAATGGCGGCGGGACCGCTACCGGCAGTCCCTCGCCCGCGCCGCGAACGAGAACGCGCTGCCTCCATCCACCACCGGCCGGCGCGCGGCCTGAGCGTGCCGACCCGCCGCTCCACCCTCGCGGCGGCGGGTCTGGCCGCGGCGGGGACCACCGCCGCCTGCACCGCCCGGGCGCAGCCCGGCGACCCCGCGAAGAACCCGCCGCCCGGCCTGTGGGAGATCGCGCGGGATCGCGGCTTCACCTTCGGCGCCGCCGTCCAGGCCAACCTCCTCGCCTCCGACCCCCACTACGACACGGCGTTCTCCCGGGAAGCCGGGCTGCTGGTGCCGGAATACGAGGGCAAGTGGTCCGTCGTGCAGCCCGTGGAGGGCGCCTTCGACTTCCGCCTCCTCGACGCCCTGGTGGCCTGGGGGCAGGCCCGCGGACGCGCCACCCGCGGCCACGCCCTCGTCTGGCACAATGCCCTGCCGGACTGGGCGACGGCGGCGCTCGGCGAGGGCCAACACCGGGCGCGTGCGATGCTGGAGGCCCATACCACCGCCGTCCTCGCCCACACCCGCGCCCGCATCCGCGACTGGGACGTGGTGAACGAGCCGGTGGCCAACCCCCCCGGCTCCGACGTGCCGCAGGCCACGGGCGAGATGCGGGACAGCCCCTGGCTCCGCGCCCTCGGCCCCGGCTACGTCGAACTCGCCCTCCGGCTGGCGCGGGAGCGGGACCCGACCCTCCGCCTCACCCTCAACGACTACGGCGTCGAGGAAGACTTTCCGGCGGCGGCGGAGAAGCGCCGGCGTCTCCTCGCCCTCGTCCGCTCCCTCGTCCGGGCGCGGGTGCCGCTCGACGCGGTCGGCCTCCAGGCGCACCTCCAGATGGACCGGCCCTTCAACGGCAGGGTCTTCACCGACTTCGTGCGGGCGCTGCGCGCCGAGGGCGTGGCGGTGCTCGTCACCGAACTCGACATCCGGGAGGGCCGGCTCATCGCCGCGGACTACCCGCAACGCGACCGCGCGGTGGCAGAGCGGACCCATGCCTTCGCCTCCGCCGCCATCGAGGGCGGGGTGCGGACCTTCCTGTCCTGGGGCCTCGTGGACAAGTACTCCTGGACGGTGACGGAGAAGGAGGTCCGGCGGAACGACGAGCGGCACCACCGCGGCGTCCCGCTCGACTGGGAATACAACCGCAAGCAGATGTGGCGCGCCCTCGCCCGCGCCTTCCGCGGCGAGCCGGCCGACCCCGACGGCTGGTTCCGCTGACGGACCGACCAAACGCCTCCGCCGAGTCGTCCCGACGTCGGCGGGTGATCCGGTGAGGCTCCCGGCTTCGTGTCCACTCCGCTCTCGAACCGTCCCGGGTGAGGTGGTGAGGACGAGTGGGTGATCCGGTGAGCGCGCCGACCGCGAATCAAGCGCTTGTCGGGTTTTCCCGAGTGGTCTGGTGAGCAAACTAATACCCTCTTCAAATAGCTTCTTCCCTAGTAGCCGCCTCACCGGATCACCCGCGCGACAAACGCCGCCGATGTCGGCATGGTCCGCAGCGTCAGGGGAATCGAGGCGCTGGGAATGGGAACGGTCCACACGCTGATTACTGAACGAGGCCGGAACGGTGCGGCGTCGGCCGGGCTGGTGGACCGCGACATCCTCGATGCGGCCGCGAAATACATGGGTGACGAGGAATCGGGACTCGGCTTCATCTACTCGGGATGGGCGCAGTGCGCCCTGCCGCACCGCCGGCTCGCGGACGACGAGCCGTGGCAGGTCGCCTCGGAGAGGGTGCGGCTCGTGGTGCAGCCGGGATTGCGGCCGGTGGGGGATGAGGGACGACTGGAAAGCGTCGGGGTGCCGTTCGGGGCGCACGCCCGACTCATCCTCCTCTTCCTCCAGACCGAGGCGTTGAGGACGGGAAGCCGGGAGGTCGAACTCGGCGGGTCGCTCCGGAAGTGGATGGCGCGGGTGGGCATCCAGCCCGGCGGCTCGGCCTTCCGGTCGGTGCGCGACCAGGCCGAGCGGATCTCGCGTTGCCGCCTGTCCTTCCACATCCAGGGGAACGGGCGGACGACCGCGCTGGTGAACCAGTCCGTCGTGGACCGCGCCCTGTTCATCGAGGTGGATGACGGGGAGCAGGGCCGACTCTCGCTGGAGGTGGCCAAGCTGTCGGAGGGCTATTTCGAGCAGCTGCGGCGCCACCCCGTGCCGCTGGAGGAGGCGGCGATCAAGGCGCTGTCGAACAACTCGGCGGCGATGGACGCCTACATCTGGCTCGCCTACCGCCTGCACGCCCTGCCGGAGGAACGACTGGTGACGTGGAAGGCGCTGAAGGCGCAGTTCGGGACGAGCTACAAGGAACTCTACCACTTCAAGAACAAGTGGCCCGGGGCGCTGCGACTGGCCCTAGCGGTCTATCCGGAGGCGCGGGTGGAGATCGGGGAGGTCGGCGTGACCCTCAGCCCGTCCCGGCCACCCGTGGCGCCGCGGGCGATGGCGTGGCGCTGAACGAACCTCACCGGATCACTCATCCGCCGCCGGGGCGGGGCGGGACGGCGCGGCCCTCACCAGAACACCCGCCCGTCCGGAGCAGCGATGGGACCGTCGGGCGCGCCTCACCGGATCACCCAGGCACGGCGAACCGCGCGAAGTCGGTCGCCAGCCGCTCGTAGATCGGCCGCTTGAAGCCCACGGCGAGGGCGGGGAGGTCTGACAGGGCCGCCCATCGCCAGGCGTCGAACTCCACGTGCTCGTCGGCGTCCAGGCGGATGTCGGCATCCGTCCCCTCGAAGCGGAGCGCGAACCACCGCTGACGCTGCCCACGGTAGCGCTCGGCGATCCTGATGCCGAGGCCAGCGGGGAAGTCGTAGGTCAACCACTCCCCGTGCTCGGCGAGGATGGTGAAGCGGTCGGTCCCGATCTCCTCCCGCATCTCCCGGACGATCGCCGCGCGGGGGTCCTCCCCCTCGTCCACCCCGCCCTGAGGGAGTTGCCAGCCACCCGTGGCCCCCTCCGCGTTCGGCGTGCCGGCGCGGCGGGCGACGAGGACGCGGCCGTCCCGGGCGAAGAGGCAGCCGCCGACGTTCGGGCGGTAGGGCAGGTCGGTCATGGCGCCGCTGCCTACGGCAGTCCCGGCGCGGTGCGAAGCGGGCCGCGCGGTCCTCAGCGGGCCGGGACGTCGTCCCCCCGACGGATCAACGCGGTAACGGGGACGAGCGCGACCCCGCGCTCCTCCAGCCCGGCGGCCCAGGCAGCGACCCGGTCAACCAGCACCGGCGAGGCTTCCCCGGCGATCCCGAAGGCGGTGCCGCGGTCCCGGGCGATGCGCTCCAGTTCCGCGAGGCGGCGCTCGATCTCGCTCCGCGTCGCCGGTTCGTCCACCACCACGTCGGCGGTTCGGCCGAAGGAGCGGGCGGGCGACGGCTGTCCCGGCCGGGGGTCGAGGTAGAGCAGCCCGCGGGCGCGCAACGCGTCCTGCACGGCGTTGGCATGGGCCGGGACGGCGGCGAACCGCTCCCCCCGCATCGGCCCGAGGGCGCCGAGGGCCCCGACCTGCCCGCCGACGCGCGACAGGATCCAGAGGAGTCGGTCCGCGTTCTCGGCTACCGAGAGGGTGGTGAGGAGGGCGCGTTCGCCCGGGTCGTTCGTCGGGTAGCCCGCCGGCTCCATCGGCAAGGCGGAGAGGATCTCCATCCCCCGGGCCCGCGCACGTTCCAGCACCGGTTCCGGCCGCGCCGCGTAGGGGGAGAAGGCGAGGCCCGTCTCCGGTGGCAGGCGACGGATCGCCTCCTCGGACAGCGAGGCGTTGAGACCGATGTTGCCGACGACGAGGGCGACGCGCGGCCGCCCCGCCGGCGCTTCGGCGGCGCGGGAATAGGTCCGGGCGGCGGTTCGCCCCTCCGGCCCGATGCGCGGGACGAGGCCGTGGGGGGAGGGCTCCTGCAAGGCGGGATCGGGCGCCGGGGTCGGCCGGGCGGCGGTGGCGGAGGGCGGTGACCGCAGCTGCGCGAGGGGCGGCGGCTCGGGCGCCGAGGGCACCGGGCCCGCCACCGCATCGCCCGTTGTGGCCGGGGGCGGCGGCTCCGGCACGGGGCGGGGCGGTGCCTCGGCACGCGGCGGTTCCGGCGGGGCGGGCGGAACCGCGATCGGAGTCGGGGCCGGGATCGCGGCCTCTGGCGGCCCGAGGTGGTGGAGGTAGGCCGCCCCGCCGCCGAGGGCGGCGAGGACGACGAACCAGAACGCGGCAAGGCCCCTCACGCCGGGAACCCCCGCGCCGACCTCAGCGGGAGGCGCGGCGCTGCGGCCCGGCGGCGACGATGTTGCGCAGCAAGGCGGTCGCCTGCTGCAACTGGTGGTCCGTCTCGGGCTTCGTCGGGTCGAAGGCCGCGGAGCCTTCGGCGGGCATCCGCTGCACGCGGTCCTGCACCCCGTTCGGCAGGTTCAGCGGCGGCAGCGGCGCGGGCGGCCGGGCGTTGCGGTCCGCCTCGTTGCGGAGGGAGTTGCGCAGCTCCGACTCCCGGTCCCGCTCCCGCAGCCGCGTCGCCTGGGCGTCCTCGCGCTGCGCCAGAACCTCGATGTCCGGCGCGATGCCCGTCGCCTGGATGGAGCGGCCGGAGGGCGTGTAGTAGCGCGCCGTCGTCAGCCGGATGGCGCCGTTGCCCGGCAGCGGCATGACGGTCTGGACGGAGCCCTTCCCGAAGGACTTCACGCCCATGATGATGGCGCGGCGGTGGTCCTGCAGCGCGCCCGCGAC
>CAXVWQ010000127.1:0-3948 GCA_964263755.1 Roseomonas sp. | reverse complement strand
CAGCGGGCCCTGGACCCGCGTTCGGTAAAAGCGATGTCCCCGTTCGGAGGATGGTCCCTACGCGGCGCAAGCGCGCGTAGGGACCATCCTCCGAACGGGGACGTTTTACGAAGGGGGTCCAGGGGCCCCTGGCTCCTGGCGGATGGAGGTCTGGAGGAAGGCAGAGCCTTCCTCCAGGGCCACGGGCGCCACCTCCCCGAAAAGGTCAGGAGAGACGCGGGCCGGTATCAGCGCAGCAGCAGGGCGCCCACCACCAGTCCGATCAGCATTCCGATGAGGATGTTCACGACGACCGCGACGATCACGAGGACGACCGTGAAGACCACTCGCCGCTCGTCCGGCACGCGCACCGTGTGGGGCACGCCGACCCAGTAGATGTAGGCGCTGTACAGCCCCAGCAGCCCGAGGAAGCCGAGGGCGGGGACGAGGGAGAAGAGGCCGGCGAGCCACGCCGCGGTCGGCGAGTACACGGATAGCTTCATCGCGGAGAGCGGGTCCGCCACCCCCCCGAAGGATGGCGCCAGCGCCTCGATCAGCTTCGCCAGGACGAAGACCGAGGCGAGCGACAGGACGTAGCCCAGCACCGCGACGACGATCCCGACGACCGCGAGACCCGGCCCCGCGAAGGCTACGGTCCCGATCAGCCCCGCCACCGCCGGGATCGCCGCCATCGGCACGGCGTAGGCCAGCAGGTGGTCCTTCGGCGTTCCCCCCTCCGGCGCGATGCGCGCCCATTCGGCGGCGGGATCGAGGATCAGGCCCTTCGCACGCGAGATGACGTCCATGGCGCGGGCTCCTGCCGATGCCCGATGCTGACGCGGGGCGGGCGGGGCCGCAAGGCGGGGGGCGGGTTCCCGTGGCGCTGGGGAACCGCCCCCGGGACGAGGTCGAAGCGCGCGGCCCCCCGCCGGGGGGTCCGCCCGCGCCGGGCCTACGCCGCCGCGCGGATCGCCGCGGCCTTCACGTCGTCGCTCACCGCGCCCGCGAAGGTCTCGAAGTTCGCCTCGAAGCGGGCTTGCAGGTCGCGGGCGGTGCGGTCGTAGGCGGCCTTGTCGGACCAGGATTCGCGGGGGTTCAGCACCCCCGAGGGAATGCCGGGCAGGTGGGTGGGGATGGACAGGCCGAAGAAGGGTTCGGTCGAGAAGGCGCCGTTGGCGAGCGACCCGTCGAGCGCCGCGCGCAGGAGGGCGCGGGTGTGCCTGATGCTCATCCGCTGGCCCGTGCCGTAGGCGCCGCCGGTCCAGCCGGTGTTCACGAGCCACACCTGCGCCCCGTCGCGGGCGATGAGGGCCGCGAGCATCTTGCCGTACACCTCGGGGTGGCGCGGCAGGAAGGGCGCGCCGAAGCAGGTGGAGAAGGTGGCCTGCGGTTCGCGGCCCAGCCCCTTCTCCGTGCCCGCGACCCGCGCGGTGTAGCCGGACATGAAGTGGTACATCGCCTGGGCCGGCGTCAGCTTGGAGATCGGCGGCAGCACGCCGAAGGCGTCCGCCGTCAGCATCACCACGTTCTTCGGCAGCCCCGCGATGCCGCCCGGGACCGTGTTCGGGATGAACTCGATGGGGTAGCAGGACCGGGTGTTCTCCGTGAGCCTGTTGTCCTCGAGGTCGAGGTGCCCACGCTCGTCGGCCACGACGTTCTCCAGCACCGCGCCGAAGCGGTGGGAGGCGTCCCAGATCTGCGGCTCCGCCTCCTTCGAGAGCTTGATGACCTTGGCGTAGCACCCGCCCTCGAAGTTGAAGACGCCCTTCTCCGCCCAGCCGTGCTCGTCGTCCCCGATCAGCGCGCGCTCGGGGTCGGAGGACAGCGTGGTCTTGCCGGTGCCGGACAGGCCGAAGAACAGCGCGGTGTCGCCGGCCTTGCCCACGTTGGCGGAGCAGTGCATCGGCAGCACGCCGCGCGCCGGCAGCAGCCAGTTCATCACCGTGAAGATGCTCTTCTTGATCTCGCCGGCGTAGGAGGTGCCGGCGATGCAGATCACCTTCTTCGCGAAGGACAGCGCGATGAGGGTGGTGGAGTTGGCGCGCCCGCCGTCGGCCGCGGGGTCCGCGTCCATCTCCGGCGCGTGGAGGATGACGTAGTCCGGCTGGAAGGAGGCGAGGTCCTCCTTCGCGGGCCGGATGAACATGTTGCGGGCGAACAGGGCGTGCCACGCGTTCGTCGTCACGAGCCGCACGCGGATGCGGTGCGCGGGGTCGGCGCCGGCGTACAGGTCCTGGGTGAACAGCTCGCCCTGCGCCCCGAGGTAGCCCCGCACGCGCCCGACGAAGGCGTCGAACTTCGCCGGCGCCAGCTTCTGGTTGACCTTGCCCCACCAGATCGCGTCCGTGACCTCCGGGTCGTCCGCCACGAACTTGTCCTGCACGGACCGCCCGGTGTGCTGCCCCGTCACGCCGATGAAGGCGCCGTCCGCGGAGAGCCGCCCCTCCCCCCGCCGCATCGCGTGGGCGACGAGGCCCGGTGCCGCGAGGTTGGCGTGGACGGAGGCGCCCGAGACGCCGGTGCCGGCCAAGGCTTGGACGGACGCATCGGCGCTGCCCGGGGACGTGCCGTTGCTGGGGCTGATCGGGCTGACCGCATTCATTCGGACGTCGTCTCCGGCGATGATGATGGCGCAGGCTCGCGCGGCCGGGGTGTCCCGTCCTCGTGGGGCAGGAATACGGCGGTTCGCGGCGGCTTGGAAGGATGCCGGAGGCCGCGTTCCATGACGCGCCGCAGCACGCGGGGCCCGCCGGTTCACCGCCCCGGCACGCGATGATACGAGCGCGGCAACGAACCCGGAGGAACGCCCCATGCCCATCCCGTCGCGCCGCGTCCTGCTCTCGGCCGCCGCCGCCATCCCCGCCGCCGGGGCCCGCGCCGCCCTGCCGGACCGCCCCGTCCGCTTCGTCCTCGGCTTCCCGCCGGGGTCCGGCCCGGACGTGGTCGGGCGCATCCTGGCCGACGGCATGCGCGAGGGGGTGCCGGCGGGCATCGTGGTGGACAACAAGCCCGGCGCGGCGGGCGCGATCGCGGCACAGGAGGTCGCCCGCGCCGCGCCGGACGGGACGACGCTGCTGTTCGGGGAGGTCGCGCAGCTCGCCATGGCCCCCTCCACCTACGCCCGCCTGCCCTACGACCCCGCCCGGGACTTCGCCGCGGTGGCGGAGGTGGCGGCGGCCGACTTCGCCTTCGTCGTCCCCGCGAACGCCCCCGCGAACGCCCCCGCCGACCTTCCGGCCTACCTCGCCTGGGCCCGCGCCCGGCCGGGGGTCTTCATGGGCACGTTCGGCGCCGGCACCCCCGGCCATTTCGGCGCCGCCATCCTGGCCAACGCCGTCGGGCTGCGGTCGGAGGCCGTGCACTTCCGCGCCACGGGCGACGCGATGACCGCCATCCTCAACGGCGACGTGCAGGGGATGTTCGGCACCGTCGCCCTCGTCGCCCCCCAGGTCCGCTCCGGCCGCCTCCGCGCCCTCATGGTCACCGGCCCCGCCCGGTCCCCGCTGCTGCCGGAGGTGCCGACGGCGACCGAGGCGGGGCAACCCGCCCTCGCCTTCCACGCCTGGTTCGGCCTCGTCGCCCCCGCCGCGACGCCCGCGCCCGTCCTGGCCTCGCTGGAAGCCGCCATCCTCCGCGCCCTCGCCGCCCCCGCCGTGCGGACCCGCATGGAGGAGGCCGGCTTCCGCGTCGCCCCGAACGGCCGCGAACCCTTCGGCACGATGATGCGGGCCGAGACGGCACGCTGGGCCGAAGTGGTGCGCGCCACGGGCTTCCGCGCCATCGAGTAACGACACCGCCGATGCCGGCGGGCTTCCCTCCGGACCACTCCGGAGGGTGCGCTCGTGGCCCTGGAGGAAGGCTCTGCCTTCCTCCAGACCTCCATCCGCCAGGAGCCAGGGGCCCCTGGACCCCCGTCTGTGAACGCCCCCGTTGGAGGGGTGGTCACCACGCGGCGCAAGCGCGCGTGGT
>CAXVWQ010000126.1:0-6148 GCA_964263755.1 Roseomonas sp. | reverse complement strand
GAGCTCGCCCGCCGCCTGGAATCCTGGCTCTGCGCCTGCACGGGTTTCGCGGCGGTCTCGCTGCAACCCAACGCCGGCTCGCAGGGCGAGTACGCCGGCCTCCTCGCCATCCGTGCCTACCACCGCGCCCGCGGCGACGCGCATCGCGACGTCTGCCTCATCCCCTCCTCCGCCCACGGCACCAACCCAGCGTCCGCGGTGATGGCCGGGATGCGCGTGGTGGTGGTCGGCTGCGACCGCGACGGCAACGTGGACCTCGCCGATCTCGACGCGAAGATCGCGACGCATGCTGGGAACCTCTCGGCGCTGATGGTCACCTACCCCTCCACCCACGGCGTCTTCGAGGAGTCCATCCGCACCATCTGCGCCAAGGTCCACGCCGCCGGCGGCCCGGTGTACATGGACGGCGCGAACATGAACGCGCAGCTCGGCCTCACCTCCCCCGCCGCCATCGGCGCGGACGTGTGCCACCTGAACCTGCACAAGACCTTCTGCATCCCGCACGGCGGCGGCGGCCCGGGCGTCGGCCCCATCGGCGTCGCCGCCCATCTCGCGCCGCACCTGCCGAACCACCCGATGCTCGCGGAAGCCGGCCCCGCCACGGGCTTCGGCCCCGTCTCCGCCGCCCCCTTCGGATCGGCCTGCATCCTGCCGATCCCCTACGCCTACATCCGCATGACCGGCGCCGCCGGCCTCACCCGCGCGACGCAGGTCGCCATCCTGTCGGCCAACTACGTCGCGAAGCGCCTGGAGCCGCACTTCCCCATCCTCTACCGCGGCGGCAACGGCATGGTGGCGCACGAATGCATCCTCGACTGCCGCAGCTTCGCGGCGACGGCCGGCGTGACGGTGGAGGACATCGCCAAGCGCCTCCAGGACTACGGCTTCCACGCCCCCACCATGTCCTGGCCCGTCACCGGCACGCTGATGGTCGAGCCGACGGAATCCGAACCGCAAGAGGAACTCGACCGCTTCGTCGAGGCCATGATCGCCGTCCGCGGGGAGATCCGCGCCGTGGAGGAGGGCCGCGCCGACCGCGCCGACAACCCCCTGAAGAACGCCCCCCACACCGCCGCGGAAGTGGTGTCGGATGCCTGGGCGCACGCCTACACGCGGGAGCAGGCCGCCTTCCCGCTCCCCTGGGTGCGTGCGGCGAAATACTGGCCGCCGGTGAAGCGCGTGGACAACGTCCACGGTGACCGCAACCTCGCCTGCACCTGCGCGCCGCTGGAGGCCTACATGGACACCCCGCGGATCGCCGCGGAGTGAGCGAGGCTCCCCTCGCCGGGGGGGGGACCCTCCTGTCCAGCCGCACCGCGCTGCGCGACCGCTGGATCGACGTCTCCGCCGACCGCGTCCGCACCTCGCGCGGCCACGTCCTCGATCCGTTCTACGCGCTGACCTACCCCGACTGGGTCCAGGTCGTCGCCATCACGCCCGACGACCACCTCGTCCTCGTCCGCCAGTATCGCCACGGCGCGTGCGCCGTCACGCTGGAACTCCCGGCCGGTGCGATGGACCCGGAGGACACCGACCCCGTGCTGGCCGGCATGCGCGAGCTGCGGGAGGAGACGGGGTTCGACGCCGATGCCCCGCGCCTCGTCGCCTCCCTCCACCCCAACACCGCCACCCATCGCAACCGCTGCCACACCGTCCTGGCGGCGGGCGCCACCCTCCGCCACCCGACCGCGCACGAGGACGGCGAGGACATCACCGTCGAGCGCATCCTCGTGGACCGCGTCCTCGCTGGGCTTGCGGACGGCGTCCTCGCCCAGGCGATGCACGTCTCGGCGCTGCTCCTCGCCCTCGCGGCGGCCGGGCGCCTCGACCTCACCCGACGGTAGCCCGCGCGCCGGGTCCCAACCGTCTCCTGCCGCCGGATACCCCCGGCGTTCAGCGTCCGGTCGCGGCCAGCGCACCGTCCGGCACCACCGTCTCCGCCCGCAGCAGGATCACGCTCGTCAACTCGAAATGCGCCGACAGCAGCGCGACCGCCGCGTCCGCGTCCCGGGCCAGCGCCGCGTCCACGATCTCCCGGTGCTCGCGCGGCAGGTCGCGCCCCTCCCGGGCCAGCGGCACGGACAGGCGGCGGTAGCGCTCGCTCTGCGCGAACAGCAGCTCCCGCAGCCGCAGCAGCCACGGCGAATCGCAGCCGGCGACGAGTGCCCGGTGATACGCCGCGTGCGCCGCCGAGAACGTCTCGCCCACCCGCCCCTCGTCGCCCGCCTCCCGCTCCGGCGTGCGGACGAGGCGGTGGTGCGCCGCCACGAGACGCTCCTCCCACCCCACGTCGCCCGCCGCGATGGCGCGCCGGAGGCACATTCCCTCGATCTCCACGCGCACCGCGGTCAGGTCGCGCAGTTCGGCCGCGGAGATCGGCGCGGCGCGAAATCCCCGCTGCGGCTCCGCCACCACCAGCCCCTCCGCCGTCAGCCGCGACAGCGCCTCCCGCACCGCGGAGAGCGAGACGGATAGCGCCTCGCACAACTCCCCGATCCGCAGCCGCTCCCCCGGCCGCAGCCGGCACGCCAGCAGGTCGGCGCGCAGTCGTTCGTAGGCGGCCAGGGTCAGGCTGGCAGCGGGGGAGGGGGCGCGCATGGGGATCACCTTAGCCATGAAAATCCACGTCACCAAGGAAAATAGATTTTTGCTTGACGCTGCCACGACACCTCGCCAAACCTCCTCCAACGCGCCGCCGCGGCGGAACGACGAGGGGAACGGTTCCATGCGCTTCGCAGCATTCCGCCGGGACGGCCGTACCGGCCTTGCCGCGTCCGGGAACGGCGGCCCCTTCCATGGCCTCATGGCCGGCGAACCCGACCACCCCGGCGACCTGCAGACCCTCATCACCCGCGGCGGCGGCGCGCTGGTCGACGCCGCCCGCGCCCTCGCGCAGGGCGCCCCGGTGGACATCGGGACCGTCGAACTCCTCCCGCCCCTCCCGACCCCCCCGAAGATCGTCTGCGTCGGCCTGAACTACGCCGACCACTCCGCCGAATCCGGCTTCGCCGTTCCCACCTACCCCACGATCTTCGGCCGCTTCGCCTCCTCGCTCATCGGCCACGGCGCCCCGATCATCCGCCCCCGCGTCTCCACCCACCTCGACTACGAGGGCGAGCTGGTCGCGATCATCGGCCGCGGCGGCCGCCACATCGCGAAGGACGCGGCGCTCGACCACGTCGTCGGCTACTCCCTCTTCAACGACGCCTCGGTGCGCGACTACCAGATCCGCACGCCGCAATGGACCGTCGGCAAGAACTTCGACGGCACCGGCGCCTTCGGCCCGTTCTTCGTCACCGCCGACGAACTCCCCCCCGGCTGCCGCGGCCTGCGGATCGAGACCCGCCTCAACGGGCAGGTCGTCCAGACCGCCTCGACCAACGACCTCATCTTCGACGTCGCCACCCTCGTGTCCACGCTGTCCGAGGCGATCACCTGGGAGGCCGGCGACGTCATCGTGACCGGCACCCCCGCCGGCGTCGGCCTCGCCCGCAAGCCCCCGCTCTGGATGAAGCCCGGCGACGTGTGCGAAGTGGAGGTTGAGCGCGTCGGCATCCTGCGGAACCCCATCGCCGACGAGGCCGGGGAGCGCCGCGCGGCGGCCTGAGACGACGGGGAAGGGCCGCCGCCAGAGCGGCCCCGACGGAGGAGTTGGCCATGACAGGCGACGCGGCATCCCGCCGGGCATCCGACGCCGCACCGGCGTTCGCCGCGACCCGCCGCACGCTGTTCGGCGCCGCCGGCGCGGTGCTCGCGACCCCCACCCTCGCGCAGACCGCCCGCCCCACCGCGATCATCGTCCCCCTCGCCGCCGGCGCGCCGCCCGACCTCGTCGCCCGGCTGCTGGCCGACGGCCTCGCCCGCCGCACCGGCACGCCGCACGTCGTGGAGAACCGGGTCGGCGCCTCCGGCCGCATCGGCACCGGCGCCGCCGCCCGCGCGATGCCCGACGGGGGCACGCTGCTGCTGACGACGAACGCGCTCGTCCTCAACGTGCCGATGTTCCGTTCCATCCCATACGACCCCGTGGCGGATTTCGCGCCCGTCGCCCTCCTCGCCACCTCCGCCTTCTGCCTTCTCCTCCATCCCTCCGGCGGCGCCACGGTCGCGGAGTTCGTCGCGCGCGCGAAGGCGCGGCCGGACGCGCTGAACTACGGGTCGCCGGGGATCGGCACGCCGCACCACCTCGCGATGGAACTGCTGCGCCAGCGCACGGGCGTCGAGCTGACGCACGTGCCGCACCGCGCCTTCACCGGCGCCGCGAACGACCTGCTGTCCGGCCAGGTCGCCGCCCTGTTCTCCACCGTCGGCGCCGCCCGGGCCCTGGCGGAGGACGGCCGCGTGCGCGTCGCCGCGATGGCCGACCCGGAGCGCCACCCGTCGCTGCCGGACGTCCCGACCTTCGCCGAGGCCGGCTTCCCCGGCATCGAGGTGAACGTATGGTATGGCCTCTTCGCCCCCGCCGGCACGCCGCCCGCGACGATCGCCCGCCTCAACGCCGCCGCCAACGAGGTGCTGGCCGCGCCGGAGGTCCGCACCGCCATGGCGGCCCAGGGCATGACCCCCGCCCCCAGCCCCCCCGACCGCCTGCGCGACCTCGTCGCCGCCGACCTCGCGCGCTGGACGACCGTCGTCCGCACCGCGGGAATCCAACCGGAATGACCGCCATGCCCGACCGCCGAACCCTTTTTCGTGTGTCCGGCGCGGCAGGGGTGGCCCTCGCCGCTCCCGCCCTCGCCCAGACCGCGCGCCCCGTGACGGTGATCGTCCCCTTCTCCCCCGGCGCCCCGCCCGACCTCGTCGGCCGTCTCATCGCCGACGGCATGGCCCGCCGCACCGGCACCCCGCACGTCGTGGACAACCGCGTCGGCGCCTCCGGCAACATCGGCACCGGCGCCGCCGCCCGCGCGACGCCGGACGGCACGACTCTGATGGTGACGACGAACACCTTCGTCCTGAACGTCCCGATGTTCCGCAACGTGCCCTACGACCCCGTGACGAGTTTCGCGCCCGTCGCGCAGATCGGGAACGTTGACATGGGGATGCTCCTGCATCCTTCGGGCGGCGCGACGCTCGCCGACTTCATCGCCCGCGCGAAGGCCCGCCCTGGCGCCGTGAACTACGGCTCCCCCGGCATCGGCACGCCGCATCACCTCGGCATGGAACTCTTCGCCCAGCGCGCGGGCATCGAGGTGACGCACGTGCCCTACCGCGGCTTCGCGGGCGCCACCGCCGACCTGCTCTCCGGTCAGGTCACCGCCCTGTTCTCCACCCTCGGCGCGGCGAAGACCCTGTCCGACGAGGGGCGGGTGAGGCTGGTCGCCGTCGCCGCCCCGGCCCGCGCGCCCACCGTGCCGGACGTCCCGACCTTCGCGGAGGGCGGCGTCCCCGGCGTGGAGATGGCGGGCTGGTACGGCCTCTTCGCCCCCGCCGCGACGCCGCCCGCCACCCTCGCCCGCCTCAACGCCGTGGTGAACGAGGTGCTGGCGCTGCCCGAGGTCCGCGCCACGATGGCGGGCCAGGGCATGACCCCCGTCGGCGGCCCGCCGGAGCGCCTGCGCGACCTCGTCGCCGCCGACCTCGCCCGCTGGACCGCCGTGGTCCGCGCCGCCGGGATCCAGCCGGAATGACCGACGCGCTGGACATCTACACCCACATCGTCCCGGCGGCGTTCTACGACGCCTTCGGCAAGTCCTCCCCGAAGCTCGGCAACATGGCCGCACGCCTCAAGGCCGTGACGGCGATCCACGACCTCGACGCCCGCTTCCGCCAGATGGACGAGGCCGGACCGGGCTACGGCCAAGTCATCTCCCTCCCCAACCCCGCGCTGGAGGACGTGCTGCCGCTGGAGGGCACGGTCACCCTGTCCCGCATGGGCAATGACGGCCTCGCCGACCTCTGCGCGCGATACCCTGACCGCTTCCCGGCCTTCGTCGCCACCGTCCCGATGCTCGACGCGGACGAGGCGGTGAAGGAGGCGACCCGCGCCATCACCACGCTGAACGCGCGGGGCATCCAGATCTTCACCAACGTCGCGGGCAAGCCCCTCGACGGCGGCGAGTACGAGCCGCTGTTCGCCCTGATGGCGGAGCACGACCTGCCGATCTGGCTGCACCCCACGCGCAACCTGAACATGCCGGACTACGTC